>VXRE01000067.1 GCA_009838635.1 Acidimicrobiia bacterium | reverse complement strand
GGTGGGCCTCGGCGGCGTGCTAGAACCGCCCGGGGCGAGGCCGGTCATCGTCGAGGACGACGCCTTCATCGGTTCTCGGTGCATCGTCGTGGAGGGGGTGATAGTCCGCGAGGGTGCGGTCCTGGCCGCCCAGAACTCGATCACCGCCTCGACCCACATCGTCGATGTGACTCAAGATCCCGCCGTCACCTACAAGGGAGAGGTCCCGGCCGGAGCGATCGTCATCCCCGGCAGCCGGAGTCGCGAGTTCCCGAGCGGTACCTACGAGGTCAACTGCGCGCTCATCATCGGGAAGCGGACGGGTACCCATGACGACAAGTTGGCCCTCATGGACGCGGCCCGCGACTTCGGCTTCGCCCTGTAGCTACTCGAACCGGACGGTTACAGGCCGGTCGCGACAGGCAGACACCGGGATGATGCGCGCCCGGGACGGAGCACCGCTACGGGCCGGAGTCGGGCCCCTCAGCCGGAGGACCCGGCTGTACCTGCTGTCAATGGCATCCGCAGCCACCGCCGGCGCCTGACGGGTTCGCCTTCATGACGGTGAAGCCCTCGCCCTGGGGCGTCTCCACGTAGTCGATCGCCACGCCCTCCACGGCGGCGCGGGTCTCGTTCGCCACGGCCATCTTCACTCCGTGGGCCTCGAACACCTCGAAGTCGTTCCCGGCTTCGGCCATGAATGCCAGGCCATACATGGTCCGGCAGCAACCTTGCCCGGCGGGGAAGACATGCAGGTAGGCCCTTTCCGGTGCTCCCTCGCTCAACTCGATCACCTTCTCGGCCGCCATCGGTGTCAGATCGATCAGGGTCGTGTCGCTCATTACGTGTCCCTTCCGTCCCCGGCGCGTTCGCCGGACCGTGCTCGTATGTATCGGGAGTGGTTGTCAGATGGATCAAACGGCGTAACCGGACCATCGAACCGTAGCGAAGGCCGGGCTTCACTCCCCGAACTGTAGCTTCAGCCCAGGTCTTCCGTTCGAGTCCCGGGGCAGCTGCCGGATTCCGGTGACCTCAAGAATCAGGGCTAGCTGCAGCCGGTGGTGTCTCCGCAGGTCAGGCAGACGTAGCAGGCGCCGTTGCGGACGGTCATGTGGCCGCACGAGGAGCACACCGGGGCGTCTCCCATCAGGCCTCCGATCATCTGGCCGGCACTCGAAAGGGCGGCCTCTTGGGTCATCCCGGTTGCCGCGCCCGATCCGTTGCCGGATCCCACCGGTACCAGGCTGAGGGGCTGCTGGATGGGGCCGGGCTCATTGGAGTCCGCGAACCTGGCCGCGGCCGTTTGTGCCTCGATGTCCTGTTCCTTGACCGCCTCCGACAGCTCCATCTGGCGACCGGCCTCGGCGGCGACTCCCTTCGGGGGCTCGGGGAGGTCGCTGCTCGACCGATCCGGAGGAACCTGGGCCAGTTCGTCCCGAAGCAGGTACTCGACCCCGAGCGCCCGGAACACGTAGTCCACGATCGAGTTGGCCATCTTGATGTTCGGATGCTTCTCGACGATGCCTCGGGGCTCGAAGGTCTGGTACACGAAGGTGTCCACGTACTCCTCCAGCGGCACGCCGTACTGGAGGCCCTTGCTCACCGCGATCGCGAAGCTGGCCAGCACGCCCCGGAGCGTCGCGCCCTCCTTCGCCAGGTCGATGAATATCTCACCGAGGGTTCCATCGTCGTACTCCCCGGTGCGGAGGAACACCTTGTGCCCACCGACCCGAGCCTCCTGGGTCCAACCGGTCCGGCGGGCCGGTAGCAGGAAGCGGGGCCGAGGTTGGCGGGCGTAGGCCTGGGTGGGCGAGGTGCCGTTGGGCCAGACCCCCCACGCTATGGCGGACTCGGCCTCGAGCGCCTCGGTGACTTCCGCGCTCTCCTCCTCGGACACCCCGTCGTCCGACGAGGCGGACAGCGGCTGCGAGGCCTTGGAGCCGTCCCGGTAGAGGGCCACCGCCTTGACGCCCAACTCCCAGGACATCATGTAGGCATCCGCCACATCCTCGACGGTGACCTCGTTGGGCATGTTGATCGTCTTGGAGATGGCGCCCGAGATGAACGGCTGGGCGGCGGCCATCATCTTGATGTGGCCGGTGTGGTGGATGAACCGCTCCCCGTACTTGCCGTTGCGGTTGGCGCAGTCGAACACGGCCAGGTGTTCGGCACGCAGGTGCGGTGCTCCCTCGATCGTCTGCCGGCCGCAGATGAAGTCGTTGGCGGCACGTATCTGTTCCCTGCTGAAGCCGAGCGCCGGCAGCAGCCTGAACTCGAAGGTTCCGTACTCCTCCTCGGTGAAGCCGAGCCGTTCCAGGGTGTCGGCGCCCAGCGTGAAGGCGTTGAAGGCGTTCTCCAGTTCGAATGCGCCGGGAAGGGCCTTCCCGATCCTGGCCAGGTCCTCGGCCGTGAAGCCCTTCGCCGCGAGGCTCCGGTGGTTGATGTGCGGAGCGTTCTCGAGCGATGAGGTGCCTACCACGTAGGCCAGGATGTCGAGGATCTGGTGCTTGTCATAGCCGAGCCGCCGCAGCGACGGGGCGATGGACTGGTTGGCGATCTTGAAGTAGCCCCCGCCGGCCAGCTTCTTGAACTTGACCAGGGCGAAGTCGGGCTCCACCCCGGTGGTATCGCAATCCATCACCAACCCGATGGTTCCGGTAGGAGCGAGCACGCTTGCCTGAGCGTTGCGGTAACCGTGCTGTTCTCCCATCTCCAGGGCACGGTCCCAGGCCTGCCGGGCCGCGTCCAGCAGCTCGGCCGGGCAGTATGCCGGGTCGATGGTGCTGACCTCGGTGCCGACACCCTCGAAGTCCGTCTCGTCGTAGGCCGCCCGACGGTGGTTCCGTATTACCCGCAACATGTTCTCGCGGTTCTTCTCGAACCCGGGGAAGGGGTCCCGCACCTTGGCCATGTCGGCGGAGGTGGCGTAGGCCTCACCGGTGAGGATGGCGGTCAGCGCGCCGGCGATCGCCCGGCCCTCGTCCGAGTCGTAAGGGATTCCGGAGCGCATCAGGAGGCTGCCGAGGTTGGCGTAACCGAGGCCGAGGGTGCGGAAGTCATAGGAGCCCTGGGCGATGGCCTTGGACGGGAAGTGCGCCATCGTCACCGAGATCTCCAGGACGATCGTCCATAGCCGGATGGCGTGGAGGTAGCCGTCGGTGTCGAACCGGCCGGTAGCGTCATCGAGGAAGGCGCCGAGGTTGATGCTGGCCAGGTTGCAAGCCGTGTCGTCCAGGAACATGTATTCGGAACATGGGTTGGACGCCCGGATATCACCGTCCGCGGGGCAGGTGTGCCATTCGTTGATGGTGGTGTGGTACTGGACGCCCGGATCGGCACAGGCCCAGGCGGCGTCCGCGATCTGCTCCCACAGGTCTCTGGCTCGCACCGTCTTGCTGACGTCACCCTCCAGCCGGTTGATCAGGTCCCAATCGCCGTCCTCGGCGACCGCCTTGATGAAGCGGTCGTCAACCCTTACCGAGTTGTTGGAGTTCTGGCCCGACACGGTCATGTATGCCTCGCCGTTGAAGTCGGCCGGGAACCCGCCGTGCTCGATCAGGAGGCGCGCCTTCATTTCCTCGTCGCGCTTCCAGGCGATGAACTCCTCGATGTCGGGGTGGTCGGTGTCGAGGATGACCATCTTGGCGGCCCGCCGGGTGGTGCCGCCGGACTTGATAGCGCCCGCCGCCCGGTCTCCGATCTTGAGGAACGACATGAGCCCCGAGCTCTTTCCACCACCCGCCAGCGGCTCGCCCTCGGCCCGGAGGTTGGAGAAGTTGGAGCCGGTGCCGGATCCCATCTTGAAGAGACGGGCTTCCCGGACCCACAGGTCCATGATCCCTCCATCGTTGACCAGGTCGTCGGCCACCGACTGGATGAAACACGCATGGGGCGCCGGTCTGGAGTAGGCGTCGGGGGAGGGGAGTACCTCGCCGGTCTCCTCGTCTACGTACCAGAACCCTTGCGGCGTGCCCGTGATGCCGTACTTATGCGACAAGCCGGTGTTGAACCACTGCGGGCTGTTGGGCGCCGCCATCTGGTTGGCGAGCATGTACTTGAGCTCGTCCTCGAAGGTCTGGGCGTCGGCGGCGCTTCCGAAGTAGCCGTAGCCCTCACCCCAGTGCCGCCAGGTCTCGGCAAGCCGGTTGAAGACATCCCTGGCAGAGCGCTCCGATCCCAGCACCGGATTGCCGTCGGAATCCAGCAGCGGGTCGCCGTCAGCGTCCAGCCGGGGCACACCGGCCTTGCGGAAGTACTTCGAGACGATGATGTCGGTGGCCACCTGCGACCAGGTGGTGGGAACCTCGGCGTCATCCATCTCGAAGACCACGGAGCCGTCCGGATTGACGATCCGTGACTCGCGGCGGGTCCAGGCGATTCCGTCGTACGGGTCGCGGCCTTCGGTCGTGAACAGACGCTGTATCCGAAGTCCATCTCCCCGTCCCGCCATCATCGCCCTCCTTTCAATAAGAGTCAGGGGTACCTGCCGAGAGCCCCTACTCTTCGCTTGCCATACGCCGGTATGCCTTGTTGCCGGTGCATCGACCGGCCCCCGATCATGGCGGTCGGGTCAGTTACGCCCGAGACCGGGCATACCAGTGTAATACCATGGCTGTAATTAATCAACCGAATTCCGGCCCGTAGCCGACCCTGAGGCCAAATAAATCCGGGCCGGAGACACGTCTCCTTTGGCTTTCTCCTTTGCCTGCGCCCGAGCGATGAACCGCACAGGCGGAGGGGAAGTGAGATCCGGACAGCGCCGAACATGGTGGCGCGGCCCGGACCGACGGGGAAGAGGGGAAGAGGGGAAG
>VXRE01000093.1 GCA_009838635.1 Acidimicrobiia bacterium | reverse complement strand
CTCCTGGCTCGGAGCGTGGTAGGCCATGCCCGCCCGGCGGCCGGACGAGACGGCTGTCGCTCCATTGAGCATGTATTCGTTCCCTCAGGCCCGGCCGAACCGATCGGTCGAAGCTGCGGCCGGCATGGGTGCTTGGCGATACTCAACATATGGTGGGGGTGTGACAAGTTCAACCCTTCCGTCCGGACGGCTCTGCCCAGGCGTCAGAAAGCTGTGTAGCCGCCGTCTGCCACCATTGCGGCGCCGGTCGTGAACGAGGACTCATCCCCGGCCAGGTAGAGCACGGCACGGGCTATCTCCTCGGGCCGGCCTAGCCTCCGCATCATGTGCAGGCCCTCCAGCCTGGTGAGGCGCTCCTCGGTGAGCGGGCTCAGGAGGGGCGTGTCGATGGCGCCCGGGCAGACGGCGTTGACGCGGATGCCCGCCGCGGCGTGGTCGTAGGCCATGCACCGCACCAGGCCGATCACCCCGTGCTTCGAGGTGTTGTAGGCCACCTGGCCCATCTCCCCCGTCATGCCCGCCACTGAAGCGATACAGACGATCGAACCTCCCCCAGCTCGCTCCATGTGGGGAACGGCGTGGCGGGAGGCGAGGAAGATCGACTTCAGGTTCACGGCCATCACCCGGTCCCAGAGCTCCTCGGTCGCCTCCGTCACGGTGCCCTTGCCGGCGATGCCGGCGTTGTTCACCAGGATGTCCAGGCAGCCGAAGCGCTCGATCGCCGTGTCGGTCATCCGCTTGCAATCGGCGTCGGAGGTGACATCCGCCTGCACGAACACGGCCTCCCCACCGCGGGACGTGATCTCCTCCACCATGCCTGTGGCAGGACCACTTCTCAGGTCCGCTAGCACCAGCCTGGCCCCCTCGGCCGCGAAGAGACGGGCGATGGCCGCCCCGATCCCCTGGCCTGCGCCGGTGACGACCGCCGCTTTGCCCTCAAGCCTCATGCCCGTACCACCGGAGTCTCGTACTGACCTGGCATGACGGCCTCCTCGTGGATCCAGCATTCCTCCCACATGCGGATCAGCTGGCCAGGAAGTCCAGGATGACTTCGACCGACCGTTCGATCTCCTCGACGTAGTGGCCGTGGCCGCTGTGCTCGAATATCTCCAAGCGCCCGTTCGGGAGGTTCTCCGCCACCCATCGGGCCCCGGCGCCTCCCGGCCCGGCGTCCAAGGGCGTCAGGATGTCATGGCGACCGCACATCACCAGGGCGGGCGCCGTCACGTTCGGAACCACGTCCCGGACGTCGGTGTCGATCATCGCCTGGCACGCGTCGATGAACACGTCCGTATCCGTGTTGCGCTCCAGCACCGCCAGGGTCTCCCGGAGGATGTCGTCGCCCATCTCGTCCAGCAACCTTCTCCCGAAGGCCTTGGTGAGCAACTCCCTGGCCAGCTGCTCGGACACGGCGCCGTAGGCGGAGGCGACGTCCTGCCAGACGCGGAACATGTGGATTCCCATGGCGTCGCACTTGGCGACCGCACCCGCGCCCATCAGCAGCTTGTCGGTCTTCTCCGGAAACCGGGCGGCGAAGTCGAGGGCTATGAAACTCCCCATCGACCCGCCGTGGATGTGGGCCTTCTCGATCTCGAGGGCGTCCATCAGGGCAGCCAGGTCGGCACTCCAGGTCTCGAGCGTGTAACGCTGCTTGGGGCGGCTGCTGAGGCCGTAGCCGCGATGGTCGTAGTCCAGCACCCGGAAGTGCTCGGCGACACCTGGGGTGATGGTGGCATATCCCTCGTGGCCGCTCACCGCGCCGCCGATCTGGACCACCGTCTCGCCGGAGCCCGAGAACTCGTACCAGAGATCGACTCCGTTGACCCTTACCGTCGCCATTCGACCACCTCCCTCGAGCGCCGTGCCTGGCCCCTAACTCTACGTCGGTGAGACCAGGCCTGCGGTGTCTAGCAGCCGGCTGCCTCCACCGGGTTGGTGAGGCGACCGATACCCTCGACCTCCAAGGTGACCTCATCGCCGGCACCCAGGTACTCGGGAGGCTTGCGAGCCATGCCCACCCCGCTGGGCGTTCCGGTCGAGATGACGGCCCCCACCCCGAGGGTGAGGTGCTGGGACATGTGGGACACGAGCTGGGGCACGTTGAATATCAGATCGGACGTCTCGCCGTCCTGCTTGATCTCGCCGTTCACCCACAGCTTGACATCGAGGTCTCCGGCGGCGCCCAACTCGTCGGCCGTGACGATCCAGGGACCCATCGGCTTGAAGGTGTCGAACGACTTGGCCCGGCTCCATTGACCCTCGCTGACCTGGATGTCCCGGGCCGATACATCGTTGACGATGGTGTAGCCGGCGATGTAGTCGACGGCGTCCTCCTCGGAAACGCAGCAGGCCTCCTTGCCGATCACCACCGCCAGCTCCACCTCCCAGTCCACCTTGTCGGTGAAAGGAGGCAGGCAGATGGCGTCGCCCGGGTTGATGATCGAGGAGTTGAAGAAGGGGAAGCAGATCGGGGACTCGGGGATGGCGGCACCCGTCTCCGCAGCATGGAGCCGGTAGTTGAGGCCTATGCCTAGGAACTGCGGCGGGTCGGCGACCGGCGCCAGCAACTGCACGTCCGAGAGCGAATGCTCGGGACCGGCCGCATCGAAAAGGGCCGCCAGTGCTTCCCGGTCACCCAGAACGTCCATCAGCTCGGTCCCGTCCTTCACCGGACAGACCTGCTCGCCACAGACGAAACCCCAGCCTTCCGAACCTCCCGCGTTGAATCGAGCTATCCGCATTCACTCCCTTCCCGGTAGCGTCGGGCGGCATTGTATATGATCCGAAACGGCGCGAAGGAGGTGACCACTGGGGATCGAAGCCGTCGAAGTAGAGGCCTTGAGCGATCCTCCTGAGCCCTATTCCCACGCCATCCGGGCCGGTAACACCATCTACCTGGCCGGTCAGGTGGCCTTCGACCGGGACGGCCAGATCGTGGGGGACACCGTGGAACAGCAGGCCAGGCAGGTGTGGCGGAACATCGAGGACGTGCTGGCGGCGGCGGGTAGCTCGGTCGCCGACGTGGTCAAGGTCACCTACATCATGCAGGACATCCGGGAGATTTCCGAGGAGTTCCCCGTCCGTGAGGAAGTGTTCGCCGGGAGGCCGTTCCCGGCGGTGACCGCGATGCAGGCGGCGGCACTGGGACTGCCCGGCCTCAAGATGGAGGTGGATGTGATCGCGGTGGTGCCAGGTGACTGACCCGATCCCCGAGGCCGTCTCCGAAGCCCTATCCCGGCACGGCTTGACCGGACCGGCGTTCGACGCGGTGGCGATCGCCGAGGCGCTGGCCGGCTGGGACGAAGCAGGAGGGATCCTGGACCGGCTGCTGTCAAGGCACGAGGCGGACGCTCCCGCTGCCAACCCGACCTCCTTCTCCCCGAAGTGGTGACGGGACCCGTGAGCGCCCGCTCCATAGCAGGCATCGCCCGCCAACTCCGCGAGGGCGCCACCACCTCCGTGGCGGTCACCCGGCGCGCGCTCGACGGCATCGATCAGACCGACACCCGGCTCAACGCCTTCGCTCTCGTGGACCGGGAGGGAGCGATGCGGGCTGCCGAGCAGGCCGACCGGGTCCTGGACTCGGGAGAGGGGGCCGGGCCGCTGACCGGAGTCCCGGTCGCCATCAAGGACATCATCCACATGGATGGCCTTCCCACCCGGTGTGGATCACCGGCCTATCCCGACGAGCCCCGCGACCACGACGCCGCCGTGGTCGCCCGGCTGCGGGAGGCGGGGGCCGTGATGGTGGGCAAGACGACCACCCATGAGCTGGCCTGCGGCGTCTTCAGCCCTCCGGCCGCCAATCCCTGGGATACCGCCCGCCTTCCGGGCGGGTCCAGCGGGGGATCCGGCGCGGCCGTGGCCGCCGGAGTGGTCCCGATGGCACTCGGGAGTGACACCGGCGGATCGATCAGGATTCCCGCGTCCGTCTGCGGGATAGCCGGGCTGAAGCCGACTTTCGGGAGGGTGTCTCGGGCCGGAGTCGAGACGCTGGCCTGGTCGCTGGACCACCTCGGACCGCTGGCCGCCACCGTGCGGGACTGCGCGGCCACGCTCCAGGTCCTGGCGGGCCCCGACCCGGCCGACCCTCCGACCGAGCCCTCTCCCCCACCCGCGGACTACTCCGCGATGCTGGGCCGCGGGGTAGACGGACTGCGGCTCGGTGTCATGGCCTCGCCTCCCTTCTCCCCCATGCAGGAGGACGTGGAGCGGGCCTTCCATGATGCGGTCGAGCACATCGAACAGCTAGGGGCCGGCCTGGTCCCACTCGACATCCCGGAGCTGACCTGCACGCTGGCAGCTGAGTTCGCCATCGTCGGTCCCGAGGCGGCCGCCTACCACCGTCGCCTGCTCCGGGAGTCGCCGGAGCTGATCGATCCCGGCATCCGCCAGCTGTTCGCCATCGGCACCATCATGCCGTCGGCCCACTACTTGAAGGGCCTCGGCGCCCGCCGGATCATCCGGAACGCCTTGCGGCGGGCGTTCAACCGGGAACGCCTGGACGCGGTGATCACCCCCACCCTGCCCGCCACCGCCGCTCTCGCCGACCAGGAGATGATCGACTATCGGGAGAGGGAGGAGGACGTGACCTCCTCCTACGTGCGCACGACCGCCCCGTTCAACCTGAGCGGCCAGCCGGCGCTCACCGTCCCGTGCGGGTTCGATCGCAACGGCCTGCCGATCGGCCTCCAGATCGCCGGGCGTCCCTTCGACGAGGTGACGGTCCTCCGGATCGGCGCCGCCTACGAGGCGACCACGACCTGGTCCGAGCACCGGCCGCCGGTCCGCGTGGAGTGACCGTCGGCATGCGGGTCCTGGTGTTCGACGGACCCCACCGGTTCCACGTCGAGACCCGGCCCCGCCCGGTTCCCGGCCCCGGCGAGGTCCGGCTGCGGATGGCCTACGTGGGAATCTGCGGGTCCGACCTGCACGGGTACACCGGCGAGTCGGGACGGCGGCTTCCCGGGATGATCATGGGCCACGAGGCAAGCGGATGGGTCGAGGCGCAAGGCCCCGGGGTCGAGGGTCTGGAGGTGGGCACGCCGATCACGTTCAACCCGAGCCTCCCGTGCGACGGAGCCTGCGGTCACGGGTTCGAGAACCACTGCGCGGCGCTGAGGGTGATCGGCGTGACGCCCGACATCCAGGGCGCCTTCGCCGATGCCATCGTGGTCCCCTCCGCCCGGGTTGTGCCGCTGGGCGACCTCAGCATGCTGTGGGGCGCGGGGGTGGAGCCCATGGCGGTCGCCCTCCAGGCCACCCGCCGGGCAGGTGTCGGACCCGGCCAGGACGTCCTGGTGGTGGGAGGAGGGATGATCGGGCAGTCCATCGCCCAGACCTGCCGCCTGGAAGGAGCCGCCTCGGTGAGCGTGTCGGATCCCATGCCCTCCCGCCGGGCGCTCGCCCGGGACGGTGGCTTCAGATCCCTCGAGCCCGGCCAGGTCGCGGAGGCCGGCCCGTTCGATGTCTCCTTCGACGCGGTGGGGATCACCGCCACCGCCTACGCCGCCATCCAGAACATCCCTAAGGCGGCCGTGGCCTGCTTCGTGGGGCTGGGGCTCCCCGAGGTGAGCATCCCGCTCTTCGACGTGGTGGTCGGCGAGCGGATGGTCATGGGGAGCTTCTGCTATCCGGACGCCGTGTTCGAGGAGGCTCTCGACCACCTCGCCTCGGGGCGGCTCGACCTCGACTCGCTGATCGGGAGCGTGGAGAGCTTCGAGGACACGGCCCAGGCCTTCGAGGACCTGGCCACAGGGGCCCGCACCGACGCCAAGATCATGATGTCCACAGGCCTCGGGGCTCCCACCGCCTAGTCGTCTCTCCGCGAAACAACCAAGGAAGAAGGAGGCCGATCCCGTGCCGTTCGCATCGCTACCGACCGGAATCGACATGTACTACGAGGTGGCGGGCGCCGGCGACCCGCTGCTGCTGATAATGGGCACCGCCGCCGACCACTCGACCTGGGCGGGACAGGTGGCCGCCTACCGGGACGACTACACGGTGATCACCTATGACGCCCGAGGGACCGGCCAGACCACCCGCCCGTCGGATCCCACCACCTACTCGATGCGGGTACTGGGCGATGATGCCGCCGCCCTGCTGGACCATCTCGGTATCGAGCGGGCCCACGTATCCGGACTCTCGCTGGGGAGCGCCACCGCTCAGGAGCTGACCATCAACCACCCGTCAAAGGTGGCTTCGGTCCAACTCCACTGCACGTGGGGCTACTCGGACGAGTGGTTCATCCGCATGATCGACACCAACGAACTCCCCGTGCTCCACGAGGACTACGCCATGTATATCAGGACTGCGCTGCTGTGGGTGGCCAGCCCTCACTTCATCAACGAGCGTCCCGACGACGTGGCCGCCTTCGAGCAGGGGTTCATCTTCGAGAACCCCCATCCGCCCAGCCGCGACGGGATGCTGGGGCATTTCCACGCCGACAAGACCCATGACACGCTCGACAGGCTGCACCGTATCCGCGTGCCCACCCTGATCACGTCGGGCGAGGTGGACTGGCAGGTTCCCACCCGTTACGGACTAGAGGTGCAGAGGCGGATCCCCGGCTCGACCATGCACGTGTTCACCGGGCCCGCATCCAGCCACATCGCCTTCTACGAGATGGCCGACGAGTGGAACGCCTTCACCCTCGGATGGTTGAAGCGCCTCGGCTGAACGGCCGGCCCGCAACCTTTGTCCCGAGCACGCCCCCTGGTAGCCCTGAATATTCCTGTTCCCAGCACACCAACGCGGATCAGGCCACTTCAACCACATCACTCGCCAGCTGCTGCCCCTCACTCGGCGGTCGATCCACACCCAGCCGGAAGATGGAGCCGTCGAATGGCTATAACCCCAGGTCAGGACCACGGAACAGCAGTTCCCGTCACCCGGACAGACCCCCACCATGAATAATCGGGGCCAAGCCCCGGACCACGAGTCCGGGGAGCGGGGGTTACCTGCCGTGGGCTTCGTCGTAGCTGGCGCCGCCCGTGCCCTCGACCCAGTAGCGCCGGGCCCAGCCCACTCCTTGCCAACTCATGACCTCTGTGGGCACCACTCTGATGAGCCAGCGAGGCTGGTTGATGGTCCCGGTCAGGTACTCCGGACCGTTGGGACCCAGGTACCGGTAGGACATCTCCTTGGCGACCTCCACCCAGTGGCCGCCAACGTTGGGCTCCTCGACGATCTCGGCCATGCCCTGCATGATCACCTTGGGGATCTCGACGCTACGGCCCATCTCGTCCGGCTCGCTGTGGGGGGCATCCACCACTAGGGAGACCCGGGGGTCGGCCTTCATGTACTCGCACCACACCGCACGCTGGCGACCCACGAACCACATCGCGTCGCCGTCCCACTGGTACCAGAGGGGGATGACGTACGGGGCGCCATCGGGCGTCAGGCAGGCCACCCGAGCCAGGTAGCTCCCCTCCAGGAAGGCATCGAACTCCTCGCCTTCCAGTCCCCCTAGTTTCCCCCGAAAATCCTCGGCCATCCCGTTTCGCCTTTCTGTTCGCGGCTGTCGGTGGCATTGATCCCATCGACCATGCCCCTCCATACTATCCGCAGGCGCGGAACCGGCATAGGTCACACCAGCCCGAGCGCTCCGGTGGGGCCGCCATATAGAATGGCCGCCAATGCCTTCCGTCTCCCCGCCCGCCCCTGCTGCCAACGGCAGCCACGAGGTAGCTCTCTCGGTCCGGGACCTGGTGAAGACCTTTCTGGTGGGAGGCGGTGTCTTCGGCGGCGAGAAGGGGGAGGTCTCGGCGGTGGCCGGAGTCTCCTTCGAGATCGGCGCCGGCCGCACCCTGGGTCTGGTCGGCGAGTCGGGATGCGGCAAGTCCACCACCGCCCGCAGCATCCTGCGCCTCATCGAGCCCACGTCCGGTGAGGTGGTTCTCACCCGTCCGCTCGACGGAGGAGGCAGCGAGCGGATCGACGTCATCGCGGCGGATCGCCGCCAGTTGCGGGAACTGCGCCGCCATATGCAGATCGTCTTCCAGGACCCATTCGCCTCCCTCAATCCCCGCATGTCGGTGGGGACTGCGATCGGAGAGTTGCTCCATGTCCACACCCCTCTCACCAGGAGAGAGCGCGGCGATCGGGTGGGCGAACTGCTCTCGCTGGTGGGGATGAACCCCAACGTCGCCGACCGCTACCCCCACGAGTTCTCGGGCGGGCAGCGCCAGCGGATCGGCGTGGCCCGGGCCCTGGCGCTCAATCCCGGCTTCCTCATCCTGGACGAGCCGGTCTCGGCCCTGGACGTGTCCATCCAGGCCCAGGTACTCAACCTCCTGGAGGAACTGCAGGACCGGCTGGGGCTGACCTACCTGTTCATCGCCCATGACCTGGCGGTGGTGCGTCACATCTGCGACGACACCGCGGTCATGTATCTGGGCAAGATCGTGGAGCAGACCAGCACCGACCGCCTGTTCACGGCGCCCATGCACCCCTACACCCAGGCTCTCCTGTCTGCTGTGCCCACGCCCAACCCGAAGGTCCAGCGGCAACGCTCCAGGATCCTGCTGGAGGGTGATGTACCCAGCCCGCTCAACCCACCGCCCGGGTGCCGGTTCCACACCCGATGCCCGATCGGGAGGGATAAGGAGATCTGCCACGCGGAGGAGCCGGCCCTGAAGGAGGAGGCGCCCGGCCACCTGGTGGCCTGCCACTTCGCCGAAGCGAAGGCCATCATCTGAGGGGTCCTGACGAGGCGGGATCTCCGAGCGCCGATCTCCGGCGGCTAGCCCGTGATCGGACCCATTTCGAGTTCGACGCCTCGCTGGCGCCCGCCATCACGGTGGCGCCGGGCGAGTCGATCCTGGTCGAGACCGAGGACGCCCACAGCGGAACCATCACCGGGCCCGAGGTGGTCTACGAGACGCTCGAAGATGTGATGGACCGCATCGGCGGCGCCAACCCGGTCACCGGACCGATCGCCATCGAAGGCGTGCGCGCGGGGGATTGCTTAGAGGTGCACATCGAGCACGTCTCCGGCGCCCCCGTGACCGGCTTCGGGTACATGACGACCACGCCCACCCTCCACCCGTCCCTCGCCGCGGAGACCGTCATCTGCCACCGCGCGGGTGACCGGGTGGAGATCCCGACCGCGCGGGGTCCGGTGTCGGTTCCGTACCGACCCTTCGTGGGCACCCTGGGCGTGGCGCCCGCCGGTGACCCGGTGCTGTCGTTCCGCCAGGGCGTGGAGTTCCTGGGCAACGTCGACCTGCCCGAGGTGACAGCAGGCGCCACCGTGATCCTCAGGGCAGGCGTGGACGGAGGCATGGTGTCGCTGGGAGACGCCCATCTCGCCCAAGGGGACGCAGAGATACATCGCTCGGCCATCGAATGCCAGGCCGACGTGACGCTGAGCTTCGGACGGAGCGATCCGGCCGCGACGGGTTTCTGCGGCCTGCCACAGGTGAACACGGCTACGGAATGGGCCAGTGTGGCCCCGGGACCCGGCCACCTGGAGGACCTGGTGCGGATGGCCTACGACGATCTGGCCCGCCGGATGCGCCATACGGGCCGTTATTCGTTGGCCGAGGCCTACCGGCTGCTGGGCGCAGCCGGTACCGTTCGGGTGGGCCAGGTGGTGCCACCGGTCTACTCTGCCCTGGCAAAGATCGAACGCCGCTACGTCGAGGAGGATGCCCCGTGGCCAAGCCGTCCCTAGCAGTGGAGTCGATGAGCCGGTCAGGCATCCGGGAGATCATGGAACTGGCCTGGACGGTCGAGGACGTCATCCATCTGGAGGTGGGCGAGCCCAACTTCTCCACCCCCGACCACGTAGTGGAGGCGGCCCATCGAGCGGCCGTGGACGGATTCACCCGGTACACGCCCAACGCGGGGATCCCGGAACTACGGGAGGTGCTGGCCCAGAAGGTGCGCGACCGTAACGGCATCGAGGCCTCGGCCGACCAGATCGTGGTGACGCCCGGGGCGGTGGTCGGCCTCTACAGCACGCTGGCCGCGGTTACCGACCCCGGCGCCGAGGTGCTGCTGAGCGATCCCAGCTGGCCCAACTACCACCTGATGATGACCCTGCAAGGGATCACGGCCCGCCTGTTCCCGCTGTCGGCGGAGGACGACTTCATCCCGAACGCCGCCCGGATCGAACCCCACATCACCGACCGCTCCAAGGTGTTGCTGCTGAACTCCCCGGGCAACCCGTCCGGCGCCACCACCACCCGGGAGGCGTTGGTGGAACTGCTGGAGCTGGCCCGGGCCTACGACCTTTGGGTGCTGTCGGACGAGGTGTACGACGAGATCTGGTTCGACGACCCTCACGTGTCCGCCGGCCCACTCGACCCGGACGGCCGGGTGGTGACCTTCTTCAGCTTCTCCAAGACCTACGCGATGACCGGCTGGCGGGTCGGCTACCTGGTCACCCCGCCCTCCCTGACCGAGAACGTGATCAAGACCCAGGAACCGATCTCCTCCTGCGTGAACGCCCCCGCCCAGAAGGCGGCCGTGGCCGCCATCACCGGTCCCCAGGAGATGGTCGCCGAGATGCGAGACGCCTACCGGCGGCGCCGCGACCGTGTAGTGGAGCTACTCGGGCGCGAAGGAATCCCCCACGTGCGGCCCACCGGCGCCTTCTACCTCATGGCCGACGTCAGCGGCAGCGGCATGAGCGGGCTGGAATTCGCCCGCCGCCTGGTACTGGAACGAGGCGTAGCCGTGGTCCCCGGCAACACCTTCGGTCCCGGAAGCACCGCCTACGTGCGCCTGTCACTGGCCACCGCCACCGAACCCCTGCTGGAAGGCGTAACCCGCCTGGCCGCGGCTGTCAAGGAGTGGGGAGCCTGACTCCGGAATCCGTCAGATCGAGCCCAACGACCCAGGGGAATCCGCGACCGGCGGATTGATCGGGGCTATCGTCAATCACGACATCGCTGGGGGAAGGGACTTCGGTCATGTTCGAATGGCTTGGTATCGGCCACCTCGTCGAGCTTTCCGGGACGGAGGCGGTCTGGGGGTACTTGACCCCGCTGGCGGCATTCGCCGGGTTCTTCGTGTTACAGCTCGTGGTGCCGGGACGCCGCGTCCCCGGCTACGTCATCGATCCCGAGACCGGCGAGCCTCGAAGCTACCGGCTGAACGGTCTCCTGGTCTTCATAGTCGTGGTGATCCTGTGGTACTTCGAACTGACCGGGATGCCCCAGGACTGGTTCTACCGGTCCACCCTCTATGCCGTGGCCGGCGGAACGGTGGTGACCCTGATCCTCTCCATCATCGCGGTGTACAGCCAGCCACCGGGTGAGGTGAAGAACCCGTTACTGGCCTTGTGGATCGGACGGGCCCAAGAGCTGTCCTTCTTCAACCAGCGCATCGACATCAAGATGTACTTCTATGTGGTGGGCGGGACGATGCTGGTGCTCAACGGGTGGTCCGCAGTGGCCTACCACTACGACCGCTTCGGCGAAGACGCCAACCCCGGTGTTGTCCTGTATACCGCGTTCTTCACATGGTATATCGTGGATTACTTCATATTCGAGCGTGTCCAGTTGTATACCTACGACCTGATCCACGAGCGGATGGGCTTCAAGATGTTCTGGGGCGGGCTCCTGATCTACGGGTGGATGTTCACCATTCCGCTGTGGGGAATGGCCGTCCACCCGGACCCCGGATTCTCGGGACCGGGCAGGTATGTCTGGCTCATCGGAGCGTCGGTGAGCTTCCTCTTCGGGTGGGGCATGTCCCGCGGCGCCGCCATGCAGAAGTACACGTTCAAGCGCTGGCCCGATCGCAAGTTCCTCGGCTTCATCGAGCCCGAGTACATCGAGGCCGGCGACCGCAAGCTCCTCGTCAGCGGTTTCTGGGGCCTGGCCCGCCACATGAACTACGGGGGCGAGGGGTTCATCTCGCTGGGGATGGCCCTGGCGTTCGGCCACTTCACCAACCTTTGGGCCTGGACCTACTTCATCTTCGTGGTCATCATGTTCACCACGCGGGAACGCTACGACAACAAGTTCTGCGAGGAGAAGTACGGCCCCGAGAAGTGGGCCGAGTACAAGGCAAGGGTGAAGTACCGGATCTATCCCTGGATCTACTGAGAAGCCCGTCGCACCCTCAGCTAGCGAGTTCGACCACCTCGAACGACAACAACTCGGAAGTGACACCGACCGGCCGGTTGTCCGTGCCCGCGTCCGATGCCTTGTGGCCGCGCCGGAACCCCCGGCTGCTGACCCACCGCTGGAAGTCCTCCTCCGACCTCCACCTGGTGTAGACGAAGTAGCGGGTCTCGCCATCCACCGGCCTCAGCAGCTCGAACCCTTCGAAACCCTCTACCCCGTCCACCTCACGAGCCCGCGCCGCGAACCGCGCCTCCAGATCCGCACCTCTTCCATCCGGCACGGCGATCGCGTTGATCTTGACGACACTCACAGCCAATCCTCCAGGTTGTCATAGGGCTTCTATATTCCTTTATCCCCATATACCCTAACCATCGTACGCTAGGAGGGTACTGAGAAATGTCCCGTTGGCCCGATTGCCGGAAAAGAAAGCGCGAGAAGTGTCGCGGGCCAACCAATCTCGTCTTTCTCAGCACCCTCCTATAGTTGAAGAGCACGAGAGGGGACGGGGATGCCCGCTGCCACCGAAGGATAGGCAGATGCCAAGGCTGCAGAGGCCATCGCCACCGCTGAAGCGAATGTAGAGAAGGCCATCAACCGTCTCATCCGATGGTTTATCGTGGTCGCCATCTCCACGATGGGTTTCGGCGCATCCATGGCAGCTCTCTTCCTAGCCGACTAACCCGGATCTCCCTCAGGACCAGCCCACCCGTCGGGTAATCGGTCGACTACAGCCATGGTCGGGAGGGTTCCGGCTGGGACGCCGGGGTGGGAGTAGGGGGCTCGTGGGAGCGGTACAGGTGGAGACGAGCAGCAACGAACCGGCCGCGAAGATCGCCATGGCGATGTCTACAAGCGGTCATGCAACACCAAGGCCGCTCCCGGGAGGCGGGGTCCGGCGCATGCCTTGATGGGGTGATAAACCCGATCCGGGCACTGCGACATGGCAGACTTGATGCGCAAGTTTGCTCTGAACGAGGTCGCTGTGAGCGGAGCATGGATGGATCTGCGGCGCCGGGGACCGGACCCGCTGGTGGCCGCGGCGCTCTCCGCGATCTGGCCCGGCCTGGGCCATTTCGGCCACCGAACCCGCCGTGCGCTGCTGTTCGCCAACGGGACCCTGATGGCCTACGTCTTCGCGCTCGGCTACGTGGTAGCCCGCGGCACGAGGACCCTGCTCCTCTGGACCGTGAACGTCTCCTCGCTCCGGATCGTGATGGTGGGGAGCCTGCTCCTACTCGCCTTTCGCTCCGCGGTTGCGGTGGACGCGTACAGGACTGCGGACCGCCGCTACTGGCGGTGGCGCCACAAGCCGCGGCGGCGGGTCGGGACAGCGATCACGCTCACCCTGGTGGCCGCGCTCATCGCCGCTCCCCACGTGGTGGTCATCCGACTCGCCTCGGTGCAGCTGGCCCTGCTGTCGGACGTATTCGTCGCCACCAACACGCTGACCGCGGCTCCGACCCCGCTTCCTACCACCTCCCCCACGACCTCGCTGCCGGAGGCCGGCGAGGCCGACCCATCGAGACCCATCGTGCCACTTACACAGGCGACGACCCCGGCCCCTGCCACATCCACCACTGCCACGGTCCCGGCCCCGGCCGCGCAACCACAACTGACATGGGACGGCTCGGACCGCCTCACCATTGCTCTGCTGGGCAGCGACGCCGGCTTCGACCGGGTGGGGGTGAGAACCGATACGATCATCGTGGTCTCGATCGACGTGGCCACCGGCGACGCGGCGGCGTTCAGCGTGCCACGCAACTGGCGTCACGTCACCTTCCCGGACGGAACCGCCGCCGCCGAGATGTGGCCCGATGGGTTTCCGGAGATCGTCAACGAGATCTACGGCCTCGGGCTGACGCATCCTGAAGCCTTCCCCCACGTCGATGATCCGGCCGGACACGCCATCAAGTCCGCGCTCGCCCAGCTGACCGGTCTGCCCATCCAGTACTACGTGCTGCTCGACATGGTGGGTTTCGTCAAGATCATCGACCTGTTCGGCGGCATCGACCTGTACGTGAGCGAGACGATCGACGAGCGGATCAAACCCATCGTGGCGGACGGCCCGCCCGTCCTCATAACCACCGAACCCGGGTACCACCACTTCGACGGCCTCACCGCCCTCGGCTACGTGCGGGCCCGGACCGGCACCACGGACTGGCATCGGATGACCCGCCAACGATGCGTGGTCGGAGCCCTGCTGGACCAGGTGCCACGCATGGAGTTGGTGTACCGGTATGCGGACCTCACCGACATCATCGCCGGCCATGTCAGCACCGACATCCCGATCAATCGTCTCAGCGACCTGATGGGCCTCGCGGACCGCCTCGACACGTCGAGGATCGTCACCGTCAACTTCATCCCGCCCGAGTTCCAGCCCGGCGATGCTCCCATCGCCCAGGTCCGGGCCGCCGTCGCCCAGGCACTCGAAGGCCGCGCCAACACGTCGAACGCGCTCCTCGCCAATAGCTGCCGGACGACCCAGTAAGCCCACCGCCCGGGTCATCTGAACAATCCCAGGGAGCCACAGCCACGACGACGGCTAGCCTGCGAAGAGGTAAGAGCCGTGGTAGGGATCGACCCGATCGGGAGGATTGCGTGCCACCCTTGCGAGGAGATCTGATCAGCCTTCGCCTCGTGCGCAGGGCCGACCTTGACGACCTGATCGAGTTACTTAACGACCTCGGCACGCGCGGTGCTCTCGGCCACTTTCTCAAGTCCGAGACAGACATCCGCGGCCGGTTCGAGCGGGACGGCTACTGGTCCGACGACTCCGGAGTGCTGCTGATGATCGATGCGGCCGCCGACACCGTCGGGTGGATCGGCTTCATTCCCGTCACCTACTACTTCTACGGCTACGAGATCAACTACCAAGTGTTCGGCGAGCAGTACTCCGGGAAGGGCTACGCGACCGAGGCCCTGGGGCTGCTTACCGAGTACCTGTTCTCGACCAAGCTGATGGACCGACTCCAGCTCAGTATCCATCCGGACAACCTCGCGTCGCAGCGGGTGGCGGAGAAGTGCGGCTACACCCGGGAGGGGGTGCTGCGCTCACTCGGGTTCCTAGATGGCCGGTTTCACGACATAGAAATGTGGTCGATCACCCGCGAGATGCACGAGGCGTTGTAACGGTCCACATCGCAAGCGGGGTGTCACTCCCGATCAGCCGTACGACCAAGCCGAAACCGTCAATGCGTGGCAGTCGCCGGCGGTCTGGCTGCGCCCTCTCCCTTGTTACCTCGCAGTTTCGACGGACTCAGCGGCCGAGACCTGGCCGGCGCGGTGGGCTCGGCGATCAGATTCCTGTTGCCGCGCCGGCTACCTTTCTGATGTCCGTCTTGCCGGTGGTGCGTTGTGGCACCCAGCTGATCAGCTTCTTGAATCCCTCGTTGAGGAGGAAGAAGGTCGTGAGGGCGTAGAGGGCCACGATGAACGCCACTATCAACAGCTGGGCGGTGTTGGTTCCGTGCACCGCCGCGTCGGCCAGGTGCCCCAGCCCGGAACCGAAACCCAGGAACTCGGCGACGATGGCCAGTGACCAACTCCCTCCCATGGCGAGCAGCAGGGCGGTGCGCAGTTCCGGAATCGACCCCGGCACTATCACTCTGTAGTAGGTCTGCAGCCGGGAGGCGCCCAGCGTACGGGCGCTCTCGATGTACCGGTCGGGCACGTTGGATACCGCATTCATGGTGGCCACCACCAGGACTATCCACACCCCGAAGGCGATGTAGATGGTGATACCCAGGAAGCGGCGGCCCAGGACGAGCTGCAACCAGGGAGCCGCCACCAGGAGGGGGATCATCCGCAGGAAGTTCATGGGCGCCCACGCGGTCTTGCGCACCGCCGGCCAGTAGGGAAGGAGCAGACCGGTCAGGAGACCGAGCGCCATGCCGAGCACCAGGCCGCACAGCAGCCTGAAGAGGGTCACACCCGAGTGATAGGCGATGGCGAGGAACGCACCCAACCAGGTCGCTTCGCCACGGAGGATGGGAAGAGGCGCCAGTCCCTCGACATTGAAGCTCACCAACCCGAGGTCAAGCCCGCGGACAGTCCAGTACCTGGACATTCCGAAGAGGGTCTCACCGAACACGTAGTCCCATCCGGGAACCAGAGGATGCTCGAGAGTCCCATGAGGCACGACATAGGACGCCAACTGCCACGCCAGCATCAAGGCCACCCAGGAGACGAAGAAGAGAGGGCTGCGGCGCATACCGGCCCACAGCATGTCCGGCCAGGCCGCTATCCCCCGTCCCGCCCTGACCAGAACGTCCTTGACCCGGCTCGGGCGCAACGCAACCGGCCAGGCCAAGAACAGCACCAACCCTGAAACGAGGTAAGACCACGTGACGGTGATCACACCGTCGGTATGCGTCCAGGTGACGAAGGGGAGGCTGTCAGGCAGCTGAACGAGCAGCCACGGGGTCAGGACAGCCCAGATCAGCCATCCAATCCAGAAGAGGGCTCGGAGGAGCGCAGGCTGCTGATTCAAACCGTCGTCGCCTTCCCTTGCCTACAGGGCCAGTTGGCGGCCGCCCTCGGACCACCTCGTCAGGGACCGTATTCCCAGTACCAGGATCCCGTCGACCACCGCAGCCAGCACGCCGAAGAAGAGAATCAGAGCGACCACCGCGGTCGGTCCCCCCGCGTGGCCCATCACGTAGCTCCACATGCGGATCAGGAACCCTCCACCCATCTGTGGTCCCAGCACCTCCACCAGCGTCCCCAACCCCCAGGCTCCTCCCAGAGTGATCCGGAAGCCTCCCGCGATCTCCGGAATCGTTCCCCGCAGGTACACCCAGCGGAAGATGGTGCGGCGGTCCCCTCCCAAGGTGAGGGCTGATTCGATGATCCCCACCGGTATGTTCTCGGCCGCCCGGCGGGTGAAGAAATACATCAGAAGGGTGGTGTAGAAGGCGACCACCCCGATGGTGGTCAACAGGGGATAGTCGATCCCGAACCAGATCACGAAGAAAGGCGCCACGATGAAGATGGGGGTCGTCCCGAAGAAACCGGTCACCGGTGTGACCACGTCGGCAATCCACGGCATGAGCAGACTGCTCAGCCCGACCGCCAAGCCGATGACCGTCCCCAGCGCGACCGCGATCAGGATGTTGCGGGTGGTGTGCAGCAGATGGGGAAGGTACCCGAAGCAGCGATCCGGAAGGCTGTCCAGCCTGCCCCTCTTGAACTCCAGATCTGCCGACAGGTCCGGACAGGCGTGAACGAAGTTGTCCTTCATCGGCTCGCTGAACAGCAGGTTGTCCCGGAAGTGGGTGGAGGCCTCGATCGGCGTCGGGATGAGCGAGGAGAGGGGCGAGAAGGGCGCGGCCAGCAGCTGCCAGTACAGCAGGAACAGCAGCATCCCCAGGACCGAATAGAAAACGTAGGAGACCCGGCGCCGCCGCCTGTTCCGGCGCGCTGTCGCTCTTACGTTGAGAACATCGGTGCTGGTCGTGGTCACGGAATCCCTTCACCGTGCTCGTGGCATAGGCCACCCATAGGACGGGGCGCGCGGCGCCATTCTGTTTGCCTACTAGGCAACGCTACCGGAAAGCCTATCCGGCGGGAAAGACGAACGCGCCGAGCCGGTCGGGTTGCTCGGGGGCGACCTGCTAGCCCGTTACCGGGTGATCCAGATGGCGGCGTCGACCGCGACGGGGAAGCCACCGTCCTGGAGGAGGAGCGGGTTGACATCGATCGCTTCGATGCTGTCGTTCTCGAGGCCGATGCGCCCAAGGGAAACCAGGATCCTGGCCAGAGCAGCACGGTCTGCGGCTTCTGTGCCGCGGACAGGACCCAGGATTGCCGCTCCTCGGATGCTGTCCATCATCGCCATCGCGTCGCGTTCCTGGAGCGGGGCGATCCGGAAGCTGACATCATCCAGGACCTCGGTGTAGATGCCGCCCAGACCGAACATCACGCACGGGCCGAACTGCGGATCCCGGACCATGCCGGCCACGAGTTCGCGCGTTGCCCAGATTTGCGGCTGCACCAGGATGCCGTCCAACCCTCCGGCCGCAGCAGCCTCGATGGCCCTGAACGCCGACGCGACCTCGGCGCTCGTGGTGAGGTTCAGCTTGACGGCTCCGACCTCCGACTTGTGCGTCAGGCCGGAGCCGCATCCCTTCAAGACCACGGGATATCCGGTGCCGGCGGCCGCCTCCACGGCCTCTTGCTGCGTGTTGACGAGGGTCGCATCCACCACAGGGATGCCATAGCTGTCGAGGACGTTCCTGCTCTCGAACTCCGACAACGACCGCATCTCGCCTGCTCGGCCGGCCAACTCGGCCCCGGCCCGCATCACGTTGCCTCCGCCGAGGCCACGAAACCCGAATACTCGGCCAGCCGGGCCAGGGTTCGGGCGGTGGAGTCGATGTCCGGGAACAGCGGGATGCCTCCGTCGACCAGTATTTCCCGCATCTCCCGGATGACCTTGCCGTACTCGGGCCCCGAACGGTAGGAACGCCACGTTGCTACCAGCGGCTTGCCGTTCATGTGCTCGGAGCCCGACTCGGCGAGGAAGGTGGCCAGCGCGGCTATCCGGTCGGGCGCCACGTCGTACATCCAGTCGACGTGGAAGTACACGACCACCATGTCGAGGTACTCCTGAGAGCTGAGAACCTTCAGCACGGCCGGCATCTGCGCCGGATCGGTCATCACATCGTGCGCGTCCACCGGATTCGTGATGATGTTGCCGGCCGCAGGAATGGTCTCACGAAGCTCGGCCCGGGCTTCGGCGGAGAGCGGCGGCAGGTCGAGGCCGGCCCGGCTGCATGCATCGGCCGCCAGCACGCTGCTCCCACCACCGGTCCCGAGGACGGCGACCCTGTTCCCGGCCGGCCGCGGGAGTCGTCTCACGGCGTCGATCGTGTGCGCCATTTCCTGGACCGAATCGACCCGGATCGCTCCGCTCTGCGCGAAGAACGCCTGCCAGACCCGGTCATCGCCCGCCAAGGAGCCCGTGTGGGAGGCGGCCGTCCGGCGGGCTGCCCGGCTGGCGCCCGGCTTCACCATGACGACCGGCTTGTCCCGGGTCGTCCGGGCGACGGCATCGAAGAGACGCCGGCCGTCGGCCACTCCTTCGAGATACACCCCGATCGTGTCCGTCTCCGGATCGTCCGAGAGGTACTCCAACAGATCCGAGGCATCGACCGTCAGGCCCGTCCCATAGTTGACGACGGTGCTGAACGAGAGCCCGATCTGGGAGCCGTACCCGATGATCCCGTCGGCGAAGCCCCCGCTCTGGGTGAGGATCCCGACCGATCCGACCGCCTCCGGCGCCCCCGCCCAGGTGACCAGGCGGAGTCTCGGCGAGAAGACACCCATGCTGTTGGGACCGATCACCCGCAGACCGCCCTCGACCGCGATCTTCGTGATCTCCTCTTGTAAGACCTTGCCCTGCTCCTCACCCGTCTCGCCGAAACCGGCCGAGAAGATGTGAACGTTACGGTTACCGGTGGCAACGCAGTCGCGGAGGATCCAGGGGACGATGGGGGCCGAGAGGCCGACAATCACGAGATCCACCGGCTCCGGCAGGTCGGTGAGGCCGGCATAGGCCTTGTGGCCACGGATGACGTCGGCTTTCGGGTTGATCGGGTAGAGACGACCGCGGTAGCCGAACTCGACCAGCTGGCCGAACATGTCCACCCAGCTCGCGCCCGGTTTGTCACGGGAGGCGCCGACGACCGCGATCGACTCGGGCTTGAGCATCGCGTCGAGTCCGGGCGAGCCTTGCATGTCCCTAGCTCCTAGTGGATCGAGGGTCGGCGGGCTGGCATGGGTACCGACATGGTGGGCGTTGGCACGACCCGGCCACAGGCCGTCCTACTCGGAGAATGCGGAGGACGACAGGCTCTCCTGGAGGGCATAGATCGAACCCGGCCACGGCCGGGACGGATGGGGCAGCCTCACCGGGACGTCCGTCATCCGCGGCTCCGCTACAGGCTCTCCCCTCAGCAGGCACGCGTTGTACTCATCCCAAGTGCTCCAGGTGTCCCAATTGCCGAGGCCGAACAGGGGCCAGGCGTCCGCGGCCGCCAACTCGAGGAACAAGAGGCGCCGCGGCCGATCGGAGGTGTTCGGCGGTGACCCGTGCAGCATGCGGATGTGATGGATGGATATCCCCCCTGCCGGGACCTCGACGGGCACGGCGTCCGCCGGGTCGAAGTGCTCGCGGCCGACCGCGCCGACGAAGTAGCCGTCCTCGTGGTGGTCGTAGATCGGTTGGCGGTGGGAGCCGGGGATCACGAGCAGGGCGCCGTTCTCCGTGGTCGTGTCGTCGATGGCGATGCCCACGGCCAAGAGGTCGTCATTGGTGTGCGGCATGAAGCCCCAGTCCTGATGCCACTCCACAACGCTGCCGAACTCCGCGGACTTCATGTTCAGCTTCTCGCCCGTGAATCGGATGGACGGGCCGATGAGCTGTGCCACCATGTCGAGGATGGCGTCGTGATGCAGCATCGACATGTACAGGTCGTGGTGCAACGAGGGACGCTTGATGCGGCGCACCCGGACGTCATCGGCCGCGTGACCGGGCTCCAGATCGAACCTCTCATCGCTCTCGGTCAGGAACCGGGTGCTCTCGACCAGCTCGTCGGTCACCCGTTGCAGCTCGCTGACCTCGGAGGACGACAGGACATCCGTCACCGCGACGTAGCCGTGCTCGTTGTAGAAGTCGATCTGATCCCTGGACAGCATGTTCCGCTACCTCAGCTTGTATAGGCGGGCGGCGGTGCCTCCCATGATCGCGGCCAGTTCCTCGTCCGTGAACGGCTCGGAGCCCTGGCGCTCGGCGACATCGTTGACCCTCCGGTAGAGCTCCGGCACCGCGGCGAAGTCATTGTCGATGCGAACCTTGTCGCTGTTGTCCGAGCCGTACATGGCCCGACCGGTCGCTACGTATGACCTGAGCATGGCAAGGGCGTCATGAAGGGGCTCGGGCGCTCCGCCGGCGAAGTGGCAGAGATCGGCATGGAAGTTGGGATGCTTCGCCACCATCAGTATCCCCTTGGTCACCCAGGGCCAGTTGATAACGACGATGACCTTCATGTCGCGGAAGCGTCGTCCCACACCGTCCAGCAGGAACGGGTCCGCCAACTCCAGCGACGCGTTGATGATGGGGGTCCATCCCGTGAAGAAATGCACCGGGATGTCCAGCTCGATGGCCTTTTCGTACAACGGGTCCAGGCTGCGGTCGTTCGGGGAGTAGAGCTGGTAGCTGGGAACGAGCTTGAGGGCCCGGAAGTCCAACTCCTTCACGCACCGTTCCAGCTCCTCGACCGCCCACGGAATACCCCGCATCGGGTCGATGCACGCGACGCCCTTCAGCCGGTCCGGGTACATGGCGACCTGGCCGGCGGTGTAGTCGTTCGGCACGTACACCTCGTACTCGCCGGGATGGTCAGGATGGAAGGTGGTGCGGCGGATGTCGCTCCCCTGGACCATCCCGATGTCGATTCCCGACCTGTCGAGCAGGTTCACCATCCACTCCCCGTCGGTGGTGCCGTACTCGACGCCGTACGGCCGGTACAGCTCCTGCATCCACCAATGCGGGACCTGCTCCGGCACCTCGGTGAGGTGTAGATGGCAATCTACGGTGACCATGGACTCTCCTGCGGTGTCGGGCGGGATCGGAAGCGGGCCCTGCCCGTAGGAGAATAGACAGGGGACGAACGACGACAGCTATGACCGGGTACTTCGCACCGTGGCGGAGGCCATGAGCGCTGGATACACTCGACGGTCGGCGGGCAGCGAGGCGTGAGGAGACTTGTCGTGCCGCAGACGAACGAGGCTCAGCTCCCGACGGCGCTAGTGATCGGCATTCGAGCCCGGGTCCGCTGATGTCATCGAGCACGGCGAAGGCGTCGTCTCAGGCCACCATGGTCGCGCTCGGCGCCGTCGGCGTCCTGCTCATGATGGGCGTCTGGGAACTGGTGGGCAGGCTCGAGCTCCTTGGCCGCAACTGGCAACCCCTGTCGGCCGTGGTGGGGGCGTTCCTGGAGAACCTGCCTGTCTTCGGCAGGGCCGCCAGGGCCACCATCATCGACGCAGGTAAGGGGTTCGTCGCCGGGATCCTGCTGGGGCTGTTGCTCGCGGTGCTGGGACTGCTCGCACCGGCGCTGAACCGAGGTATCGGCAGGATGGCGACCCTGGTCAACTCGATACCGTGGATAGCGCTCGGGCCTGTCCTGGTGATGATGGTATCGCAGGAGACCGTGCCGTTCACGTTCGCGCTGCTGGCCGTCTTCTTCGCCAGCTTCATCGCCATCACCTCGGGCTTCTACCTCGCCCGCCAGTCCCACCATGACCTCCTCACCAGCCTGGGGTCGTCTCGCTGGACGAGGTTCCGGAGGTTGCAGCTGCCGGTCGCGGTGCCATCTTTGATATATGCCGCCAAACTCGGGGCCCCGGCGGCGATGTTCGGCGTGGTCTTCGGGGAGTGGTTCGGCTCATCACGTCCCGGTCTCGGCGCCCTGATAGTCACCTCGATGCGAAGCCTCCGCGCCGACCGCCTATGGGCGGCGGCCGCTCTCACATCCCTGATCGCCATTGCAGTATTCGCCGTGTTCGCGGCCCTCGAGAGGGCGGCGCTGAGCCGGTTCCGCTGATGCGACCTACCGACGGACCCCCCGCCGCCGTCCAGGATCCATCGACCCGAACGGGCATGGAGGGCGATCCCCGTGATTACCGGCTTCCGGCCGTCCGGTCCCTGGCGCGCCGCTTCCTCGTCGCCATCTGGCCTTACGTGCTGGTGGTCGCCGCCTGGCAGGCGTGGGTGACCCTCGGTGGCGTGCACAGGCTCGTGATCCCGCCACCGGGCGACGTGGCCTTCGACATCTGGTCGGCGCCGGGGGAGTACTGGTCCTACGGTTGGCGGACCGTGCTGGAAGCCGCTGCCGGTCTGGCGATCGGGACGGCCATCGGTGTAGCCGCCGCGATCGCCGTGTGGTTTTCGCGGGTGCTCCGCGGTTTGCTGACGACCTCCATGATCCTGCTCTACTCCGCTCCCATCGTGGCCACGATTCCGATCATGGCGAAGGTGCTGGGCTACTCCCCCACCACGGTTCTGGCCATTGCAGCCATCGTGTCGATGTTCCCCACCTTCGTCCTCGTCAACTCCGGTCTTCTGGACTTGCCGGCGGGCTCGTCGGATGTCTTCCGGAGCCTCGGGGCACCGCGAACGGTGCAATTGCTGAGGCTGGCATTGCCTGCCGCGATGCCGAACTTCCTGGTCGCATTTCGTCTCAACGCGGCGGTCGCATTCATTGCGGCGGTCATCGGGGAGTACCTGACCGGCGTCCGGGGCCTGGGTTGGCTGTTCGCCCTCTCGTTCAGCCGGTTCGATGTCGACCGGGCTTGGGGGGCGGCGATGGTCATAATCGCCCTGTCCATCCTCTCCTACGCGCTCGCCAGCCGGGTCGAGGAACGAGGTATCGAACGCTGGACGTGAGCGAGCGCGGGTTCGGCGTCAGCCGAAAGCGATCATCGGGCGCGCTCGTTCGTGTCGTGCGGCAGTCCATCCCGGTGGGCGGCGAACCTGCATCGGTATGCTTGTCCGGGCCGGCGGATCGGTTCGCCCGATGCGCGCACGGAATGAGCTAGGAATTGTCGGAGCGCGACTACCAGGAGGAGAACGCATGATTACCCAGAGGAAACGGGTCAAGTGGATATCGGTGGTTGCGCTCCTCGCGCTCTTGGCGGTTGCCTGCGGAGACGACGAGACTGCCGAGACGCAGGCAACACAGGCTACGGCCGCGCCGACTACCACGGCCGCGCCGACCACGACCGAGGCCGAGATGACCGAGACCACCGCGGCAGCTACGACCACCACGGCCGCCCCGACGACCACCGCGGCACCCGCGCCCGCCGAGCCGACCGATATCAGGCTCAGGCTGAGCTGGATCGCCGACCCCGGCTTCATGGGGCTCTACGAGGCCGTCGAGCAGGGCTTCTTCGATGACGAGAATATCCACGTCACGATCGAGCATGGCGGCCCGAACGTGCCCAACTCGACCCAGGTGGTTGCGGGCGGAGCAGCCGATATCGGCGTCACCGATCCGTTCTCGCTCGCTCTGGCCATGTCTGAGGGAGCCGACTTCGTGGTGTTCGGCGTCAGGATGCAGTCCGACCCGACCGGCATCGGCTCGCTCTGCGACAACCCGATCAACTCACCGGCCGATATCGCCGGAAAGAAGATCGCAGGCGGCACCACCGACGGATTCCTGATAGACGCGCTGCTGACCGCCAACGGGTTGGAGCCCGGCACCTACGAGCTGATTCCGGCCGGCTGGGACATGTCGCCGGTGGTCGACGGAACGGTCGACGGCATGCTGATCTGGGTCAACAGCCATCCCCTCCCGCTGAACGCGCAGGGGATCTGCAACGTCAGCTGGACCTTCAGCGAGATGGGTTTGCCCGCCTACCAGGACCTGTTCTTCACTACGACAGAGTTCATGGCCAACAATCGTGAGGCGATCGTGGGCTTCCTCCGGGCCAACATCAGGGGCTGGGAATACGCATTCAACGATCCTGCCCACGCGATCGACCTGGTGATGAACACGTGGGGCGGGGTCGATCTCGGCCTGGTCCTCGAGGACCAGTTCCCGATCCACGAGGCACAGATCCCCCTGATGACCAGCCCCCTCACCGATGAGAAGGGCCTGTTCTGGTTCGATCTCGACCAGATCCAGAACATCCAGAACGGTTACGTGATCACGGCTACCGGGCTTGAATCGGTTCCGGACGCCGCCGACGTCTACGACATCTCGATCCTCGAGTCCGCCTACGAGGGCTGCGGCTCCTCATTGCTGGACTGCTAGAAGCGAGTTCTCGACGATAGAGCGCTGCCTCTCCCAAAGGAGGGGCAGCGCCTCTCTTTCCTGTACTCCGGCGCCGGCCGGACCGTGTCTAGGAGGAGCTCCTACAAGCCGAGCTTGTACAGCCGGTTGGCGGTGCCCCCCATGATGGCCTCCATCTCGTCGTCTGAGATTTCAGCCGTACCCCGCCTCTCGGCGACCTCGTTCACGGCGCGGAAGAGCTCGGGGACCGTCGCCACGTTCTTGCCGATCCTGATCTTGTCGTTCCCGTCCGACCCGTACAGGGCCCGATCGATAGCCCCGAAGTCCTTGATCTTCAGCAGCGCGTCGTAGAGCTGCTCCGCGCTCCCCCCTCCGAACCACGCCAGGTCCATGTAGAAGTTGGGATGGCGGGCGGCAACGGCGATCCCCTCATCGATCCATGGAAAGGCCAGGTAGAAGACCACCTTAAGGTCGCGGAGCTCCCTGCCCACGTCGTCCAGCAGGATCGGATTCGAGTACTTCATAGGAGCGTTGATGATCGGCGTCCACCCCGTGAAGAGGTCCACGGGAACGTCCAGCTCGATGCACTTCTCGTAGAAGGGATATACCCGGCGGTCGTTGATGGCATGGTCGTGGTAGGCGGTCTTGAGCGCCAGGGCCACGAACCCGTGCTCCTTGATGAAGTACTCGGTCTCGGCGAGGGCGTCCTGCGGATCGCGCAACGGATCGACCGCCACCTGGCCGAGGAGCCGGCCCGGGTGTTTCGCCACCTCTTGGGCGATCCACTCGTTGGGGATGTACACCCCGTGGTCGCCGGGATGGTCCGGATGCGAGGTGGTACGCCGGATGTCGCCCCCCTGTACGATCGCGATGTCGATTCCGGCGTCGTCGATCATGTCCACGATGTCCTGGCCATACCGGGAGACGCCCGTGCCCCCGTACGGCAGGTACATCTCCTCCATCCACCACTTGGGGACCTGGCTCGGTGTCAAACCGATGTACTGGTGGCAGTCGACGGTGACCATGGTCGCTCCTAGTGGTGGGTTACCTGGCTTGATCCCGCACAGTACTAGCAGGGGCCGGCCGTGATCAGGCCCGGCCGGTGGGGGCATAGAATCCGGCCATGCGAACCGGTCTTTCCGTTGAGGACTTGGGTGACCTGCTCGATCGCCCGCTCCTGGCGACGCTGGCGACCTACGGTCGGGACGGGCTGGTCCTGCTGTCGCCCGTGTGGTTCGAATGGCGGGACGGCGGGTTCAACATCGCTATCGGCCGCAACGACGTGAAGGCGAGGCACCTGAGGCGGGACCGGCGGGCGTCGGTCGTGGTGGCGGAGGCCGAACCGCCCATGCGCGGCCTCGAGATACGCGGTTCCGCTCGGCTGTTGCCCCAGAGCCCCGATGTCGACCGCCGGATCGTCAAGCGTTACGTCGCCGCAACCGAAGTAGACGCGTACCTGGCCGGACTACCTCCGGGTACGCTCGTCCGGCTCGAGCCCGGCGAACTCCGGGCATGGGACTTCCCCGACGAGCATCACTGAACCGGAGCCCTCCGGTGCCGGCGGTGGGCGCCGCCTACTAAGTCTGCCCGCCGTGCTTGTCTCCACCGTCGACGCGGACCTCGCAGCCGGTCATCATGGCTGCCAGGTCGGACGCGCAGAACAAGGCAACCCGGGCCACGTCGTCCGGCACGCCGGCGCGGCCGAGCGGTAGCTCCCGGCTCATCTGCTCGGCAAGGTCCCCGAGGTCCCAGCCGCCCTCCTCAGCCGACTCCTCCATCCCCGGCGTGAGGATGACCGTGGGGGCCAGTGCCAGAACCCGGATCCCGTGCACTCCGAGCTCCGCCGCCATCCTCCTGGTAAGCGCCACCACCCCGAGCTTCGAGGCGACGTAGTGCGGGGCGCCTTCCCGGACGTACGCGGGCGCCGTCGAGATATTGATGATGACACCCCCCGTCCGCCGGGCGATCATCCGGGCGGCCGCCTCCCGGGCGCCCAGATAGGTACCCCGCAGGTTGACGTCGAGGACGCGATCCCACTGGTCGTCATCGATGTCGAACAGGGCGTCATCCGGGTAGATGCCCGCATTGTTCACCCAGACGTCGATCCCGCCCGTCCGGGCTACGGCGAGATCGGCCAGCGCTACGATCGACCCTCGGTCCGTGACGTCCACGCCGGCTGCAACGGCCCGGTCGGTCCCCAGCGACCTTACCGCTTCCGAGGCGCGTTCCCCGTCCACGTCGGCGACGATGACCTCAGCGCCGGCCTCGACGAACCGTCGAGCGATCGCGTAACCGATGCCCCGGCCGGCTCCCGTGACCACCGCGGTACGCCCACGGAGAGATATGAGGTCTTCGATCGTCCGGTCGCTCATGTCCGCGATGGCCACATCCACTTCCTTCGTTCTGGACGGATCCGGCGCGCGAGCGGCCGAACGTGGCTCCTACGCGCTGATCCGGAAGAGCTCCGCCGCCGTGCCGCCCATGATCCCGGCCATCTCCTCATCGGTGATATCGGTGCCCTGCTCGCGTGCGATCCGGCGGGCATCACGGTAGAGATTCCTCGCGTCGGTGTTGTCCGATCCGAAGACCACGCGGTTGATAGCGCCGAGTTCCTTGAGCTTCACGAGGGCGCCCGCCAGGATTTCGGGTCCCCAGGCGGTCCATCCCGCCATCTCGGCGTAGAAGTTGGGGTGCTTGGCGACCACGGCCACCCCTTCATCCACCCACGGGTAACCGAGATGCGCGACGATGACCTTCAGATCCCGGTAGCGACGTCCGATGTCATCCAGCTGGATCGGGTCCTGGAACTCCATCGCCGAGTTGATTGTGGCCGTCCATCCGGTGTGGACCATCACCGGTATGTCCAACTCGAGACACTTCTCATAGAGCGGGTCCAGCCGCCGGTCATTCGGGGCGTAGTGGTGATAGGTCGGCACCAGCTTGAGCAGCCGGAAATCCAGTTCCTTGACGCATCTCTCCAACTCGAGCATCGCCGCCGGGATGTCCCGAAGCGGATCCATCGCCGCCACGCCATAGAGTCGGCCCCCGGACAGGGCGACCTGGTGAGCGACGTAGTCGTTGGGAACGAAGACGCGGTGGTCGGCAGGATGATCGGGGTGGTAGGTCGTGCGGCGGATGTCTCCACCCTGGATCATGCCGATATCGAATCCGGTGGCATCCAGGTGTTCGACGATATCTGAACCGTCCACGGAACCGACGTCCCATCCCCATGGCGCGTACATCTCCCGTACCCACCACTCGGGAGCGTGCTCGGGCACCTCGGTCACGTGCAGGTGACAGTCGATCGTTACCATTGGTCAGTCCCCCAATCCGTACAGGCGCGCCGCGTTACCACCCAGTATCGCCGCCATCTCCTCGTCTGTGAACGGCTCGGCCCCCCGCTCTCGGGCGACCCGGTTCACGCTGCGGTACACGTCCGGCACCGTGGCTTCCTCCCGGCCGACCCGCACCTTGTCGCTGTTGTTGGATCCGTACAGCACCCGGTCGAGCGCCGACAGCGAACGGAACCGGTCCAGGGTCTCGAACAGAGGCTCAGGCCCGAGTTCGGCGAAGTGATACATGTCGCCGTGGAAGTTGGGGTGCTTCGCCACCAGCAGGATGCACTGGTCGATCCAAGGATCGGCCATCGAGATGATCACCTTGAGGTCGCGGAAGCGACGGCCGAGCTCGTCGAGTTGCACCGGATCGGCGTTTTCGAGCTTGGCCATGATGATCGGGGTCCATCCGGTGAAGAAGTGGGCGGGGATGCCCAACTCGATGCATTTCTCGTAGATCGGATCCAGGCGCCGGTCGTTGGGCGAGAAGTGAAGGTAGGAACCCAGCAGCTTGAGGGCGCGGAAGTCCAACTCGTTGACGCATCGGTCCAGTTCCTCCAGGGCAGCGCCCACATCCCTGATCGGGTCGATACATGCGACGCCCTTCAACCTGTCCGGAAAGAGAGCGACCTGGTGGGCCGTGTAGTCGTTGGGGACGTATACGTCATGGTCGGCGGGATGATCAGGATGGTAGGTCGTGCGCCGCATGTCTCCACCCTGGACCAGACCGACATCGACTCCGGAACGATCCAGGAGGTCGACTATCCACTGCCCGTCGTAGTTGGCGAGCGCTCCACCCCCGTACGGTCGGTACATCTCGGTCAACCACCACTCGGGTATATGGTCCGGGACCACGCCGAGATGCAGATGACAGTCGACGCTGACCATCGAAGCCTCCCATCGTGGATAGTGCGATACGCCGGTTGGGCATTCATTCTACAGGCCGGCCCAGGCCCGACGGCCCTCGGCACCCGTAATGTAGGCTGGCTGCGGCGGGATCTCACGGGACGTTCTTGGGCATCCTCCGTCTCCGGCGCCACACAGGAGGACTAGGAATGATGGGGTTGTCGGGCTCGAGGGTTGTCATTACCGGCGCGGCGACCGGGATCGGCCGCACGGTGGCCGAGAGGTTCGTCGAGGCCGGAGCCGGGGTGCATATATGCGACATCGATGCCGGCGCATTGGCGGCAGCCGTAGAAGAAGTGCCCGGTATCACCGCTACCTTGGCCGATGTCGGATCGGAAGAGAATGTCGGCAGGCTGTTCGACGACGCGGTGGAGCAGCTCGGTGGGCTGGACGTCCTGGTGAACAACGCTGGGCCGAGCGGCCCCACGGTCCCGGTCGACGAACTTACCTACCAGGACTGGCGCGCCTGCATGAGTGGCAACCTCGATGGTGCTTTCCTCAGCACGCGGGCCGCGGCGCCGCACCTCAAGAAGGCCGGGACCGGGGCCATCGTCAACATGTCGTCGGTCTCGGGACTCTTCGGTTCCCCCCTACGGAGCCCGTACGCGGCGGCCAAATGGGCGTTGCTCGGCCTGACGAAGACCTGGGCCTCCGAACTCGGCCCCTACGGCATCCGGGTGAACGCGGTATGTCCGGGAGGCGTGGCCGGTCCCCGGCTCGACAGGGTCATGCAGGACCTGGCCGACGAGCGGGGCGTTCCCTTCCAGGAGGTGTCCGACGAGTGGAAGATGCAGGCATCCCTCCGGACCTTCATCGAGCCCGACGAGATCGCCAATCTGGTCCTCTACCTGTGCTCCCCTCTGAGCGCCGGCATCACGGGAGCGGTCATCCCCATCGACGGCCACCTCGAGACCCTGGTCGGCTAACCGCGGGTACCGGACCACTAGGGTGGCGAGCCATGCGACCTAGCCCGGGAGAAGTACAGCGCATCACCGTGATGGGCGCCGGGACGATGGGGCATTCGATCGCCCAAGTCTTCGCCCAAGCCGGGATCGATGTGGACTTGGTGGACCTCGACGAGACGGCATTGGCGCGCGCCCCCGGACTGGTGGAGGCCAACCTACGAATTCTGGTCGATGCAGGCCGCTTGGCTTCCCACGAGATCCCTACGATCCTGGGGCGCCTCCATCCGACCACCTCGCTGGCCGAGGCAGCGGCCCGGGCAGAGTTCGCTATGGAAGTGGTGAGCGAGACCATCGCCGCCAAGCAGGCGGTCGTCAACGCGTTCGAGGATGCGGCCGCGCCCGATGTGGTGCTGGCGAGCAACACCTCGGCCTTGGACCTGTTCACGCAGGTGACGGCCGCCAGACCCGAGCGGTTCGTCTGCGCCCACTGGTTCATGCCTGCGTACATCATCCCTCTGGTGGAGGTCGCCGGCGGACCCGACTCGTCCGGAGACTCGCTCGAGTGGACGGCCGACCTGCTCCGGCGCATCGGGAAGCAGCCGCTCGTGATGAATCGGTTCGCGATCGGCTTCATCGCCAACAAGGTCATGATGGCGATGGGGGCTGCGGCGGAGGAGCTGATGGACGACGGCGCCGCGACGCTGGAGGACATCGACTTCGCGTTGAAGACCAGCGTGGGCGTGCGGCTGGGGCTGGTGGGCATCTTCCAGAGTCTGGACTTCAACGGGCTCGACCTGATCGCCGAAGGCACGGCAGAGATGGGCCTCGAAGTGCCGCCCTACCTCAAGGAGGTCGTCGACCAGGGCTTCTACGGACCCAAGACGGGCCGAGGCTTCTATGACTACGGCGGCCGCTCCGAGCGAGAGGTGGTGCGCAAGCGGGACCTGGCCTACCTGGCCGTACTGGACGCCCTGGAGGAGGCAGACGCCTTCTCGCCGTTGTAGAACCCCTCTTCGGGAACTATCGGGTCCCGCAGATGGTCACAGGCGACCGGCGCCGTGCTCGGGGTACAGCTCTTGGTAGAGCTTCCCCCGCTGGTACGGGTAGGCAGCCAGGACGGTTTCGTCGATCTCGATCCCCAGCCCGGGCCCGGTGGGGACCGCCATGCGGCCGTCCTCGACGCGATCCATGCCGAAGATGGGGTCGACCAGCAGATCGTCCCGTAGCGGCTGGTACGGATCGGGGTCGTACTCGAGCACTTCGGGCTCGATGGCGGCCGCGAGATGGAGACCCGCCGCCACTCCCACTGCGGTCAGGCCTCCGATGTGGGGGACCACGGCGAGATCATGTGCCTTCGCCAGGGCCGCCACCTCCATGCACGCGAGTATGCCTCCGCAAACCGTCGGGTCCGGCTGGAGAACGTCCGCGGCGCGATGATGCACCACGTTCCTGAATCCGGCCAGGGAGAAGACGCGCTCACCGACCGCGATGCGGACCGGCGATTCGGCCCGGAGCTCGGCGAGCGCCTCGATCATGTACTGGGGAAGGGGTTCCTCGTAGAAGCTCACGTCGTACGGTTCCATCTTCCGCGCCAGGCGGATCGCCTCGCGGAGCGTGTACGTCCAGTAGCCGTCAGCCATCAGAAGGCAATCATCGCCGATGACGCTCCTGGTCCGGGCGATCAACTCGAGATCCCGATCCGGGTCGTTGCCCAGCCGCACCTTGATGGCCCTGATCCCGACTTCGAGGACATCGTCGAAGTACGTCTCGTGCCAGCCGAGGTCCACCTCGAACGAAGTCGTCCCCGTAGCGTAGAGAGGCAGGCTGTCCACGCCGGCGCCGAGAACCGCTGCAAGCGAGACGCCGTGCTCCTGACCGAAGATGTCCCACAGAGCGATCTCGATGGCGCCGATGACCTGCGCAGAGACACCGTCCCATCCGAGGTAGCCGTCCAGCCATAGGTGCATCTCGGCGAGGCGGGCCCGGATCGCCAGCGGGTTCTTGCCGACCAGCACGTCGGCGAGGACATCATCGACGATGGTCTCCACGACCGTGGGGTAGGAGTGCCCGTAGGAGGAGCTTGCCTCACCCCATCCCACGTGCCCGGCATCGGTGTCGATCTTGACCAGCGAGAAGCTGCGATGCATCTCCGGGTCGGCCTTCATGTAACCGGCCGAGAAGGCCGTGATCCGGCTGATCTTCACGCGGTCACCACCCGGAGGCCGGGCCGGAGTGTCATTGCTGTGTCCGGGCCTCGAACTTGCCCACGAGGGTGGGAGCGGGAATCTCGTCCGGTGCAGTCTCCAGGTATCCGGTGACGCTTACGATCGTGTCCCTGAACCAGATGTCGAAGGGGTGATCGGAGACGGTCATCTTGTCGAGGATGGCCTCGGGGTCGACGCCGTCGATGGCCACGATGGCCAGGTCCATCCCGGGAAGACGCTGCTCCCAGACCACCTCGCGCGAGACGCCCATCCGCCGGTGATGGTCGGCCCACTCCTCGTACCGGGGTCCGGTGACCTCCCGCATCATCCGGTGCCACGCCTCCCGCTTCCCGGGAAGGATCGGCGCCACTATCAGGAACTCGGTCGTCTCCGCCAACGAGGTCTCCCATTCTCCGGGCAGGTGCGGAGTGTATCAATCGGGTGGGTCGCCCCACGCGCCCGTATTGGGTGCTCCTAGACTCGTCGGGTGCGGTTGCTGCCGACTCGCCCACCCGACCGGAGCGCACCGGCGTGAAGGTTTTTGATTTCGATCCGGGCAGGATCCACCTCTTGAGCTTGAGCCAGGGGGATGACCTGCTGGGCTCGCTGACAGAGTTCGCCCGATCCAACGGCGTCCTAGGCGCGACGATCACGTTTCTCGGCTCGGTAAGCCGCGCCGACCTCTCCTGGTACGACCCGGATACCGGCGATTACCGCACCTTCGCCCGGGAGGAACAACTCGAGGTCGCGGGCGGGACGGGCAACATCTCCCTGTACGAAGGCCAACCGCTGGTGCACATACACGCCGTGTTCGCCGATTCCACCGGCCGGACGATCGGCGGCCACATCAACCCAGGAACCACGGTGTTCGCGATGGAAGCCACCGTCCAGGAGCTGGCGGGCGACCCGCCGGAGTTCTGGGGAACCTTGTGATCCGGTACCGGCCTTCGGCCGCAATGCGATACCCGGCTACGCCCGGCGGCGTGCCACCGCAACCGACCCGGGACTAGTCTCCATTTCCGGGGAACCCGCAAGGAGGCGCCATTGACTGACCGCAGCTTCGTCGACGATGACGCGGGCGGAGAGATCGCGGACGGATCACCGGTCATCTCGCTGCGGGATGTGAGCAAGGAGTTCAAGCTGCGGAGGGGAGAGTCGCTGCTGGCGGTCTCCGACGTCAGCTTCGATGTGGCGGCCGGGGAGTTCGTAGCGCTTATCGGTCCATCCGGCTGTGGTAAGTCGACCTTGCTACGGCTGGTCGGATCGCTGGAGACACCTTCCCTCGGAACAGTGGTCGTGAACGGGCGACAGCCGGCCGAGTTGGCGGCTGCGCATCGCCTGGGCGTGGCCTTCCAAGATCACGCTCTGCTCCCCTGGCTCAGTTCGTGGGACAACATCGCGCTGCCGTTCCACGTGGCCGGGATGAAGCCGGACCGCGAGCGCATCTCCGATCTCATCTCCCTCGTCGGTATGGCGGGGTTCGAGAAGGCGAGGCCGAAGCAGCTCTCGGGCGGGATGCGCCAGCGCGTCGCCATCGCTCGCGCCCTCGCCCTGAACCCCGAAGTCCTGCTCCTTGACGAGCCGTTCGGAGCCCTCGACGCGGTGACCCGCCGGCAGATGAACATGGAACTGCAGCGGATCTGGTCCGCTCAGCAGCACACCACGATTCTGGTGACCCACTCGGTGGACGAGGCCCTGTTCCTCGCCGACCGGGTCATCGTTCTGACCGAGCGGCCGGGACAAGTGAAGTTGGTACAGGAGGTGGAGTTCGAGAGGCCCCGGACACGGGAACTGGCGACCACTCCGGAATTCCACGCGATAGCCGACGAGCTCACCCTGGCCTTGGACTCTACGGAGACCTGAGAGCCCACTTCCCGCAGATCAACCCAGGCCGCGGATCAGGCTGCCCTGTGCTCGGAACCGACCAGAAGGAAAGTGGCGCCCCGTCAGTCGGAGACGCCACTTCCCTATAACCGGGAGACCCGGGCGATCAGCACTCGAGGAGCGAAGCTCCGCAGCCGGCGAACGCATCGTCGAGCAGGCTGGTGTCGATCATCGACTCGGCACTGGGAAGGTTCTCGATACCCGTGAGGGCCAGGACGTCCCACATGGTGGACGCCATGAGATCGAAGTCCATCTGGAACAGACCCTTCTCGTCGGTGAGGCTGCTCGTCATCAAAGGCACCTGAGCGTCATGGACGGGCCGCTGGAACGAGATGTCCATACCGATCTCGGCCCCTCCCCACTTGTTCATCATCAGGTCGATGGCGGCATCCGGATCGGCGAAGGCCGCTTCCCAGCCCTTGATCATCGCCCGCAGGAATCCCACCATCGCATCGCGGTTGGCGTCCAGGAAGCTTCGGTTGACGAACGCCAGGTCGTGATACATCTGCATGCCCAAGTCGGCATAGGACACGGCGACGTTGTCGATGCCCATGAAATCGAGGATGACGGGGTGGCTGTTCATGTAGTTGATCTGGCCACGCACCAAGCCTTCAGCGACCGGTGACGGGTCGTAACCAACCGGGACCATGTCGTAACACCCGGCCTCCAGCCCGTTGAGGGTCAGAAGCGCATCGAGTTGGACTATGTCACCGGGGGTGGCCCCGATCTTGCTGCCGCATATGTCGCTCGCAGTCAGGATCGGGTCCGAGGCCAGGGAACTGATCCCCAGGATGCCCTCTTGAAGCCTTGTCCCGAAGATCACGAATTCATCGCCCTGTGACACCGCATCGGCAATGATGGCCAGACCTCCGAAGCCGATGTCCGCAGCTCCCCCGGCCAGGATCTGGACGGGATGCGGCACGTTGGGGCCGCCGTACTCGAACTCGGCCACTACGTTCTCCTCGGTGAAGAACCCCAATTCGTCCGCCATGTACAGCCCCAGGAATCCTGGATCCGCCGTCCAGTTCAGCCGGACACGGATGACCGTCGGTTCCATGGGAGCTTCGGTGGTCGGTGCCGCCGTCGTCGTGGGCGCAGCCGTCGTGGTGGGCGCAGCCGGCGTATCCGGCGCTGCTGTCGTATCCGGCGCGGCCGTGGTTGCGGGCGCGGCGGTCGTGGCAGGAGCAGCCGTCGTGGCGGCAGGCTCGTCATCCCCGCACGCGGCCGCCAGCAAGGCCAATACGAGAATCATCCCGCCTAGTCGTGATCTACGTGTGTACCGCAATGGTCTCCTCCTACTTCGCCTCGGATGCTTCAGTCTGCCACCCCTGGTCGGGGAATGCACCTGGTTTTGTGCACGCCGAGTACGGCAGGAGGCCGGTACTGCCTAGAGCATCCGCTGCTGCCCGCGCTCCTCGAGCCGGCTCGCACCCACGTATACGACCACCGACAGGATGACTATCACCACCGCGGAACCCCAGGCCCGAGCCATTTCGAGACCGCCGTACGAGAGAGCGAAGAGCCACCCGAGGCCGTCGCGGCCGGTGAGGTACTCCCCCAGGATCGCGGCGACGATCGCCAGCGCCCCGTTCAGCCGGAGCGCCGTGAGGAAGTCGGGCACTGCCGAGGGCAGCGCCAGGTGACGCAATCTGGCGCGGCGCCGTGCGCCCATGACCGAGAACACATCGTCGGCGCCGGGGGGTGTGGAACGAAAACCGGAACTGACCAGCACGAAGGTCGGGAACATCGAGACCAGGGCGGCAACCGCCACAACCGTGGTCCGCGTGTAACCGATCACCCTCGCCATGATCGGGACGGTCGCTACCAGCGGAACGGAGTACATGATGATCATGGGTGTGGTGAGCATGCCCCTCAGCACCGGAGACAGCCAACTCGCCAGTGCCGTCACCAGCCCGATGAGGCTGCCGACCAGCAGACCCACCGCAGCCATCTGCAGCGTGTTGAACGTGTACGAGAAATAGGTGCCGGGATCCCCGGCGATGTCGCTCACCACCGATTCGGGGGTGGGGGCCACGATGGGACTGACGTCCCAGATCGTGACCGCGAACTGCCAGAAGCCGATGACCAAGACGAAGGGCCACACCGTGAGAGCAATGTCCACCAGTCGGCCGCGCCAGGAAGCGGGCTCACTCTCCCCCTCCTTCGATCGGCCGGAACCGGCCAGTTCCCGCACGTCCTGGCGGACGGAGAAGTCGCGACGCCGGACCAGTTCTTCCACCAGGGCGAAGAGGCCGAAAGCAACGATCGCTATGAAGGCCGTCAGCCCAGCGGCTGCCCAGAGCCGGGCGGTGAAGAACTGCTGGAGGGCCACGACCATCACCAGGCCCAATCCCGGCTCGGTCGTGCCGAACCACTCGCCGAAGACCACGCCGAACATGGCGGCGGGAGCGCCGAGCTTGGCCGCGTACACGATCGAAGGCAGCACCGCCGGTATCTCGAGCCTCCAGAAGCGGCTGGTCCTGGACGCCCCCAGAACGGTGAACACGTCCTGATGGGATGCGCTCACGAGGTTGAAACCGGAACTCACCGCGATGAAGCTCGAGAAGAACACGGCCAGGCTCGCGAAGACCACCGGAGTCGCCGACGACGACACCACCATGACGATGAGCGGGCCCAGAGCGATCCAGGGGATGGAATTGACGACGGTGGCCAGGCGCCCGATGCCCCGGCGGAGCGGGATGATGACCAGCCCGATGATGGCCAGAGAGATTCCCAATGCCATCCCGGCGGCGAATCCCCGCACCGCGTCCCGGATCGTGCCTGCGGCGGCCCGACGCAGGATCTCCCTGTCCTTGGAAAGAGACTCGAGAACATCCGTGAAGGGCGGCCAACCCCTACCGAACACCTCGAATTGGCCGACCAGTTCCCATCCCGCGAGGAGGACTCCCACGCCTGCAACCCCCAGGGCGGCCGATCGCCAACCGGATACTCCCCTTGCGGAGACAGCCCCTCCGGTTGCCATATTCCATCGTCCCTTCGGGAGCCGGTTAGTGGTCTGCCCGCGGAGGCATACCATCTCGAAAAATCTTACCCGCCGGTCCTGGCCGCCGAACGGCTGAATCCAACGATGCGGGAGGCGTAGACCGCTAGCGTTGTAACGCACCCGACGGGAACGACATGAGAACCATCACTGTTCAGGCCACCATCCGCCAGGATCACCTGGACAGGTTCCTGACGGCGTCGATCGCCAACGCCCGTGCGTCTGTGGCGACCGAGCCAGGGTGCCGCCGTTTCGACATCTTCGGTGACGATACGGACCCGGCCAGGGTGGGATTCAACGAGATCTACGACGATGACGGCGCGGTCGAAGCCCACGGCGAGTCGGCGCACTTCGCAGCCTGGTTCGCGGCTACCGATGGAATGGCGGATCAACTGGTCTGGGCGACGTGCCGCAGCCTCGACAGCACCGCCAAGGCGCGCCGTGACGCGACCGGGGAGCGATCCGAAGATCCTCCATCCACCGGGGGGATGGTGGTCTACCAGGCGCGCATCTCCGTGCGACCCGAGGACACGGACGGCTTCATCGCCTCGGTGACGGAGCAGGCCCATGCGGCCGCAGCAGCGGAACAGGGGCTGCTCCGTTTCGACATCAACCAGAATCTCGACCTCTCCACCGAGTTCTGGCTCTATCGGGTCCACACCGATGCCGACGCGGCGGGCGACCACGCGGCCGCACCGTACACGGCTGCTCATCTCGATCGGTACGGGGGGTACTACTCGGACGGAGCGCTCGAGCCCATCTCCGGGCCGAACATCTGGCCGCCGGACACCGGATGGTGAGTCCACCCGCCGGAGGCTCCCAGGAGGGCCCGGTCACCTCGGAGCCTGTCCCCTGCGATCTCCTCATCACCGGAGGGACGGTGGTCACCGTGGACGACCGGCGCCGGGTTATCGACCCGGGAGCGGTAGCCATAACCGGGGATCGGATCGTCGCGGTCGGCACCGCCCGTGATCTCGGTCACTACCAAGCGAAACAGGTCATCGACGCCACCGGAGGGGCGGTCCTGCCCGGGCTCGTGGACACCCACCAGCACCTGTTCCAGTACCTGACGCGGGGTCTCGGAGAAGGCCTGGAGCTGTGGCCTTGGCTGTCTGACTTCATGTGGCCGGTCACCACCGCCATCTCCATCGATGAGGCCAGGATCGGCGCTCAACTCGGAGCGGTGGAGGCCGCTCGCGCCGGCGTCACCACCGTGCTCGACAACCATTACGCACCTACCGACTTCGCATCCACCCTGGCCGTGGCGGACGCCATCGAGGCGGTCGGGCTGCGAGGGGCGGTCGCCAGGGGCATGACCGGCGAACTGACCGGGATGGCGGTCAAGCACGGCCTGGCGGGCGAGTTGTTCCGCTACGCCAACCAGGAGGAGATCGACATCACCCGGGCCTGTATCGAGGCCCGCCCGGCCGGCGCCCGGGTCGGCGTCTGGCCGGCGCCCCTCAACATCATCTACGTCAGCCAGGACCTCGTGGTCGATGCGGTCGGTCTGGCACACGAGAAAGGCGTCGGCTGGCACTCGCATTGCTCGGAGGCGGCGAACGACCCGGTCTTCTATCTCGAGGAGTACGACCGCAGGCCGGTGCTGTGGCTGGCTGAGCGGGGGCTCTTGGGCCGGGGCGCCACCCTGGCCCACGGGATCTTCCTCGACGACCGCGAGGTCGAACTGGTCGGGGACTCCCGAACCGGTATCGCCTACTGCCCGATCTCCCATCAGTACATAGCCTTGGGAGTGATGCGTCTCCGCGACCTGCGCGGCGCCGGCGCAACCGTTGCTCTCGGTCTGGACGGGGGCAGCGGGCACCGGCTGGACATGTTCGCCTGCATGAAGCAGGCGGTCCTCCTCCAGCGCGTCCACTCCCAGAACCCCACCGAGTCGAACGGTGAGGAAGCGATCGAACTCGCCACCCGCGCCGGCGCCGAGTACATGGGGATCGAAGCCGGTGTCATCGCGCCGGGGAAGCTCGCGGACCTGGTGATCGTGGATCAGTCCGCTCCTCACCATTCACCGCTCCACCGCACGGTGGCTTCTGTCGTTTACTCGACCGGCCCCGCCGACGTGACCCATACGATCGTCGGCGGCGATGTCATCTTCGAGAACGGCAGCTGCACGATGGTGGACGAAGCGGCCGTCGTCGAGGAAGCGAACGGGCGAGCCGCGGACCTCGTCGCCCGGGCGGGTCTCTCCCCGCTGCTCGAACCGTGGCGGATGACCGAAACACCCCCGACCACGCTTGATCGGTCGGAGGGCTAGGTTCTTTATGATTCGGGCCTCGTAAGGTGGTCCCTCGGTACCAGGACGAGGCACCGACCGGGGGTTGACAGCTGTCTCGAAAGGAACACCGATGGGCGAAATCGAAGCGACTTGGGACTTTCGCGACCCGTACCTCTGGATGCGGAAGACGGCTCGGAGTGCGCTGCCGCCCCTGATCATCACCGCGGCCATCAGCGGCGGTGGCCATGGCAAGGAGTCGAACCCGGCTCTTCCCGAGACCCCGGAGGAGCAGGCGGAGGAAGCCCGGAGGGCATACGAGGCCGGCGCGTCGCAGATACACGTGCATGTGCGGGATCCCGACGACTGGAGTCAGTGCACCGGCAACCCCGCCGACTACGGGAAGGTCAACGGGATGATCCGGGAGCTGTGCCCGGATGTGATCATCAACAACAGCACCGGCGGCGGGCCCACCCTGACCACGGAGGAACGGTACTCGCCGCTGTACGCCGACCCGGCCCCGGACGTGGCCACCCTCAACCTCGGCCCGTTCGTGTCGAAGTTCACCATGCCCGAGCGGCCTTCCGACCTCCCACATCCCCGCGGGCCGGTCGAGTACGACATGTGCAGCGGCACCACCTACGGTGAACTGAACCACTACGCGTCGGTGATCGCCGAGCGCGGGATGAAGCCGGAGTTGGAGGTCTACGACCCGGGCCAGTACTGGGTGCTTCGCGATCTGATCTACAACGAGAACGTGACACCCCCTTACATGGTGCAGTTCGTCCTGGGCGCCCAGACCGCGTCGTTCCCGACGCCCGCCAACCTCATGTCGCTCATCAACGAACTCCCGGCCGGCGCCCTCTACTCGGTGATCGGCACCGGGCCGTTCCAGATCCCTATGAACGTCCTGGGAATCCTGCTGGGAGGCCACGTTCGGGTCGGTCTGGAAGACAACATCTACTACCGGCGGGGCGAGAAGGCCACCGGCAACGCCCAGCTGGTGAGCCGCATCCGCAGGATCGCCGAAGACATGAACCGCGAGATCGCCACCCCCGCCCAGGCCCGCCAGATGCTGGGCCTCCCGCAGGTCGCATGAAGCCCGGACCTCGGCGGAAGCGTCCCGAGCCCGCCGCGAGGCGCGAGGGGACGCCGGCGTGAACTCCGGCCCGCGCCGCCAGATCCTGGACGTCGGCGCCTTCGACGTGTCCGATGTCCGGGCCGGCGACAAGACCGCTTTCGCAGACGGCATCCTGACCATCAACATCGAGGAGTTGGAGGACCAGCTCTCCGCGGATCCGGATCTTGCCGCCGTCTCGGTGGAGATCATCCGGCCCGGGGAATCGGTCAGGGTGATAAACGCCATCGATGCGGTGGAGCCGAGGATCAAGGTGGACCCTCCCGGCACGGACTTCTCGGGTCTCCTGACCGTGCCGCGGCTGGTCGGCACGGGAACCACCCACGCCCTGAAAGGGGTGGCGGTCGTGGAGACCGCCCTTCCGGTACCGGGCGAGCCGCGCTACTGGCGGGAGGCCGTCTTCGACATGGCCGGATCCACAGCCGGATACTCGCCCCTCTCGGAACTGATCAACGTGGTGGTCTCCTGTGAACCGACCACCGCACTGCTCGAGAGCGAGGACCGTCCCACCAACGTCTTCGAGGGAACGCCGGAGGCGGTCGAGTACAACAAGGCGGTCCGGCTCGCAGGCCTTAAGGCGGCCCGGTACCTGGCGGAGACGACGCTCGGCAAGACACCCGACCGGGTGGACACCTACGACCTGGCCCCCTCGCCGGTCAACGGGCTGCCGGCGGTCGTGTACCTGTACCAACTGGCCATCCCGTTCCTGCATGGCGAGATCGCTCCCGGCGCCGGGGCCATCGGCGGCGCCGCCCACCTGCCCACGCCGATCCACCCCAACGAGCTGCTCGACGGGGCCCTGGTGTGCGGCTGGAACGCCATCGCGTGCATGCGGGAACTCACCTACACGGTGCAGAACCACCCGATCATCGAGGATCTCTACGCCCGCCACGGCCAGGACATCGACTTCCGGGGTGTGGTCCTCTTCACCAACGGAGACACCCGCGCCGCCAAGGAGCGCCTCGCCAACCATGCGGCCAACCTGGCGATCATGATGGGCGCCGAAGGTGCGCTGATCAACTACGCCGGCGGCGGGCATCCCGCTGTCGACGCCATGATGATTTGCAGGAACCTGGAGCGACGGAGAGTGACCACGACGATGCTGTCGATGGAGATGGCGGCCAACCCGGGCGAATCCGGCTTCGTCCATTTCGTTCCGGAGGCCGATGCCATCGTGAGCACCGGAAACTACGAGGAGGCCGTCCGCTTCGAGCCCGTGGAGCGGGTGATCGGTGGTGACGCACTGATCCGGATCGAAGATGACCCGTCAGGCGCGTTCGAGGCGCCGCTGGCCATCGTCATGGCCAGCACCCACCAGTTCGGTGGGACACGTATCCGCGGCGAGGAGTACTGAGGGGTAACCGATGGCGAGAATCGTCCACTATCTCAACCAGTTCTTCGGGGGACTGGGCGGTGAGGACCAGGCAGGCATGGGACCGGTCTCCGAACTGGGTCCGGTGGGAAGCGGCCGGGGCCTGACCCGCTTCCTGGAAGGCGAGGACCGGATCGTCGGGACCGTCATCGGCGGCGACAACTACATGGCGCAAGGCGGGAGCCGCGCCGTGGACGAGGTGATCGGGCTGATCGCCGGGTTCGACCCGGACGTCGTGGTGGCCGGACCGGCCTTCGGATCCGGACGGTACGGTCTGGCCTGCGGCGCGGTCTGCAAGGCGGTGATCGAACACCTCGGCGTGCCGGCGGTCACCGGACTCCACCCCGACAGCCCGGGCGCCGCCGACTACCGGGCCTGGGTCCCGACTCTCGCCACCGCCGAGACAGCCGCCAGCATGGGCACCGCACTGGAGCGCCTCGCGCATCTGGCGTCCAGGCTGGCTAGAGGTGAAGAACTCGGCAGCGCCGCGGAGGAGGGCACCCTCACCAAGGGGCTCCGGCGCAACACGTTCGAGGACCTGCGGGGTTCCACCCGGGCGATCGAGATGCTGCTCACGAAGATGCGCGGAGAGCCCTTCGCTACCGAGTGGCCGCTCCCCCGCTACGAACCCGCCGAGGCCTCCGAGCCGATCACGACGGGCGCCCCCTTCCGGTTGGCGCTGGTGACCGAGGCGGGGATCGTCCCGGCGGGCAACCCCGACCGCCTGCCTTCCGGATGGGCGACCGACTGGATGAGATACCCGATCCAGGACCGGGAAGGCTTCGCGGAGGGCGAGTTCGAATCGGTCCACGGCGGTATCGACACCAGCTTCGCCAACCAGGACCCCGACCGCCAGGTACCGCTCGATGCCGCCCGGTCCATGGAGCAGGCGGGCCGGTTGAGCCTCCACTCCGAGCTGCTGAGCACCACGGGCAACATGGGCACTCTGCGCGACATGACCCGCATCGGCGCCGAGATGGGACGCGCCCTGATCGCCGACGGGGTTCAGGCCGCGATCGTGGGTTCGACCTGAGGGACAGGGACGCGTAGCGGGTCTACGCTCGCCAAGTCGATCGAGAACCAGGGCATTCCGGCGGCCCTGGTCACGGCGCTGGTCCCGCTGGCCGAGTCCGTGGGCGTACTCCGGATCGTCCAGGGCAAGGCCGTCACCCATCCCTTCGGGGATCCGGACCTGGACACGGCCGACGAGATGGAGTATCGCCGCCGGGTCGTGGAGACCGCCATCTCGGCACTCGAGGCCGAGGTCTCGGAACCCACGGTCTTCGACGTCCCGGCAATGTCCTAGGACCGGGCGGGCACGAATCGCAGATTCCGGTTCGGACCGTCTAGGCGCCGATCTTGTAGATGCCGGCGGCCGAACCGCCCAGGATCGCCGCCATCTCCTCGTCCGAGAACGGAGGGGCGCCCCGTCGTTCGGCCACCTCGTTGACGCTCCGGTACACGTCCGGGACGGTTGACTCCTCCCGACCCACGCGCACCTTGTCGCTGTTGTTGGACCCGTACAACACCCGGTCGAGGGCGGACAGCGACCGGAACGTCTCCAGCGCCCCGTAGAGGGGTTCCGGTCCCATTTCCGAGTAGTGGTACATGTCCGCGTAGAAGTTGGGATGCTTCGCGACCATGAGGATGCATTGATCGATCCATGGCACACCGAGCGCCACGATGAGCTTCAGGTCCCGGTAGCGGCGGCCGACCTCATCGATGAGCACCGGATCCGCGTGCACCAGCTTGGCGGTGATGGTCGGCGTCCAACCCGTGAAGATGTGCACCGGGACATCCAGCTCGATGCATCGCTCGTAGATCGGGTCGAGCCGGCGGTCGTTGGGCGAGTAGTGCTGGTAGGCCGCCACGAGCTTGACAGCGCGGAAGTCCAGTTCCAGGACACAACGGTCGATCTCTTCCAGCGCAGCCCCGACATCGCGGATCGGGTCCACGCAGACGACCCCCTTGAGCCGATCCGGGAACATTGCCACCTGCTCGGCGGTGTAGTCGTTGGGAACGAACACCTCATGTTCCTCAGGAAAGTCCGGGTGCCAGGTCGTGCGGCGGATGTCGGCGCCCTGCACCAGACCCACGTCGACACCGGACCGATCCAGCAGGTCAACCATCCAGGCCCCGTCGGTCGACCCGAAGACGCCCCCGTAGGGCCGGTACATCTCGGTCATCCACCAGTCGGGAACCTGGCTGGGCGTCTCGGTCAGATGAAGGTGGCAATCAACCGTGACCATCGATCCCTCTCCTGCCCCTGTCCGGTTCTTCAATTATCTACCACTCCAGCATTATTTCGGGCCTAGAGCTGGATGAACTCGAGCCAGTTGCCCTCCGGATCCTGGAAGTAGACCACGCCCCAATCGTCCCCATCCGGGGTCTTCGAGAAGATCGGCTCCGTAACGAAGGAGACGCCTTTGCCCACCAGCTCCTCGTGGGCCCTGTCCAGGTCGTCCACGAGGAAACAGACGTGGGTGGCGCCCAGCTTGTTCAGCTCGACATGACCGTCGCTCGAGAGAGGCTCCAGGTACTCGATGAGTTCGAGCATGTGGCCGTCATCCCCGAGACCGAGGAATACCTCGGTACGGCGCGCCCCCGGTATTCCGGCGTGATCACCTTCGGGTCCCGCCTCCATCTCGTAGCGTTCGAGGACGGTGAGACCGAGATCCTCCGTGTAGAACCGCAACATCTCGTCCAGATCCCGGACCACGATTCCCGAGTGGTTGAAACTGGTGATCACTGCGCGCCCTTCGATCGTGGTGTCCCAAGGGATGCTAGACCGCGGGTGGACGGGGTGACCGGGTCACCCGTCTCTGCGCGACCGCGGCCCGCCGGGCTCGGGTTGGAACGGACCGTCGCGAGCGTCGAGGAACGCCCTGGTCCCTCCCCGGCGATATGCCTCGTTGAGGTGCCGGACGTCGGGTGAATCGCCGGAAGCGTGGGCGATGGTGGCGAGGAACGCCATCACGTTGTGGGCGTTCCGCAGTCCCATCGCCTCCAGGCCGTAGGTGGTGATCGCCTTGTTGAGACGCACCGAGTCGGCCGGGACCATGGCAATCCTCGCGGCCAGTGCGTAGGCCCGCTCCAGCAACCGGTCGGCCGGCACCACCTCGTTCACGACCCCCATCCGCAGCGCCTCGGCGGCGTCGAAGTGGTCGCCGGTGAGCGTGTAGCGGTGGGCGTTCTTCCACCCGGCCAGCACCGCGAACAGGATGGACGAACTCGATATCCCCCTGACCTCCGGCTGGCCGAAGGTCGCGTCCTCGGAGGCGATCGTGATGTCCGAGCACAACGCGTACCAGAACCCTCCGCCCAGGCACCATCCGTTGACCGCGGCTATCACCGGTGTCGAGAGCTCCATCACATGCATGAAGCCCTCCACGCTTCGCTGGTTGGTGTCGAGCCACTGGCCCAATGTCTCGGCAGTGGTGGCATCTTTGCCCGGAACCTCGTCATCGAAGTCGTAGCCTGCGGAGAACGCCCGTCCTGCCCCGGTCAGGACTATCACCCTTATGGCCGTATCGGCATCGGCCTCGTCGAGCGCGTGATGGAGTTCCCTTTCGAGCCCATGCGATAGCGCGTTCATCGCATCCGGACGGTCGAGGGTGATCGTGGCCACTGCATCGTCCCGGCTGAACCTGACGAACTCGTATTCCAACTCGGCGCCTTCCATCCGCGTGACCCGCCTGACCACGATGCGTGACATGTCTGCGGGAGCAGATGAAGCGGCCCGCTGTAGATGCAGGACAGGCGGTTAGATGTTCCTCACACTATCAGCGGCCCAGCTAGTGTCCCCGAGCCGCAAGAACGCGAAAAACGCGGCGCGGGGGGGGGGGGGGGGGGGGCGGGCGGGCCCGCCGGCGCCCCCCCGCGGGGGGGCGGGGGCGGCGGGCCCCCGGGCGCGGGGGGGGCGGGCGCG
>VXRE01000078.1 GCA_009838635.1 Acidimicrobiia bacterium | reverse complement strand
TGGGAGGCCAGGTGGTGATCTCGGTGGCCGCCCGTCATCCGGATCTGGTGCGGGCGGTGGCCAGCCTGGATTCGCCGAGCAACATCCCCGGCTGGCAGAAGCGCTTCCACTCGCCCTTCGATCATCTGATCACGTTCGACGGTCCGTACCGCGAAGGCGTGCACCGGTTCCTGGCGGCCGCATACCTGCCCACCGACGATCCCTCCTGGGTGGGGGGTCTCGAGGAGCGACTGGCCGGGATCCCGGATCACATGATCGTCCGGGCCTGGGACGCGATGAAGGCATACGAGCCGAGCGACACCCTGCGCCGGATGGCCTGTCCCTACCTCTACGTCGACTCCGGCCAGCCCGACCTGGACTTCGATCTGCTGCGCGAGCACTGCCCGCAGGTGGTTGTCGGCAAGACAGTGGGGGCCGGCCACAAGGCACTCCAGGACGTGCCGGACCAGATCAACGCCATGCTGAACCGTTTCATCCAGCATGCCGACGGGATCGCGGAGGAGATGGTCCGGACCGGGGGAGTGTTCCGGTACAACTTCCCGGCCCGTTAGCCGAGACAGTGCACTATTGGAGCCTCGTGCCTCGTTCGGGATCGGGAGAGTCACCTGCCAGGGAGGAGATGGTCCGCAACGGCGACGCCAAGCCGAAGTTCCGTCTTCCTCCGTCCGGCCCGGCACCCGTGACACCGGAGGCCGCGAGATGAGAATCGTTGCGTTCTTCAACAACAAGGGTGGTGTGGGTAAGACCTCGTTGGTTTACCATCTCGCTTGGATGTACTCGAGCATCGGTCGGAATGTCGTGGCCGCCGATCTCGATCCGCAGGCGAACCTCACCGCCATGTTCATCGATGACCACAGTCTCGAACCGCTGTGGGATCAGGATCGGGGCACGATCCACGGAGCGATCGAACCGTTGCTGGAGGGTACGGGCGATATCGGTTCGCCGCATCTCGTGGAGCGGAGTGTCGGCCTGCATCTGGTGGTGGGCGACCCGATACTGGCGGCGGCCGAGGATGAGATCTCCCGCCAATGGACCGGCTGCCTGGACCGTAGACCGCGCGCCTTCCGGGTCGTGTCCGCCTTGTGGCGTGCCTTGCGACGGGCGGCGACCGACGTGGAAGCCGATCTGGTGCTGGTGGACGTCGGGCCGAACCTCGGCGCGCTGAACCGGTCGGCGCTGGTCGCGGCCGACTACGTGGTCGTCCCGTTGACGTCGGACCTGTATTCCCTCCAAGGACTGCGGAGCCTCGGGCCAACCCTCCGTAGCTGGCGGGGCCAATGGGCGGAGCGGCATGCTCAGAACCCGGTGGAGGACCTGGCCCTACCGGATGGGGCAATGGGGCCGATCGGCTACGTGGTCATGCAACAGGCGATCCGCCACGATCGTCCGGTCCTGGCCTACCAGCGGTGGGCCGATCGCATCCCTGGCGTCTACTCGAAGGAGGTCTGCGGCCGAGATCCGCAGTCTGCCATTACCGTGAGTGAGGACCCGAACTGCCTGGCCATCCTCAAGCACTACCGGAGCCTCATGCCGATGGCGCAGGAGGCGCGCAAGCCGATGTTCGCGCTGGAGCCGGCGGACGGAGCCATAGGCGGGCACACCCGGGCCGTCCGGACTTGCTACAGGGACTTCCGAGTGCTTGCGGAGAACATCCTCGAGAGGATTGATAGCGAGTAGGCGGAGGGACGGTAGCGGGCATGCTCCTAGATGGAGGCGGGTCGCGGGCCGGCCCAGGTTTGGGAGCCGGAAGCAGGCAACTATGCTCGCCGGCATGACCCACCCCGCCCGATCCATCACGGTCAGCGACGGCACTCGTATCTCCTATCACGAGGTCGGCTCTGGCGACCCGGCCATCATCTTCATCCATGGCGCCTACAGCAACCGGCGTGGCTTCGGCAACCAGGAGGAATACTTCTCCCCGAATCATCGTTGCGTGGCGGTGGACCTGCGCGGTCACGGCGACAGCGACAAACCGGACCAGCCGCTCACGATGGAGCAGCATGGGCACGACGTGGCCGAACTCATCCGGCAGTTGGGCCTCGAGAAGCCGGTTCTGGTCGGCCAGAGCATGGGCGGCCAGGTGGTCATCTCGGTGGCCGCCTTCTACCCGGATCGGGTAACGGCGGTGGCCAGCCTGGACTCGCCCTCCAACATTCCCGGCTGGCACCAGCGGTTCCACGGTCCCTACGACCACCTGATGACCGAGGACGGACCCTTCCGGGAGACGCTGATCGCTTTCCTGAGCGCCGCCTACCTGCCGACCGACCACCCCTCCCGGCTCGGGCAGATGGCCGAGCGCCTGGCCGAGGTCCCCGACCACGTGATCCTCAACAGCTGGGCCGGCAAGGTGGACTACGACCCCACCGACACGCTCCTGGGGGTCAGGTGCCCCTACCTGTACATCGACTGCGGTCAGCCCGACATCGACTTGGATCTGCTGCGCGAGCTCTGCCCGCAGGTGGTGATCGGCAAGACGGTGGGAGCCGGGCACAAGGCTCTTCAGGATGTGCCGGATCAGATCAACGCCATGCTGAACCGCTTCATCCAGCATGCCGACGGGATCGCGGAGGAGATGGTCCGTACCGGGGGAGTGTTCCGGTACAACTTCCCCGAGGTCTGATCCACAACCCGGCTCACCCCGGCCCGGCCGGCGAGGGATTTGAGCTCGTGGAGGAGTCGCCGCACGACTTTGGAGGCCGCTTTCCGCGTAGCCGGCGTCCCCAGCCTTTCCTCGGACGCTTGTCGCGTATCACCTGTGTCCAACTCGTCGAACCCTTGGACTGGCGGGTGTAGGTCCCATTCGACGGCTAGTCGGTAAGGGTATGCATAGCTCGCAATCCTTTGAAGATGGTCACCACCAGTCTATAAGATAGAGAATCTGATACAGTTCTATAGCAATATAAAACCGTAATCAAATCGGAGGTTGGCCCGACTGCCCGAGTCGGGGTAGACGGCCCACGCCGAGCGGTGGAACGCCGGGCGCATCGCGTGCTTGAACCGCAAGCCGACTGAGATGGGCGCCGGCGCCGGATATGGCCGTTTCATTTTCGGCGAAGGAGAAGGACCATGAGGACGAAGAAATCCCAGGCGGCTCTGGGCGCGGTTCTGGTTATCGGGTTGTTGGCGGGCTGTAGCTCCGACGCGGCGATAGTCTCGGAGAACATCTCCACCGCGGCGGACCAGTTCGAGATCACGAGGCGGGTCGTGTTCTTCAACGGGATCACCGACAAGTATCTGTTGGAGATCATCGGTCGGTGCTCTATCGAGGACGAGGGCCACCAACTGGAGGTCACCTGCCAGGTCGAGGAAGGCGCGTACCGGAAGCATTTCCTGGGCCTGTCCGACAACGTCACCTATTTCGTAGAGCATCTGAATCCGGCCAACGTGTCTGCCCATCACTACCGGGTCGTGTTCAAGCCCCAGGAGATCATCCCGGATTTCGACCTCGTGGCAGATCCGGACGACCTGCCTCGCAGCCAGTCGGGATAAGTGGCCGATCCCGCGCCGCGGAACGGAGCGGAGGGGCTGGCGCCCGAGCGGCAAGGGCCGAAAAGGCCGGTCCGGGATGCCGGCCAGGCATGGCAAGAGGGGCTGGCCTGGGAGCTAACCTCGGGGCATGACTACCAAGACCATCACCACCCCGGACGGCGTCCGGATCGCCTACCACGAGTTCGGCTCGGGCGACCCGGCCATCATCTTCATCCATGGCGGCTTCGGGAACCGCACCGGCTTCGGCAACCAGGAGGAGTATTTCTCCCCGAACCATCGCTGTATCTCGGTCGACCTGCGGGGTCACGGTGAGAGCGACAAGCCCGACGTCGTGTACACGATGGAGCAGCACGGTGATGACGTGGCGGAACTCATCCGGCAGTTGGGTCTCGAGAAGCCGGTTCTGGTAGGCCAGAGCATGGGCGGCCAGGTGATCATCTCCGCAGCGGCCCGCCACCCTGAGTTGGTGGGGGCGATCGCCAGCCTCGACTCACCCTCCAACATTCCCGGCTGGCACCAGCAACACCACGGTCCGTTCGACCATCTGATGACGGCCGAGAGCGACTTCCGCGAGACGCTGCGCATGTTCCTGAGCGCCTCCTACCTTCCGACCGACGATCCTTCCCGGGTGGCGACCATCTCCGAGCGGCTGGCCGAGGTTCCCGACCACGTGATCCTCAACGGGTGGAAGGGGATGATGGGGTTCGACGCGGAACCGATTATGCGCGGCGTGAAGTGCCCGTACCTGTACATCGACTGCGGCCAGCCCGACCTCGACCTGGGTCTGCTGCGGGAGCTGTGTCCTCAGGTGGTGATCGGTAAGGTGGTGGGAGCGGGTCACAAGGCACTCCAGGACGTGCCGGATCAGATCAACGCCATGCTGAACCGTTTCATCGGCCACGCCGATGGGATCGCGGCGGAGATGGTCCGCACCGGCGGAGTTTTCCGGTACAACTTCCCCAAGGCCTAACCGGTTCCTCACGAAGAGGCGGGATCGGCCGGTCTCGCTCCCTCGTTTATGTCACACCCTCGCCATACGGTGTCTAATAACCGTTGACCCGAGCCTTCACAGTTCGAGGCCGGACGCCTGCGGACGGAGACGCGTGCTCTGTCCGGGCTGCCGGCTCGTGTAAGTGAGGAAGCAGGGTCGAAGCACCAGCGGTCTGGTTCGGACGTCGGTCGGAACGCGTGAGGGAACATTCTGTCGAAGCAACCCCACCCGGGGGATGGCGGGACGCGCTCGACATCAAGGTGGTGGCGGTGGGGGAGGGCCCGGCCGGCGCAGCCCCCTCGCCCGGATTTTAGCGTTCTCTCGCCGGCCCGGCACGTGGGGGGCGCCGAA
>VXRE01000001.1 GCA_009838635.1 Acidimicrobiia bacterium | reverse complement strand
GCGTCCGACTTCCGGTTCCTGAAGTCGATGCGGGGCAGCGCCACCTTCGTGATAGGCATGCTCGTCCTCCAGCTCCCGCTGGCAAGGGCGCTGGCGATGGCTTTGCGCGGCTCGCAGCGCGGGATCCGCCGCATCCGCACCATCGTGTTCTCCCCCGTCACGATGTCGATCGTGGTGGTGACGGCGATCTGGCGGCTGCTTCTGGACCCGGCCAACGGCATATTCAACGGGGTGCTGGAACGTCTCGGATTCGAGGGGCTCGACTTTATCACCAGCACGTCGCAGGCGCTCCCGTCGCTGATGCTGATGATCATCTGGTACCAGATCGGGTTCACGATGATCCTGTTCGTGGCCGGCCTCCAGGCCATCCCCACCGTCTATGCCGAGGCCGCCGCGGTGGACGGCGCCGGACCGTGGCAGCGGTTCCGGTTCGTTACCCTCCCGCTCCTGTCGAGAACCACCGTGTTCGTGGTGGTCATCATCACGATCTTCAGCTTCCAGCAGTTCGCCCCCGCCTACGTGATGACCCGGGGCGGGCCGAGCGACAGCACGTTGTTCGTGGTGTACTACCTCTACCAGCAGGCCTTCAGCTTCCTGGACCCGGGCTACGCATCGGCGATAGCCGTGGTCTTCCTCGCCACGGTGCTGGTGGTGGCGCTCCTCCAGCGGCGGCTGCTGTCGAGGACGGACGCCTGAGATGGCCGGGCTGAAGCTGATGCGCCGGCGGCGGGAGGCGGAGCAGGCCCCGATACGGCTGAGCGCTCCGGTGCCCGGATACCTCCGGGTGGCGCTCGGCATCGCCGTGGCACTGGTGTTCATCGCCCCGGTGTGGTGGGTGGTGGCGGCATCGTTCAAGCCGCAGTTCGCCATCTTCCGTGACGCCGCGCCGGTCACCGCGGCCACGTTCCTCCCGTTCGACGCCACCCTCGACAACTACCGGGAGGTGTTCGGCCGCCTCGGTATGGGTCGCGCCCTGATCAACTCCACCATCGTGGCCGTGTCACAGGTGATCCTGACGCTGGTCCTCTGCTCGACGGGCGCCTACGCCTTCTCCCGCCTACGCTTCCCGGGACGGCGGGTGCTGTTCATCATCATCCTGGGAACGCTCCTGGTGCCGTTCGAGTCGATCCTCATCCCGATGTACCTCATGGCCAGCCGTCTCGGGCTCGGGGACATGCTGCCGGCGGTGTTCCTGCCGGAGATCGCCAGCGCCTTCGGCCTGTTCCTGCTGCGGCAGGCCTTCGACGACGTCCCCCGCGAGCTCGACGACGCTGCCCTGGTCGACGGAGCGTCCCACTTCCGGGTCTACTTCGACGTCCTCCTCCCGAACATCAAGCCGGCCCTGGCCACCCTGGCCGTGATCACCTTCCTCTGGTCCTGGAACGGCTTCCTCTGGCCGCTCGTGATCATCCAGCGCCCCGAGCTGCAGCTGATCCAGGTGGCCCTGGCCCAGACGGTGGTCCCCGGCGAGCTGCCCAACTGGGGGGCGATCCTCGGGGGTGCGACCATCGCCACGGTCCCGGTCCTGATCCTGTTCCTCCTTCTCCAGCGATACATCGTCCAGGGATTCGCCGAGAGCGCCATGAAAGGATGACCGATGAGCCGGACAGCCGTTGACCTCCCGCTCTACCCCGGGTTTGAGGGCCCGTACTCGCAGGGCGCCGCCGGCGGCGGCATCCTGTACACCTCCGGCCAGCTCCCGTTCGACCCCGAAGCCGGAAGGATCGTGGACGGCCCGGTGGAGGCCCAGGTGAGGACGTGTTTGCAGAACATCGAGCGCATCGTGGTGGCCGGGGGTTCGGGCATGGACTGCGTGATCCGTTGCTGCGTGTTCGCCCGGCGCTACAGCGACTTCCAGGCTGTGAGCCGGGCCTATGCCGAGGCGTTCAGCGAGCCCTACCCGGCCCGGACGTTCATCACGGTGGCGGACCTTCCGGAAGGGGTCGACGTGATCATCGAAGCCGTGGCGTTCGTGCCGGAGTCCCTACCCGCCCAGCATGAATGAGAGGATGAAAGTGGCTAGCCCAGACCGGACGACGGATACCAGGCACACCGAGCTGCACATGTGGCGCGAGATCCGCCGCCAGCCCGAGGTGGCCACCCTGAACCTCGGCGACGAGGGTGGGCGGCTGGGGAGGGCGGCGGCGTGGATCGCCGAGCAGGGCCCGAAGCAGCTCCACTTCGCGGGTTGCGGCGACTCGCGGTTCACCGGGATGGTGGGTCGCTACGCGATGTCCCGGTGGGCAGGGATACCGGCGACCGTACACCAATCGTTCGACGCGTCCGCCTACCTGCTGGACGAGATCAGCGAAGGGATCCTCCTGGCCTACTCCAACTCCGGGGAGTCGCAGTCGACCGTGGACTGTGCCGAGGCGGCCGCTGCCCGCGGTGTCCCGGTCCTCGCGGTCACCGGCCACGAAGGGTCGCGGCTGGCGCAGCTGGCGGATCACGTGCTGGTGACCACGCTGCCCGAGGCACCGGTGGCGGCGTCGCACACCACGAGCCACACCGCCATGATCGCATCGACCCTGGGACTCGCCGCCCGCGTCGCCGCCATCCGGTCCGGGGACACCACCTCGATCGACCGGGCGATCGCCAGCGCGCCGGCCGCGATGCGTTACACGATCGAGATGGCGGGGCCGGCGGCTCAGGAGCTGGCAGCTCGGCACAGGTCCAGGGACCGCTGGGTGCTGCTCGGCGCCGGTCCCCATCACGCCACCGCCCTAACCGGGGCGGCCAAGCTCTACGAGACCGGCTACGTGCCGGCGATCTGCGAGCAACTCGATGAGTACGCTCACGAGCAGATGTTCATCCTGGAGGTGGGCGACCCGGTCCTGGTGGTGACCTCGCGAGGAGCGTCGCATAGGAAGGCGGTGCAGATCGCCGACGGGGTCTCCGACCTGGAGGGCGACCCGGTCATCGTGTCGGAACTCAAGCCCTCCGACCTCGGTGGTCATCGAGTACTACCGGTCGCACCGCTGGCGGAACCCGTCGAGGAGGTAGCGGCTTTGACCCATCTCATGCCCCTGCAGCTCTACGCGCTCCACCTGGCGCTCGCCCGGGGACAGGACCCGGACCGCGTCAGGTACTTCGCCGTCAACATGCGCCTGATCGGCCAGGGCAAGACCACCCAGGACGCCGACCTGTAAGCGCGTCTGGCAGACTCACCCTCGACAATCGAGCCGTAACGGTGAAAGGTCGGGCCTGGTGGCTAGCCTGGTAGTTGTCGCATCTGCATACAGGCAAGTCGATGGAGGGGATGTGACCGGCTACCGCGTTGATCTAAACGGGCGTTTCCGGGCTGCTCTGGCCGGGTGTTACGACGCTCGCCGCGCAGCCGCGTTGTCGGGCGTGCCTGTATCGACGGTGTACTACTGGGCACGCAAAGACGTTGTGGTACCTACCGTGTCGCCCACCAGACAGAAGCTGTGGTCTTACGCGGACCTGCTGGCGCTCCGTATCGTTTACTGGCTTCGCCACCCCAAACCCCTCCGGGACTCTGTCGTGCCCGCAAGCCCTATGCCCCAGGTAAGGGAAGCGTTGGACGAACTCGAACGCTGCGGCCTCGACATCTGGGCTGAGGAACCGCATCAGTCGGGGACACCGTTGCTGGTGAACATTGACGGAAGGGTGTATCTAGGTGACGGTTGGGCGGCCGGTACCCATGGCCAGCTGTCCCTGGTGTCGATGCTCGATCTGTTAGGCCCGTTCGGGATGGGAGGCCACGGTCCGGATCTGGTCCGGCCCCGACCCAGCATCCGTATCGTCCCCGGCAAGGTGTCGGGTGAACCACATCTCGTCGGCTCGCGCATCACCACCAAGTCGGTGGCTGCCGTCTACAGACGCTTCGGGGATCTCAGGCGGGTGGAGGCGCTTTACCCCCACGCCACTCCCGAGACTATCGAACAGGCAATCGACCTTGAGACCGCGCTTGCCGCGTGACCCCGCTGCCGCTCGACCATAACTTTCCCCAACCGATCCTGGCAGCGCTCTCGGAATGGTTTGGTGATGTTGAGCTTCTCCCCATCGAGCGCATCGATCCCCGACTCACGAATCTTGGGGACCGGCAACTCGTGGTGGCTCTGTATCAGCTTGGATACAGGGGACTGGTGACAAACAACTACAGGATGTTGCAGAACCCGGTCGAGCTAGCTGCGGTCATCAAGACCAAACTGTCGATATTCGCCATCGAGGGTGTGGGGGACGATCCCATCCGAGCCACGGGTGCTCTGCTTCTAGACCTCCCGTCAGTCATCAACGCCGTCGAGGCCGGCAGATCCGGAGTGTTCTGGCTACGTCCCCGCGTTCCACAGCCCAAAGATCCCTGGGACCTGCTCAAGGAGTTAGCGGACCGCCGACACGAGGACGTTGGTGCTCTCTACCGGCAAGTCGCGGTATCCGACGATGAACTGGCCACTCCGGTCTTGGGCTCCACCGAGCAGTGACCGGTGGCCCCATCCCATGCCTCTACAGGCCTCCGCGCTTGCCAGAGTCAAGACCAACGCCACGTCAGGTACTTCGCGGTGAACGTGCGCCTCATCGGTCGACCGCCTCGGCTCCCAGAAGACCGTAGGTTGTCAACGCTCGACAGTCTCACCGCGCCGGTGGGTTGGTGCGAAGTGCGAGACGCCGTAGACCGTTGTAGCAGATGAGCCTTCTGGTCGAGCCCTTCCTGGTTCCTGCAACCGCCGTGCATCGGGGGGTGCTGGTGTGGCGGTGGGGAACTCCGTTGTCGGTGCTGTCGTCGGCGCCCGTGGGGGGGGGGGGGGGGGGGGGGGGGGGGGGGCGGCGCAGAGGGGTAGGGGGGGGCGATGAGCGTTCCGACCACGCCCACCCCGCCGGGGGGGGGG
>VXRE01000029.1 GCA_009838635.1 Acidimicrobiia bacterium | reverse complement strand
GGCTTGTTGCTTTGTGCTAGTTGCTAGTTGCAATTTGCTAGTTTTTTATTTTACTTTTAACTTAGCACTGAGCTCTTACTAGATTATACTGACCACTGACCACTGACCACTGACCACTGACCACTACCTGCCCTGCTGTCGCATGATGTATCTGGCCACGCGGAGGATCTGGTCGTCCGAGAGGGTGCGCCGGAAGGCGGGCATCCTCCCGATCCCGGCGTAGATGGACTGGACGAAGTAGCGCTCGGGCTTGTCGATCGATCCGGCACCCTCGCCCACGAGAGCCACGCCGGTTCCGCCCCGCAGGTCCGAACCGTGGCAGCGGGCGCACATCTGGACGTAGATCTCCTGTCCGGTGGCGTCCTCGGGCAACCCCGAGCCCCCGCACGCCGCCATCACCGCCGCCAAGGCGACGGCGGCGGCCGCGCCGAGGATGCGCTCTCGCACCTTCCCTACTCGCCCCGGATCGAGTTCAGGTAGTTGTAGATGGTGATGCGGCTCACCCCCATCACGTCAGCCACCTCGTTGATCGAGCGGCGGAGCCGGAAGGCCCCGCGCTCGTCCAGCAGCCGGACCGCCACCTGCTTCTGAACCCGTCCCAGCTCGTCCAGCCTTCCGCCCAACTCCCCTTCCACCTGGGCGACCAGGTGATCCAGGGCGTCGTGAAGGGTCAGGACGCGTACCGCCGCCACCGTTTCCCCATCCCATTCGAGGGGTATGCAGTCGCCATCGGTCCCGTTCGGGTCGACGATCTCGGCCCCCATCGCCTCGACCAGGGGCCGGACCGCCTCGAGCAGGGGGTGCTCCTCCCTCATGGAGTGACCGTCATGGTCACCGCCACCCGGGTGGCGCCGGCCTCCATCGCCGCCCTGATACCTGCGGCCGCCCTGTCGAGCACCACGTCAAGGTCGCCCTCGACAGCGGTTCCGAACGGGCCTATGTCAGGCGACAACGGAGCGAGCGCCTCTATGGCCGCCTGGACGTGGGGACCCTGCCTGCCCTCGGTGAAAGGCTCCACAGTGAACTCGGCTCGGGCAAGCACTCTCCACACTCCTTGATCTTGGACGTTACGAGGTTATACCCCGCCGCATGGTTGCCGAATTTGCTTCGAGGATTGCTAGGATTTTGACAAAATGTAAAAGATAGCCCGGAGGAGCCGGTCGCGAAGACCGGCGAGCAGGCCCTCCTGGCTGGAGGAGGCGACCATGACCCTGATCGCAGAGAGGACCATCGAATTCACTCTCAACGGCCGGCCCGTCTCCGTCCGCGCTGACCATCCCCACCTGCTGTCTGCCCTGCGCGAGGAACTCGACATCACATCGGTCAAGGACGGGTGCGCGCCGTCGGGCCAATGCGGCTGCTGCACCGTGCTAGTCAACGGGCGCGCCTTCGTGGCCTGCGTGCTCGCACTCGAGAAGATCAAGGGCAAGAAAGTGGTCACCCTGGAAGGGTTCGATACGGCGGAACGGGACCGCCTGGCGTCGGCCTTCGCCGCCACCGGCGCCCTCCAGTGCGGGTTCTGCACCCCCGGAATCGTGGTGCGGGCCAAGGCGTTGATCGATCAGAAGGGTGCGGGCCTGACCCGGAAGGTAGCGGCCGGACGGCTCGGCGCCCACCTGTGCCGGTGCACCGGCTACACCAAGATCTTCGACGCCATCGACATGCTGGCCAGGGGCGACATCCCCCCACTCGAGACCCCTTCCGGAATCGGAAAGGCCGGGATCAAGTACGAGGGTTGCGAGCTGGCTCTCGGCGACCGCGACTACATCGACGACATGCGCCTGGACGGGATGCTGCACGCCGCGCTCCGGCTGACCGACCACGCCCGGGCCGACGTGGTGCGGATCGACGCCAGCCGTGCGCTGGCCATACCCGGCGTGGAGGCCGTGTTCACCGCCGCCGACGTTCCAGGCGAACTGAAGGTGGGCCTGATCCACAAGGATTGGCCGGTCCTGATCCCCGAGGGCGGTCGCACCTCCTACTACGGGGACGTCCTGGCCGTGGTGGTGGCGGTGGACCGGATGACGGCCCGTGAGGCCGCCGAGGCGGTTGACGTGGAATACCGGGTGCTCAAGCCCTTCACGGACCCGGCCGAGGCGGTGGCCTCCTCGGAGGACGCGGTCTGGGGTCTGGAGGGCAACGTGCTCTCCACGTCCAAGTACGCCCGGGGCGACTTCGAGTCGGCCTACCGGGCCTCCGCCCACCAGATGCACGAGACGTTCATCACCCAGCGCGTGGAACACGCCTTCCTCGAGCCCGAGTCGACGCTGGTGGTTCCGGTCGGCAACGGCCGGCTCATGCTCTACTCCGGCGGCCAGGGTGTCTGGGACGACCGGGACCAGGTGGCCTCCGTGCTCGGTATCGATCCGTCCCTGATCACGGCCGAGCTGGTCTCGAACGGCGGGGCGTTCGGCGGCAAGGAGGACATGGCCAACCAGGCGCAGACGGCCCTGGCGGCCCACCTGCTGGGCCGTCCCGTCAAATGCACCCTCTCGAGGGAGGAGTCGCTACGGATCCACGCCAAGCGGCATCCCATCCGGATGGAACTGTGGGCGGGCTGTGACGAGGACGGCAGGCTGACCGCCCTGAAGGCCCGGATGCTGGGCGACTCCGGCGCCTATGCATCGGTGGGCATGAAGGTGCTCGAGCGGGCCGCCGGGCACGCCAGCGGTCCCTACATCGTGCCCAACATCGATGTCGAGGCGGTGGCCGCCCGAACCAACAACCCCATCTGCGGCGCCTTCCGGGGCTTCGGCGCCAACCAGGCCCAGTTCGCGATGGAGGGCGTGATGGACCGCCTGGCGCAATCGGTGGGCATCACCGGTTGGGAGATGCGGAGCCGCAACGTGGTGGAGCCCGGCGCGCTCTGGGGTCCCGGCCAGATCATGGATGACGGCTGCCGGGGCGCCCGCCAGTCCCTGGACGCGGTCAAGCCTCATTACGACGCCGCCCGGGCCGCCGGCAAGGCGGTGGGCGTGGGTCTCGGGCTCAAGAACAGCGGCCTCGGTAACGGCTTCAAGGAGATCGCCGGGGCGGTGGTGCGGTTCACCAGGAACGGCGCCGTCGAGGTCCGCCACTGCTGGACCGAGATGGGCCAGGGGATCCACACCGTGGCCCAGCAGGTCGCGGCCGAGGAACTGGGGATCGATCCGAAGCGGATCCGGGTGATCGTGGACACCAGCCGGGAACTCGGCGCCGGCCAGACCACCGGATCTCGGGGCACCCTGATGGGCGCCGGAGCGGTCAGGTCGGCCTGCCGGGCCGCGGACGCCGGAGGACGGCTCCCGGATGTCGACTACCACGGCGAGTACCGCGTGGACTGGACCAATTCGCTCAAGGAGAAGGTCGAGAACCCGATCATCCACTCTGCCTTCGGGTACGCGGCGCAGCTGGTGATCGCCGACCGCCGCACCGGCAAGATCGAACGGGTGGTCGCGGCCCACGACGTAGGTCGGGCCATCAACCCGATCCTGTGCGAGGGCCAGATCGAAGGCTCGGTCCACATGGGCCTCGGATACGCGCTCAGCGAGGATTTCCCCGCCGACGAGGAGGGCCGACCCACCAACATGACGCTGCGGAGCCTGGGCATCATCAGGCCGAAGGACATGCCGGATGTCGAGGTCATCCTGGTGGAGGTCCCGCAGCCGAAGGCGCCGTACGGGATCAAGGGAGTCGGCGAGATCGGCCTGGTGCCGACCGCCGGCGCGGTGGCCGCCGCCTTCCACGATATCGACGGGGAGTGGAGGAACCATCTGCCGATGAACATCCACCACCGGGCCGCGAAGACGTGACCACCACGCCCGGGATGGTGTGCGCACACCACCATCTGTACTCCACCCTGGCGAGAGGGATGCCGGCGCCCCCGGAGACGGCCACGAGCTTCCTGGGGATCCTCGAACAGATCTGGTGGAGGCTCGATACGGCCCTCGACCTGGACATGATCCGCTGGTCGGCCATGCTGGGGGCACTCGAAGCGCTGGAGTCGGGCACGACGGGGATAGTGGACCATCACGAGTCGCCCAACGCCATCGAGGGCAGCCTCTCCGTGATCGAGGAGGCCTGCCGGGAGGTGGGGGTCCGGGTGCGGCCCTGCTACGGAGTCACCGACCGGCACGGGCCGGATGGCGCCCGGCGCGGCCTCGAGGAGAACCGCCGCTACCTGAGCGACGGCGGGAATGGGATGGTGGGCATCCACGCTGCGTTCACCTGCGAGCCGGAGACGCTGGAGGAGGCGGCCGCGCTGGCCCGGGAGCTGGGCGTGGGTGTTCACGTCCATGTGGCGGAGGGCCCGGAGGACGCGGATTGCGTGCGGCATCTGTCGGCGCTGACCGAAGACAGCTGGTTGCTGGCCCATTGCGTCTATCTGCCCGACGACCACGGGCTACGGGGCACGATCCTTCATCAGCCACGCTCCAACCTGAACAACTCGGTGGGCTACGCCAACCCGGTCCGGTTCGCCAACCCGGTGGCGCTGGGCACCGACGGGATCGGCGCCAACATGATCGACACCTTCCGCCTCGCCTACGTCATGCAGCGCTCGGTGGACGTGACCGCCACGCCCGAGACGGCGTGGGGCTGGCTGCAGAACGGGTGGAACCTGATCCCCGAGGCCAGGAACGACCGGGTCACCTGGAGCTACGAGCCGATGGACCCGTGGCACATCGCCTTCACCCCGAGCATCCGGCCGCTTCACGTTGAAGTGGAAGGTGAGCCTGTCCTCAAGGACGGGGTCCCGACTCGAGTCGACGCCGCCGAGATCCGCGCCAAGGCGCGGGAGCAGGCAGCCCGATTGCACGCCCGCCTATGACCGCCGCGACTCGCGCCGTGCGGTCGGGAACCGCTACGAGAGTCCTGACCGAGCCGCGATCTCACCGAGAGGCCGGCCGGCCCCCCCCCCCCCGAACGCGCAAATCCCGCCCCCCGGGCGATAATAAACA
>VXRE01000056.1 GCA_009838635.1 Acidimicrobiia bacterium | reverse complement strand
GGCTGGGGACGTGGCCCTCGAAGCGCTCCGCCCGGCTGTACTCCATCTTCACGGGCCGCCCCGTGTACAGGGCGAGCAGGCAGAGGTGGATCTGGAGGCTGACATCCTCCCGCGCCCCGAAAGCGCCCCCGACCCCGGCGTGGTGGACCCGCACCATGTCCTCGTCCACCCCCAGGCCGGCCACGATCTGATCACGGTCCACGTGGGTCCACTGGGTGGCGATGTGGAGGTCGACCCCGCCCTGCCCGTCTGGAATCGCCAGGCCGGACTCGGTGCCGAGCGGGGCCTGGTCCTGCATCCCCACCTCGTAGTAGCCCTCCACGACCACGGCCCCGGACGCATCCTGGGGGCCTCGCCGGCATCTGGCCCGGTGGAACACGGAGTCCCGGCGGTCGGCCTCCTCCGGGTCGGTGAGCGGCTCCAGCACCTCGTACTCGATCTCGATGGCCTCCACGGCCCGGCGGGCGGTCTCGGGGTCGTCAGCGGCGACCAGCGCCACCGCCTGGCCCCAGTACTCGACCAGCTCCACGGCGAGGATCGGCTGGTCCGTGGACTCCAGGCCGAAGGCATTGAGACCCGGGACGTCGTCGCCGACGAGGACGGCGTGGACGCCGGTCATGGCCACGGCCGGGCCGATGTCGAGCCTGGTGATGCTCGCCTTCGGATGGGGACTCCGGAGGGTGGCGCCGAAGAGCATGCGGTCCATGTAGAGATCGCCCGAGTAGAGGTAGGTGCCGTCCACCTTCGGGATCCCATCGGTTCGGGAGGTCGACTCGCCGACGCCATCCCGGACGGTGCGGGACCTCACCCGGGTGGTCATCGGCCCCCCACCAGCGCCTCCAGGCCACGGAGAATGGCGCCGTAACCGGTGCACCGGCAGATGTTGCCGGCCAATGCCTCGCGCATCTCGTCGGACGTGGGGGCCGGGTTCTCCTCGAGGAGAGCCGCCGCGGCGACCACGAAACCCGGGGTGCAGAAGCCGCACTGCACCGCCCCCGAGTCCACCAGGGCCTTCTGCACGGGATGGAGTTCCGGTCCGCCCAGGCCCTCGATCGTGACGACCTCCGAACCCTCGGCATCCGCCGCCATCACCAGGCAAGAACAAACCAGCTCCCCATCCAGCAGCACCGAGCACGACCCGCACTCCCCCTGCTCGCAGGCCCCCTTGGAGCCGGTCAGATTGAGGTAGTCGCGGAGGGCGAAGAGCAGGCTCTCGGAGCCCTTCACGTCGCAAACCCGTGCCTCACCGTTCACGGTCATCTGCACTCTCATGACGACAGGCACCTTTCGAGTAGGCGACGGGCCAGGACGCCGGAGGCGTGACGCCGGTAGTCGCTGGTCCCCCGATGATCCGTGATGGGGCTCACCTCCTCTGACACCAACCGAGCGAACTCCTCGAGCGCCGCCGGGCCGGGATCGGCTTCCTGCGAGATCATCTCCTCGGCCCGCCGGGCCCGGACCGGGGTGGGGCCCACGGAGCCGAGCGCCACCCGGGTCCGGCCGTCGCGCCACCTGAAGACGCAGGCCGCGACGATGGAGATGACCATGGCGCTGCGCTGGCCGATCTTGGCGAACTCCTGGAAGTCGGGGAGGTCCTCGGGCAGCACCGCGGCGGTGATCAGCTCGTCGGGACGGCGGGCCGTCCGCTTCACACCGGTGAAGAACTCGTCCCAGGGCAGCCGGCGCGTTCCCGACGTGGAGTGAAGCTCGATCTCGGCGTCCAGGCCGGCGAGGAAGGGAAGGGAGTCTCCTGCCGGGCTGGCGGTCCCGATGTTCCCGCCGATGGTCCCCGCCGCCCTGATCTGGGGAGAGCCGATAGTGCGGGCCAGCTGCGCGAGGGCGTTGTGGTCACCCGACTCGAGACGCCGGAAGGTCACGCCCGCGCCGATCCGGCGCCGGGAGACGTCCTGGATGTCTTCCAGCCTCCGCAACGCCACGACCGTCTCCGGGCGGATCTGGTCGAAGTTGACCTCCACCATCAGGTCTGTTCCTCCCGCCAGCAGCACGGCTTCGGGATGCGCGGCGAGCGCACCGACGGCGTCGTCGATGTCGGCCGGATGTACTACTTCCATGACTGCGCGGTCCGTTCTCGGGATCGGGCTGTGCTCTCAGAATACCAACGGGGATCACTTTGGCCGCGCAACCCACACGCCCCCGGCGAACCGGTAAGCAGTGGATCCCCTCCTAACCTGGCCGGATGGCGCGGATCCTGCTGTGTACCAATCCCTCGGCCTCCGGGTTCACCGGCGGGCTCCACCGATCGGTGGTGGCCCGGCTCCGGGAGAGCTACGAGGTCGAGACCGAGTGGCCCGGGACCACCGCCGAGGCCCGATCGATCAGCGCCGCCGCCGCAGCCGACCGGTTCGACGTGGTGGTCGCGATGGGCGGGGACGGCGTGGTCCACCACATAGCCAACGGCCTGGCCGGGACCGGCACCGCCCTCGGGATCATCCCGGCGGGAACCACCAACGTGCTCGCCCGGATACTGGGCCTCCCCCGCAATCCCCGGGCCGCCACCGAGTTCATCTGCGGGAGACCGCCGGTGGCGGCGGTGCCGACCGCCATGCTCACCCTCGACCATGGGGAGTCGGGCGTGGAGAGCCGGCTGGCCACGTTCTCGTGCGGCGCCGGGTTCGACGCCGCCGTCGTGGAGCGGGCCGAGCAGGAGCCTCATCGCAAGTACCGCTTCTCGGGGCTGCACTATGCCCGGTCGGCCGCCTCGGTCGCATGGACCGGATTCTCCGAACGTGCACCCGATCTGGAGGTGACCACAAGGGACCGGTCAGCCGAGGCGGTGGCCGTATTCGTCAGCCTGTACGACCGATACACCTACTTCGGGCGCATCCCCGTCCGCTTCGGATCCCACGAGCCCGGCACGCTGTCGGTGCTCGTGGCCCGCGAGCTGCCGAGACGACGCCTGGTCTCGATCCTGCGACGGGTCGTCACCGGCGCCGCGCTGTCCGGCGCAGAGGGACTCGAGGTATGGGCCGGCGTCACCTCCGTGGAGGTGTCGGCACCCGGCGGGTTCCCGGCCCAGGCTGATGGCGAGTTGCTCAGGTCGCCGGTGAAGTTCTCGGTCGCCGCTCGCCCCGACTACCTCCGGGTGCTGAAGCCCGGATCCCCGGAGCAGCCCGGACCCGACGACATTCCCGGAAAAGGCCCGGATGGCGGGTAACATCCGGCGCGGTGGTTGGCAATGAGTCCTCATGTCCGGTTCGCGCCGTCTAGTCCTCTTCCTCGGAGTTCCGATCCTCGCGCTGGGGGTCCTGGCCGTGGTGATCATGAACCAGGACAGCACCACCCCCGGACCGGGTAACGGCGGCGGAACCGCAACCACCCGCCTCGATCCCTCCCGGCTGGAAGCGATATCCGCGCTCGCCGACCTGGAGAACAGCCTGGCGCTCACGCCGATCCGGATCGAGGTGAGCGAGTCCAGCTTCAGCCTGCTGCCGGCGGCCATCGGCTTCGACCTGGACGAGAACGCCACGCTCGACACGGCGCTGGCAGACCGCTCGCTGGACGCGATCCTCGAAGACCTCCAACGCAGGGGCGACGACTCTGGGGCCGGCCTGCCCTGGGCGATCTCGGGAGCCATTGACGAGACCGCCCTCGACGGGCTGCTGGACCTGTACGAGTCGGCTCTGGTGGCACCCGACGAGGGGGGTATCGACATCCGCGGCTCGACGCCGGTGGCCCGCTACCCCCGGGCCGGCTTCGTGATCGATCGGGCCGTGGCCCGCAACCGGATCGTCGAAGCCCTACTCGGCCAACCCCGCGCCGACGCGGTGCGGTTGCCTACGGTTGAGGTGCAACCCGTCCTGCCCAGGGCCGCGGTGGACGCGGCTCTGGAAGAGGCCACCGTGCTACTGGCGGGACCGGTCACCCTGACCCGCACCGACCCCGCCGCCACCCTCCACCTCGATGTCGGCCAGCTGGGCCGCGCCCTCACCACCGAGGTGGTCACGGACCCGAGCCCGGGTCTCCAGGTCGCCTTCGATCGGGATGTGATCAACGGGTATCTGAATCCTCTCCGATCAGGCTTCGAGGCGCCGCCGCGGAACGCCTACATCCTGATCGACGACCAGGAGACGATCACCTACGTCCCGGGATTCCCGGGCGCTCTCCTGGATGTAGACCTGGTGATCAGGGCGATCAACCAGGCGGCCCAGCGGGAATCGCGCCAGTCCACCCTCCCCCTCCAGACCGGCGTGGAGCCCGAGATAACCGCCCAGGAGCTGGCCGCCTTGGGTCCGCTCAGCCTGATCAGCGAGTTCACCACCAAGCACAACTGCTGCCAGCCGAGGGTTCAGAACATCCACCTGTTCGCCGATGTCATGGACAACGTCAACGTGCTACCGGGGGAGACCCTCTCGCTCAACGAGGCCGTGGGAGAGCGCACCCTGGAACGGGGCTTCCTGCCCGCCCCCACCATCATCAGGGGAGAGATCGAAGACCAGGTGGGCGGCGGAGTCAGCCAGTTCGCCAGCACTTTCTACAACGCGGTGTTCTGGGCCGGGCTCGAGGTCATCGACCACAAGCCCCACAGCTACTACTTTTCGCGCTACCCGATGGGCATCGAGGCCACGGTCAGCTGGCCCGTGCCCGACCTGGTGTTCCGCAACGACACCGATACGCCTCTCGTCATCAAGACCGCGTACACGAGGACCTCGATCACCGTCAGGTTCTACGGGAACAACTCGGATCGGGAGGTGACGGCCTCGGTGTCGGAGCCCTACGAACCGGTCCCCTACCCCACCGAGTACGTCCCGAACCCCGAAGTCATGCCCTGGGACCCGCCGATGGAGGTCCAGCAGGGCGCTGACGGATGGAGCGTCAACGTCACGAGGGGCATCGCCTTCACCGACGGCACCACCTCCTATGAGGAGTGGAAGGTTCGCTACCGGCCCTGGGCGCACCGGTTCGAGGTCCATCCGTGCCAGCTGCCCGAGGATGCGGAGGACTTCACCGGGGACCCATGCCCGCCCAGTCCCGACTTCCCCGAC
>VXRE01000065.1 GCA_009838635.1 Acidimicrobiia bacterium | reverse complement strand
TCTACAACCCGCCACTCCATCTCCATCCCGCCTATAGCTGGATGGGACTCGGACCGGGCTCGTTGCCGACGGCCGAGTACACCGCGTCGCGGATGCTCGGACTGCCGTGCTTCCCCCAGATCACCGAATCCCAAGTGGAGGAAGTAGCCACGACCCTCGTGAAGTTCGCCGAAGGCGGGTGACCGAAGGACGAAGGCCACAAGGCCTTTCCGCATTTCCCTGCGATAGAGGGTATTTGAGGCTCGCTTGAAAGAACCTCACCGATCCCCTCGGGGTGGAAACTCGACGTTTTAGGTATTCGCGGCTGGTGGTTTCAAGTACTCTGCTGCCACACATCGCATCTTCTGATCGGAAAAAACAGATCAATAGATCAGTACATATACTGACCTCTACCAGAGGGATCTGATATAATGGATCAGATGATCTATTCTATACCATCGCTGACGGCGGTTGATCAGCGCGTTCTAAAAGAGATTGATGATCTAGGTGAACGCCTCAGGCGTTATTTGCACGTTCCCCAACGCTGGTACGGGCCACTGCGACGTGCGACGATGGCAAGATCAGTTCGAGGATCCGTGGCCATCGAGGGCTACCACGCCTCTCTTGACAACGTCACCTCCGTCCTAGAGCATGATGAGGGGGTGGATCTTGCGCGGGAAACCAGAGCCGCTATCGCCGGGTACCGCGATGCTATGACCTTCGCACTACAAGTGGCTTCGGACTGGACCCGCGTAGACCTGTCCCTGATCCGAGCGCTGCATTTCATGATGATGCGCCATGACCTCCAATCCCGCCCCGGGAACTGGCGCCCAGGAGCCGTGTGGGTACGGGACAATGATGGCAACATCGTGTATACGGCCCCGGATCGCTCCGAACTTGAAATCCTCTTGTACGAACTCGTGGATCAGCTTGCTACGACCAAGGCGCCGGCCATGGTCAAAGCAGCAATGGCTCACCTCAACCTGGTGCTTGTTCATCCATTCCGTGATGGAAATGGCCGGGTGGCCCGCGGTCTGCAAACCTTCGTGCTGGGGACTGAAGGAATCCTCGAACCAGTTTTCTCCAGTATTGAGGGATATCTGTGGCAAAACACCTCAGGCTATTACGCAGCCCTCACCGAGGTCGCTGCGGGGGAGTGGTCGCCGCACCGCGATCCGCGACCATGGATACGGTTCTGCTTAACCGCCCACTACCATCAAGCCCGCGTCCACCTCCGACGGATCGAAGAGACAGAACTTCTGTGGGGAGATTGTGAATCAATAGCGGCAGCAGCCGGACTCCCACAACGTGTGGTTGGGGGGTTGAGCGATGCGGCTCGCGGGCGGAGACTTCAGCGGTCACTTTATCGTCGTTTAACCCTCCTCACGACCGCTCAAGAAATCAGTGACCCCGTGGCCACGCGGGATCTTGCTGCCTTGACGCGCGTCGGCCTTCTGGAGCCCCATGGCCAAGCGCGGAGCCGTCACTACCTGGCAACACCTAGGTTGCGAGAGGTGTGGCGGAACATCCGAGCCAGGCGGCGTGAATCACCAATAGGGGATCCTTACGTCTCCTTCGGACAACAACAGATGCCAACCGACTGATGACATCCGCTTGGTGGCCCTCCCCGAGCGATCCTGATCTTCACGGCTAAGTGAGTTCATGGACCAGGGTTTCCGGGCCGAGGCCTTCCGATCTCACTCGCAGATCCAGGTAGAGCACGGTTGCTACCACCCATGAGAAGGGCAAGCCGAATACGTTGAGGAGCAGGACCGCCCAGTGGTAGGGGAGAATCCGGTAGATGACCAAGAATGGCAGTGCCACCACCAGAAGGGCCAGCAGGAGGACCTTGATGGTTCGCCACAGGTTCGGCAGGACCAGCTTCCATGACCGCACCAGGCTGGGGATGGCGGCCGTACCCTCCACCGTCAAGCCCATTGGGGCCACCCACCATGTCATCGCCAGACAGATTGCCGGGAGGACCATCACGAAGGTCCACAACAGGAACGGCAGCAGGGTCTCGGCCGGCATTGAGAAGGGATCGTCGCCGTAGGAGCTCACCTCCGCCGCGAACCCGGGGGCGACCACGGCCAGGATGGCTGAGCCGATCATGGTCATGACGGCTGCTACGGCAGCCACGGCCAACGCGAAGACCACCACCATCAGGAGCATGTTCCCGTACTGTCTCCAGGCCATCCGTATCGCTTCGGCCGCCGAGAAGTGGAGGCCGACACAATGGGAGGCCACGATCCGTATGAAAGCCCCGATGGCCAGAAGTTCCGCAAACAGCAGCAGGATGCTCATCATCAAGCCGACACCGGGAAGCCACTGGAGAAGGGAGGGAAGGGCCAGAAGGGTGAGGCTCACCCCGATCAACGACCCGAACCGTCTCTTGTAGAGGTCCCAGGAGAAACGGACGACCTCTCCGGTCCCCAGCGGTCGAAAGCCTGACATCTCCATTGCTTGGTGAGAAGCGTACCTCTATGCGGCGGGTCCGCCGGCGGAGACGGGAGGGACCAGGTCCCAGGCGGCAGCAGTGTGGTAAGCCTGTCCGATGCGGGAGATCTCGGTCTCTGCCAGAGGTCGGCCGATGATCTGCAGCCCGATCGGAAGCCCGGCGGGATCGAACCCGCACGGGACGGACAAGGCGGGCAGGCCGGTCAGGTTCCAGGGGGCGGTGGTCCGTACATAGGCCGAGATAACTTCTTCGCTCGGCCCCCCGTAATCGAAGGAGTCCTGGTCCTTCAGAGCGGCGGTGGCCGCAAGGGTGGGGGTGACCATCCCGGTGAGGCGGTTCGCTTCAAAGCACGAACGCACTCCCCGCCGGATGCGCTCCCTTGCCCTGAGAGCCGTCAAGTAGCGCTCGCTGGGCATCATCAGCCCGGTCGCCAGGAGCGCCCCTATACCGGAGTCGATCAAGTGTGGCGCTTCCGCCAACAGCCTCTGGTGGTAGGCGGCGCCTTCGGCGCTGAACACGGCGTATTCCACCTCCATCACCATGTCGAGTTCCTGGATCTCGACCGGCATGACCTCCGCCCCCAGGTCGGTCAGCACCCCGACCGCCTCTTCGAAGGCCTCGCCCACCGCCGGTTGGATCAACGGACCCCGGTAACGCTCGATCACCCCCAGCCTCACGCCTTCCAAGCCGCCGTCCGAGTCGGGGTAACCGTCCGGGGGGCGGTCGGCCAGGGTGGTGGGATCGGAAGGGTGGAAACCCGAGATCACCGATTGGACGAGGATGCAGTCGGCAGGAGTGGGCGCCAGCGGTCCGATGTGGTCGAGCGACCAACTGAGGGCCGCCACTCCGCTGCGGGGAACCCTCCCGTAGGTTCCCTTCAGTCCGGCTGTCCCGCACACGGAGGCGGGGATCCGGATAGATCCGCCCGTGTCGCTGCCTAGCGCCGCGGCCGTGATGCCCGCCGACACCGCCGCTCCCGATCCTCCGCTGGAACCACCCGGGATCCGGCCGGTGTCCCAGGGGTTGGAGGCCGGAGGGGACTCAACCCCGCACGCCAACTCGTGCGTGGTGGTCTTGCCCACGATCACCGCCCCCGCCGCTCGGAGGCGTTCCACCACTGGTGCGTCACGCTTGGCGGGCTGCGCGTCCGAATAGGCAGGAGAGCCGCAACGAGTGGGATGTCCGGCCATGTCGATGATGTCTTTCACCCCCACGGGGATGCCTGCCAGCGGACCCGGGTCGATCCCTCGGGCAAGTTGACGGTCAACCCGATCGGCGGCTTCCCGGGCGCCCTGATGGTCGATGACCACAAAGGCTTGCAACCGTGGATTGAGACCCGCCGCGGCCGCCAGGGACCGATCGGCAACCTCCCGGGCCGACACCTCACCGGACCGGATCTGCCGGCTCAATGCGGCTATGACACCGGGAGGGTTCACTCCCATCGCGGGTCGAACCGCAACGCAGGTTCGTCCGTCTGATCCAACCGCTCCCGCAGCAGGTCGATCCCGGCCTTCTGGCTCTCGAGCATGGCGGCCAACTCCGCCGGGTCCCAGTCGTCGGGGTCCAGACCGACCGCCGAAAGCAATGCGGCCACCTCTTCGGGACCGAGGGTGCTCACTGTGGGATGACGGCGATGACGTCCACCTCGAGTTTCAGCCCCGGCAGACCCAGAGCGGCCGCCTGGCAGGCGGTGACCGCCGGATACGGACCCCCGCCGAACACGCGACGGCGCACCTCCATCTCCTCGGGGAGCTCCCGGATGTCCTGGCAGAAGTAGGTGATCTTCACGATGTTGGCTACCGAACCCCCGCACGCCTCCAGGATCTCGGCGACATTGCCCCAGATCTGTTCGGCCTGCTCTCCGGTGGTCTCGCCCACGATCTCTCCCGAGGAGTCGAAGGCCACCTGTCCGGCCAGGTAGACGGTGTCGCCGGCCCGGACCGCGTGGGAGTAGGGCTCGGGAGGCTCGGACAGGCCGTCGGGGTTGATCGCCTCGATGCTCACCTCGGAGCCTCCTTCGTATCGGGACGAGCCGTGTGCCGGAACGCCATGGCGGTGACCTCGACTCGGACGGGGGCCGCCAAAGGTGGCGCTCCCTCAGTCATCCAGGTTGACGAGTACGTCTTCGGCGTAGGTGAGGCGCTCGCCGCCGGTGGGAGTCACCCGTATGTTGTCTGCAAGCGAGAGAGCGGACACCGACTGGTAGGCAGCAGGATCGCTGAAGGTCGAGTGCGGATGGAGATTGATAATCATGTCGGTCTCCATGATCCGCTCCTTCCCCGGCGACCACGGGGGCTCCAGGGAGTCCGTGCCGAGACCGTGGGCGCTGTAGGACACCAACTCCCGGCCTCCGAAGCCGTACTTGTCGTTGACCCGGTCGCGGGCCGCCAGGACGTCATCGGAGGAGTCACCGCTCTTCATCGCGTCTATGCAAGCCTGGAAAACCTCACATCGAATTTCCCAGAAACGCTTGGCCTCATCGGAGGGCTTCCCGAAGCAGTAATTGCGTCTCAACTCCAACCAGTATCCGGATGGGCCTTGCCACTCCAGGTCTATGGAGAGGTATTCGCCCCGTTCGTACGGGGCGTGCCTCCCCTCGGTAAGGGCCCTGGGGGAGGTACGGCCGGTCTGGGCGATCCCGGTCAGGCAGCCATACTGGCGGACCAGCCGGTGAGCCTCGGCCATGACGTCGATGTCGAGGGCCCCGGGGCGTATGTGGGCCTCGAGGCTGCGGAACACCTGCTCGAGAATCC
>VXRE01000011.1 GCA_009838635.1 Acidimicrobiia bacterium | reverse complement strand
AGAAGTCACTGCTCACCGCCGCCCGCCAGGCCCTCGAAGCCATGCCACCCGCCGACGCTCCGGCCAAGGCCATCGGGGTTCTACGGAGTCGGATCGAGAAGCTCGTCACTGACCACTCCGCCACCATCGAACGTAGCGCCCTCGCCTGGTACGACAACCTCACCAAGAAATACGGCACCACCCTGTGCCAATTCGAAGCCCGGCGAGATACGGCCGCCGCGCGCCTCAACCAGCACCTTGAGGAGTTGGGGTATGGCTGAGTGGAAAAACCGCCGCCTTGGGGACATCGGGACAGTAGTCGGTGGGGGAACACCTTCTCGCGAGAGGGCGGAGTTCTGGCGCGGCTCGATCCGCTGGCTTACGCCCGGGGAGCTAACCGGAAGTAGCAAGAAGTACGTATCCGAGACACAGGACTGCATAACGGAACTCGGACTCGCTTCATCTGGGGCAAGGCTCTTGCCTCAAGGATCGCTCCTTGTGACAAGTCGTGCCTCGATCGGGTCTTGTGCCTTGGCTGGTGTACCGATGGCGACGAACCAAGGCTTCAAGAACCTAGTTCCAAGTGCGGAGGTCGATCCTTCCTTCCTGTTCTATCTGGGTCGAACACTCGGCCGAGAGATGACACGGCGCGCGTCGGGTACGACCTTCTTGGAGATCTCAGGACGAGAGTTTGAGCGCATCACGGTCAGGCTACCGCCGTTGGAGGAGCAGCGGCGGATCGCAGAGATCCTCGACACGATCGATGAGACCATCCAAGCTACCGAACGCGTCATCAATAAGCTCAGGAGAATCTGTGACGGTCTTCGTCGATCAAGGTTTACGGAGTTGGTTTCGTTAAGCGAACCTCGTCCCGTCAGTGATTGCTTTGATATGACTTTGGGGAAGATGCTGAGCCCTGCCGCGAAGACGGGTTCAAACCCCGTTCCCTATCTCGCAAATCGGAATGTTCAGTGGGAAAGGTGTGTACTAGATAACCTGGATGAGATGGACTTCACACCGCCGGAGAGGATTAGATTCTCCCTAGTGCCAGGGGATCTTCTTGTATGTGAAGGTGGTGAGGTTGGCCGCACTGCAATGTGGCATGGGGAACTTGACGTGTGCTTTTTCCAAAAGGCCATTCATCGGTTGAGAACACGAGGCCAAGTAGAGCCCGAGTATATGTTGCATTACATGCGCTATGCGGCAGAGTTCGACCTATTCAAGATGCACACTTCCCAAACTAGTATCGCCCACCTCACTGCTGAACAACTCGCCCGTTTGCCAATACCGGTTCCAAGTCGTGAAGTGCAGAGGGTTGTTGTCAATGATATCGGGTCCGTCTCTCGGCGGATAGAAGCTGAGACGCATGAGGTCCAGAAGAAGCATCGGATTCGGACTGGGTTGGTAACAGATCTGCTTTCGGGTGGTGTCAGGACGGTGCCGGGATGAGTTCAGGTCCTGAGTGGAACGAGGTCGAACGCCCTATGTTGGCGCATCTGGACGCGCTGGGTTGGGAGACGTTGGTCTGGTCGGAGCGTCAGTTGGCTGACAGGGTTGATCGGTCATCTGATCGCGATGTGGTTCTTGAGCAAAGGCTCCGTTCCTTGCTGTCGAGGTTGAATCGTAGACCGGGCCGTGAGTCGTGGCTTGATGAGTCTCGGATCAAAGCGGCAACAGCAGAACTTCGGTCGATGCCAGCCGGTACGAAGTTGCTTGAGGCTAACCGGCGGGCGACCAAGCTATTGCTCCGAGGGGTTACCGTTGCCGGGGTTGCGGGATGGGATGGGGCTCGCGACCGGACGATTAACTACGTCGACTGGGAGGATTGGTCCGCGAACGACTTCCTGGCTGTCTCACAGTTCCCTGTTGCTACGCCCGGGAAGGCACCGAACATCCGTCCCGACGTGACACTGTTCGTCAACGGGATCCCATTGGTGCTGATTGAGGCCAAGCCTCCCGGTTCCGAGAGCGGTATAGCGAACGCGATCGATCAACTCCGCCGTTACGCCAACCAGCGTGGTACAGCAACTCCAGAAGGTGCGGAGCAGTTGTTCTGGACCAATCAGTTCACGGTTGCGACAACTGGAGAGCGGGCAGAGGCAGCCACGTTCACAGCCCTGCCCGAGCATTACATGGCCTGGAAGGATCCGTTCCCATCCACATGTGAGGGAGTGGCCGAGTCGTTGGGCAAAGCGGCCGCGGCGGTTACTCAGCAGGAACTCCTCACGGCGGGGATGCTGGCCCCGGAGCGATTGCTCGACATCGTCCGGCACTTCACTCTGTTCATGGAGGTTGGTGCTGGTCGCACTGCCAAGATCGTCAGCCGGTACCAGCAGTACCGGGGAGTTCACAAGGCGATCCAGCGGTTGCTGACCGGGGAGACCAAGACAAGCAACAGGGAGATCGACCGCCGAGGCGGGATCATCTGGCATACGCAGGGATCGGGGAAGAGTCTGACGATGGCCTTCCTGATCAGGGCGATGCGAAGCCATCCCGAACTCCGCAGGTTCAAGGTTGTCCTGGTCACCGACCGGACCGATCTCGAGCGCCAACTCCGCGAGACGGCAGCCCTCGTCGGAGAGACCATCAAGGTGGCTCGAAACGGTCCTAAGGCTCGGACCCTGTTACGGCAGCCGGGGCCTGCTGTGGTCATGGTGATGATCCAGAAGATGGGCGATAAGGGCCGCGGTGGTGAAGGAGTCGAAGCGGGGGAGGTCCTCCCGATCCTCAACGAGTCGGAGTCGATCCTGGTGATGGTTGACGAGGCGCATCGCTCTCATGCATCGGTGCTGCACGCCAATCTCATGAATGCTCTACCCAATGCGGCCCGGATCGGGTTCACCGGTACCCCGATCATCATGGGCAAGCGGAAGAAGACCCGGGAGATCTTCGGGGGCTACCTCGACCGCTACACCCTGGCCGACTCCGAGGCGGACGGATCGACGGTACCGATTCTCTACGAAGGCCGAACCACTGATGCGGCGGTCAAGGGCGCTTCGAGGATGGATGAGGTCTTCTTCCGTTGGTTCGCTGATCTCACCGAGAGCCAGCGAGAGACCCTGCAAAGGAAGTACGCCACGGTCGGTCAGGTGCTGGAAGCCCCTGAGTTGATCGAAGCGAAGGCCAGGGACATCCTGCGTCATTACGTCAGCACCGTGATGCCCGATCGTCTCAAGGGCATGGTCGTAGCCACCAGCCGGAAAGCCTGTGTGCGATACCGCGCAGCTTTCAACAAGGCGCGCGATGAGCTCATCCGAGAGATCGAACAGAGACAGTTACACCCGACGAACGGATCTGGGCCGACCACTGATCCCGACGAGTCGTTTCTGCGGAACGCGGCCCTCAACCTTGATCTGATCCGTACTCTCGACTTCGTGCCGGTCATCTCGGGCGACCACAACGACCCGCCGCACTATGGGCAGTGGACCCATAAGCCGAGTCAGCAGCAACACATCGACAGTTTCAAGCTTCCTCTCGGTCTGGGCGACGAGAAGCACAGTCCGGTGGCACTGTTGATCGTGAAGTCGATGCTCCTCACCGGATTCGACGCGCCACAGGCACAGGCCCTCTACCTCGACCGGCTGATCCAGGAGGCGGAACTCCTCCAAGCCATCGCCCGGGTCAACCGGACCGCACCCAAGAAGGACCATGGCTTGGTCGTGGACTACTACGGCGTCTCGGCACAGCTCACCCGAGCTCTCACCGCCTACGCGAACGCTGACGGGAAGATCCTCGATCCCGATGTGGACGGAGCCCTCAGGCCGCTCATCACCGAGATCGAAAAACTCGAACCGCAGCGCCAGCGGATACGGCAACTCTTTGTACAACGTGGGATCGATCCCGTCCCCACCGTCGGGGCCATCGAAGCCTGTGTCCAGCTATTGGCCGACGAACGACTCCGAGCAGAGTTCGATGTCGCGTTGCGGACCTTCCTCACGACCTTCGACACGGTCCTACCTAGGCCGGAAGCGCTGCCCTTCGTGGACGATGTGAACCTGTTCGGCGAGATCCAGATCCGCACCCGGCGCCGTTACCGCGACACACCCGACGGCGACTTCGATCCTTACAAGTACAAGGAGAAGGTCCGTCAGCTCATCGACGCTCACGTCACCGTCCTGGACCTCAGCCAGAAGATCAAACCCCTGCCGATAACGGATCCTGCCTTCCACGCTCACGTGAAGGCAATGGGCTCGGACCGGGCCCAGGCCTCAGAGATGGAACACGCGGCGCGTTACCACGTCCGCACACACCTTGACGAAGATCCCGTCTACTACGCGAAGCTGTCGGAGAGGATCGACGAGATCCTCGATCGCCTCGAGGAGCGTTGGGACCAGATCGCCTTCGAACTCGAAGAACTGATCGACGAGATGAACGCCGGCCGCACTGACGAAGAGGACACGGGCCTCGATCCGGCGACCGAACTCCCGTTCCACAACCAGATGGCCGAGAAGCTCGCTACTTCCGAGTCCGATGCCAGCACACGCTTGATCGACCTAACCAGGCACCTAGTTGATCGGATCCGCCAGATCATCCGCGTCGTGGGTTTCTGGGACAACGCTCACAAGCAAGATGAACTCAGAAAGGCCATCAAGCGGACACTCGATGACAGCGACCTCTTCGACTTCGACAGCCTAGACGAGTCGTCAGCCGAACTCGTCGCCCTAGCCAAAGCCAACCAGCACCGGCTCTCATGACCATCACGGCGGCTGCTGAACTCCACGACCTCCCCGAACTGGTCGTCGGCGACCTCCTCTTCAAGGTGGCCCCACCCCGCGAGCGAACGACGATCGAGATAATCGTCGAACGCGACGCCTCCCTAGTCCTCAAGGCTCCGCCAGCCGTAACGATCGAGCGGGCCACCCGGTTCGTCAACGCCAAGCGCCAATGGGTCTACCGCAAGCTGATCGAAAAGGACGCCCTGTCCGGCCCCCCAGTCGTCAAACGGTTCGTAGCGGGTGAAGGCTTCGCCTACCTAGGCCGCAGCTACAGACTCACGCTCACACCAGAGGGAACCGGAGTCCGCCTCGACCGAGGCCGCTTCCACCTCCCGGCCAACCAAGTCGAACACGGCGCCGAGGCCATGCAACGCTGGTACACCGAGGTCGGCAATAAATGGCTCCGAAAGAGGATCCGCCCCTGGGCCGCCCGTCTCGGCGAAGAATCCGTGACCGTAGACGTCCGCGACCTCGGCTTCCGCTGGGGCTCAGCCCGCCCCCATCCCGGCCCCCAAC
>VXRE01000032.1 GCA_009838635.1 Acidimicrobiia bacterium | reverse complement strand
GGAGGGGGCCGGGCCGGCGGGGGGGCCGGGGACCGATCCGGCGGCCAGGAGCCTCCGACCCGAAGAGCTGAGGAGGGCGGCGGCCACCCCGACCAGGGTCACGGCTCCGCCGAGCAGGTGGTGCAGCGTCATCACCTCGTCCAGGAACACCCAGGCCAGCGTCCCCGCGAAGAACGGGATGGGTAGGTGGATCAGGGGCGGGACATTGGCGGGGAGCCAGCGCAGGGCCCAGGTCATCAGCAGGGAACTGGTGGTCGCAGGTAGCGCCACAACCCCGAGCACGCAGAGAACGTCGGTCCGGGTTATGTCTGTGAAGTCGTGACCGGCCAGCAGGCCGACGATCGTCACGAACGTGGCGCCGGACACAGTCGTGGTGATATGCATGGGGACCGTATTGAGCGTTCTCCGACCCACCTTGGTCACGACCATCTGTGTGGAGAGGAGGGCCACGGAAACCACCGCCAGCGCCATTCCGAGCGGATCCCCACCTGCGCCTGACGAGCCGCCCGTGACCACCACGGCTGCTCCGATCAAGGCGACCAGTGTCCAGAGTCGGAATCGGATGCCGGGCCGCTCCCCGAAGAGCGGGATCGCCCAGAGCGCGATCAGCACCGGATTCATGAGCAGGATGAGAGTGGTGCCGGCCACCGATGTCAACTTGACGGCTTGGATGAAGGCGAGGGTTGATGCCCCGTTCAGCACGCCGGCCACCACGGGGGTCCACCACTCCCGCCATCTGACGGTGAGCGGGAACAGGCCCTGCCGCGTGCTAACCGGAGTCCGCTCTCTCCGGCGGGAGCTGACGGTCCGCAATGTGGCCGCCCCCGTCGCGGTCGCCAGGATGGTCAACCAACCCCTCCAGAACGCGAAGACGGGTGCCGAGGCATCCGAGACCTGCACCAGCACCGGGCCGATGCTGTACCCCACGATGGATGCCACCGCGGCGAGGAGGGGGCGACGGTCCATGGACCGTTCAGCCGGACGTGGGGAGCGGCGAGGAGGTCTGCTGTTCGAGGGCGTCTAGGCGTGCTTTGGCCAGATCTACGTAGGCCGAATCGATGTCATACCCCACGCCGCGGCGGTTGGCTTCCGCAGCGGCCACCAGGGTGGTTCCCGAGCCCATGAACGGGTCGAGCACCAGATCGTCCTCGTAGGTGTACAGCCGGATGAGGCGTGCCGGGAGCTCCTCGGGGAACGGGGCGGGATGGCCGACATGGGTGGCGGACGCGGGCCGTATCTCCCAGACGTCCAGCGTTGCGTCCATGAACTCGTCAGGGCTGATCGTGGCGCGGTGGGGCAGACCGGCGGCCTGCCGCTGCGAGCGGGACAGGGCGCGGTCGAACCGGCCCTTGCTGGCCACCACCACCCGTTCGGTCACGTCCCGGAGTACCGGATTGGCCGGGCTGCACCAAGAACCCCACGCACAGGATCCGCTTGCGCCCCTGGCCTTGGTCCAGATGATCTCGCCTCTCAACAGGAGGCCTAGATCGTCTTGGAGGATGCCGGTCACATCCCCGCTGAGGCTCCGGTAGGGCTTGCGTCCCAGGTTCGCCACGTTGACGGCCATCCGCCCTCCCGGTTCCAGTACCCGCACGCACTCGGCGAACACCTCTTGAAGAAGACCGAGGTAGTCCATGTAGGACTCGGGCACGCGGCGACCCGCTACGGCCTGCTCGTACTCCTTTCCCACGAAGTAGGGGGGTGAGGTGACCACGAGGGCGACGGAGTTGTCGGGAAGGTGGTACATGTCGCGGCTGTCGCCCAGGATGGCGCGGGGTTGGTCGAAGCCCGGCGCCGGTTCCACCCGTTCGTCATCGGAGATGCCGGGCGACGGGAAGCGATCGTAGAAGGCCGAGGAGTCGTGACCCTCACGCCGGCCCGAACCGAAGGCCGAGGTTGCCGTGCCCTTTCGCGGTCGCTCCATCTTGCTTGACAACCCCCGGTGCCGTCCCCGGCGAGTGTAACGCTCGGCCCCTATCGTTTACCTGCATCGAGGCGCGGGAGCCGGACAAGGAGGTCCAGATGGAAGCATTGGTACTGATCGGGCGGATCCTCTTCTCACTGATCTTCATCGGGGCGGGCATCGGACACCTGGCCGATGCGAAGGGTTCTGCCGGGTATGCGGAGGCCAGGGGGGCGCCTTCGGGCGGGATAGTGATTCGGATCTCCGGTGTGCTGATCGCCGCGGGCGGGCTGGGCGTCATGCTCGGCGTCTGGATGGACCTGGCGGCGCTCGGGCTGGCCGTCTACTGCCTGCTCACCGCGTTGCTGGTCCATCATTTCTGGACTGACGAGGCGAGCGACCTGCCGATCGAGATGGCCATGTTCATGAAGAACGTCTCGATGGCCGGCGCCGGTCTGGTGATCTTCGCGCTGTCCGCGGGTGGCGCCGACATGGGTTGGCAGCTCGGGCCATCCCTCTTCAACCTGTAGGAGCGGTCCTCAGTCGCCGGAAGGCGGATGCTGGACCGCTATGCAGCCGACCACGACCTGGTTGAAGTCGACGGCCGCTCCGGTCATCATGCCCGACTCATCGGATGCGAGGAATGCCACTGCCCTGGCCACCTCAGAGGTCTTGAGAATCCTTCCGAAAGGCTGGCTGGCCTCGGCCTTCTCCAGCCATCCTTCATCCGAGCCGTGGAAGCTGGTTCTTACGGCGTGTTCACCGGGGGTGTCCGTCCATCCGATGTTCATGACGTTGACCCGGATCCGATCCCAGAGCACGGAGTTGGCCACGTTCTTTGTGAGGGTCACCAGGGCGCCCTTGGTGGTCGCGTAGACAGTCAGGTAGGGCGGACCGCCGTGGGCCGCAACCGAGGCGATGTTCACGATCGCGCCCTCGATGCCCTCGCGGCGCATCAGGCGGATGGCGCCCTGCATCAGCAGGAACGGGGCTCGGACGTTGACCGCCATGAGGCGATCGAACAGCTCGACGGTGGTGTCCTCGACCGTGCCGCGTTGCGTGTCGCCGGCCGCGTTGACCAGCACGTCGATCCGCCCGAACTCCCGGTCGGTCACGTCGATCAGGTTGCCGACCGCGCCGGGATCGCCCAGGTCGGCGGCCGCGAACACCGTCCTGCACCCTGCGTCGTTCAGGCGGGCGGCAACCGCTGCGCCTTTCTCCTCGTTCCGCCCGGTCACCACCAGCCCCGACAGGTCCTCGTCCACCATCCGGCCGGCGATCGCCTCGCCCAGACCCTGGGTGCTACCGGTTACCAGCCCTACCTTGCCGCTGAATCGTCCCACAACGCCTCCTGGTGTCACGCTTCAACGGTCGCCGGCAAGACGGCGGAGTACGCCGGGCCAGGCGTCCGGATTGAGGAGATGGGGCGGTCGCTTCCCCTCCAGCACCATGAGTGCCTGGTCCAGGGCCGTGGTGAACATGCGCTCCCGTGCCTCCGGCGTGGCCGAGGCCACGTGGGGCGTCACCACAACGTCTGTCCGGTGGAGTAACGGATGATCGGGGTCTAGGGGTTCGGGATCGGTGACGTCCAGCCCGGCGCCCGACAGGCGCCCGCTGTCGAGGGCGTCGATCAGGTCATCGTGATCGACCAGTCCCCCGCGGGCGGCGTTCACGAATAACGCGCCCTTCTTCATGACGGAGAACGCGTCGGCATCGAACATCCGAGAGTTGCCGGGGCTCATGGGGATGTGAACCGAGACGGCATCGCTCCGCCCCAGGAGCTCCCCCAGCGTCGAGGCTCGCTCCACCTCGGGCGGAAACCCCTCGCCCGGCAGGTACGGGTCGTGGGCCAGGATGTTCATGCCCAGGGCAAGCCCCACCGCACCGACCCTCCGGGCGATCCGTCCGTATCCCACCAGGCCCAGGGTCTTCCCGTCCAGCTCCATTGCTTGGTGCCTCAGGTAGTAGTTGCCCGTACCCTCCCGGAGCCGGTCGCTCGAGCGGACGAGTTGCTTGGCGGCGGCCAGGAGCAGGGCTACGGAGTGCTCGGCGGTGGGAACCGTCGGGCCCTGCGGGACGTTGCACGCCGCGATCCCGCGGCGGGTGGCGGCCTCCAGGTCCACGGTGTCGTAGCCGATCCCGGTGCGGAACACGCCCAGCAGGTCCGGGGCCCGGTCGAAGAGGTTGTCGTCGTAGTTGAGCCGCGCCGCCATAGCGGCCCGGGCGGTCGAGACTCCGGCCAGAGGGTCACCGTCGCGTTCCGGACCGAGCATGTCGACCGACGGGGGTACGAACGGCATCAGTTCCGGCGTTACCCGACGCTCGAACCAGATCCGGTAACCCAAGTCTTCGCTCCCCGAACGTGTAGGCACTTGCTTCGAACAGAAGCGGAGAGGATACCGCACCGCATCCGTCCGGGCGCCGGTAGCCCTCGATCAGAAGACGCTCCGCCACCTCGAACGGCGCAGGAAGACGACCACCGGGGTGAGCGCGACTGCAGCCGTCGTTATCAGGAACAGCGATCTCGGCCCGGCGGCTCCGTATATGGGCGCGGCAGCGAACGCGCCGACGGACGACAGCACGAATCCGTACGCCTCCACGAGGCCCTGCGCTTCGGCCGATTGGCTGGCAGGCGCCGCCCTGGCCACAGCCGCCTGACCGGGGAGGGTCACGAAGGCCCAGCACGCGGAATGAAGGGCGCCTACCACCAGGAGGGGAAGCACCGCCGACACCAATCCGTAGCCGGCCAGGAGGGGGAGCCCGATCACCGCCGCCACCAGGGCCAGCCGGATCGGGTTCACACGGTCAGCCAGCCGCCCGCTGACAGGGGTAAGCACGATCGCGGGCAGGGCGATCACCAGGTATCCGACCCCTATCAGCCATGGACGGGCCCCGAGGTCCGTCATGTAGCGAGCCCAGATCGCATCGATGACACCGATGTAGAGCCAGTTGGAGGCGGCCAGCAGCAGCCCGGACAGGAAGCCCGGCAGGGCGGTCAGGCGGCGGCGGCTGAGCCTCATCGTCGGCCGTTCGTACTCGCCGGGCCGGACCGCCGGCAGGGCCATCAGCACCAGCACTCCCGCCGCGGCCGGCACCAGGAACGGGAGGGCCAATCCGAACTCGTTCAGCACGCCCCCGAGGACCGGCCCGATCAGGATCCCGGCGAGCATCGCCACCATCAGCGAGCTCAAGGCCTGTCCATGACGGCGGGGAGACCAGCTCAGCATCACCCGCCGCGCCGCCCCGATCGAGACACCCTCGGCGATGCCCATCAGCGCCCTCGCCGCGACCCATTGCCAGAGCTCCACCGCGAAGACCATCCAGATCAGCGACGCTATGAGCAGGATGCACCCCAGGGTGATCAGGCGTAACTCCCAGCCCCGGTCGGCCAGCGGGGTCAGCCAGATGTTGCCGAAGAGGCTCATCGCGAAGGGTATGCCGGCGAGCAGGCCCAGGGACCAGGTGGGGAACCCGAACCGATCCTGGATCACGGCCAGGAGCGAGAAGATGACGCCGATGCCCGTCGCCAGGGTGGCGATATAGGAGAGGAGGATTATCCGGGGGAGCCGGTAGG
>VXRE01000035.1:1064-51466 GCA_009838635.1 Acidimicrobiia bacterium | reverse complement strand
GTAGATCGCCCCGGTGGTCGGCTCGGTGTAGATGGCGAAGTCAGGTGCCTCATCGGGACCGTCGAAGAGATGCGACACAGCTGCCTGCATTCCTACGGAGAGCCCTGTGCCGGGCTGACCGGACTCCTCATCGCACACGAGCAAGCCGGTGAGGCGGCCGGCCAGGCGGTATCCGGCCCGGTTTACTGCTCTAACCGCCTCGATGATCGAGCAGACTCCCGCTTTCTGGTCGGTGACGCCTCGGGCCCATATCTCGCCGTCGACAATGCGTCCGGTGAATGGGTCGGAACGGTCGGTCCCGCCCCACTCCCGCACCCAGTCGTCGGCGTGCACCGTGTCGAGATGCCCGGCCAGTACCAGGGAACGTCCTCGTGCCCGGCCGGTCTCCGCGTAGACGTTGGGCCGTCCCGGTTCCGCCTCTACAAGACGCACCCGGTCCCAGGACCCCTCCTCCATCCGGCTCCCGACCCATTCGGCGAAGGCCTTCTCGTGCGGAGTGATGCTCGGGATCCTCACCGCCTCCAGAACCAGTCCGACCAGTTCCTCCTCGTTGACCGCGGCTGCGATCTCGTCGGCCGGTGACCTCAGGCTCGCCTTCATCGGCCCAACCGGCCCCGTACGAACGTGGTCCTCACCGAGGCCCGAGCGGTTGAGATCGCTCCCATGAAGGCAGCCCGGCTCCCCAGTGCCGAAGCGACCAGTTCAGGCGTCTCGTCCAGGTAACCCCCCAGTCTGGAGCGCACGGCATCGACGAATATGGGATTGGATCCCACCCCTCCCCCGAAGACGATCCGGGCCGGATCGCTGAACCAGCAGAGCCAGGCCACCGCCGATGCCATCGCCTCGGCGGCGATGCCGAGGGCCTCGGACGCGGCTTCGTCATCCGAGGACGCCGCGAGGAGGATCTCCGAGACCTCGGCATCGCGCTCGAGGCGGGAGGTAAGGCCGGTGTCTATTGCATGGCGGAACCGCCTACGGATAGCCGGAGCGGAGGCCAGATCCTCCAGCGTCTGGCGTCCCGCCCGGTTGTCGGTCACGCCCGAGATGTCGATCGACCCGAGTTCTCCGGCGGCGCCGTGTCCTCCCCGGTACAGCCTCCCGTCCATCACCAGACCGGCGCCTATTCCGGTGCCGACCGAGATGGCGACGAAGTCGAGCCCACCACGGTCGTCCATCGCCTCAGCCTCAGCCACCGCCGCCAGGTTCACGTCGTTCTCGATCGTTACCGGCACGCCGAGGCGCTCGGAGAGTTCCGCACGGATCGGGAGATCGGAGAATCCTGCGAGGTTGGGGGACATCTCCACCCTGTCCGGCCGCGGCCGGTACACGCCGGGCACGCCTACACACCCGGACTCCAGGAGGTGGCCCTTGCCGAGGCCCGCGAGCAGCCGGGTCGTAGACCCCACGACAGTGTCCACCGCGGCTCTCGCATGTGATGCGGTCTCGATACGGTCCTCCGCCAGTACCCGCCCGAGGAGGTCTGCGACACCCACGATCACCTTGGTGGCCCCCATGTCCACTCCCACCACCACCGCGGCGTCCGGAACCAGCGCGTAGGGCGCAGCCGGGCGCCCGATCCGGCCTTGGGAAGCCTCGGGAGGGATGAGGCTCACCACGCCGGCGTCCTCGAGGTCGGAAACCAGGGCGGACACGGTCGGCTTCGACAAGCCGGTCCGGCGGGCAAGAGTGGCGCGTGAGATCGGGAACGGCGCAGCCTCCATGAACTCGTCGAAGACCGCCTGACCGTTGCGGAGGCGAAGTGCCCAGGAGCCGGACCCGTCGATCATGTCCGGCGCTCTTCGCGGTGTTGGAGGTGGGCGTCACGCCGCGCCGGTGACCGTCTGTCCCGGAAGCCCGATTCACACCAGTAGACGCAGGTGCCGGACGTCATCCCATCCCCGTGATCCGTTGACGGCAATCCGTGCGGCCTGGCGACCGGGTGGATCTCGCCGACTCGAGCAGCATTGTCCCCCTCCCCTAGTTAGTTTGTCAAGTTACTTTACTAATTATTTCGCCGAAGAAGGGCACACCGGTCAGGGCTGGACGACCCCCGAAGCCGGTCGAGCGGTGCGGAGACGCGGCAAGGGGTGCCGAATGCTCGGTCAGAGGTGCGCTGGAGCGGCCGGGGTGTTGGGAAGGTGGGCTGCCGGCCTTGCTTCTAGCTGAGAGGCGAATCCGTTCCGGTTTCCGGAGATGCATCCCGGAGGGCTGAGGCGGCGAGGGTGAGCGCCGCCAGGCATGGCTCGATGACCGGCATCCCGAGGTCGCTCTGGAGCCGGGTGCGGAGGTGGGTCATACCCGTGCAGCCCAGCACCACAGCCTCCGCGCCGGCTTCTGCCAGCTTCCGCCCCGTTACGAGCACGTCCTGGTACGCATCCTCGCTCTCGAGATCCAGCACTCCCCTGCCCGTGGCGATGTCGGCCACGATCCGCGCCGACACGCCGATGCGGTCCCAATAGCGGTAGTGGCGCGGTATGGCGATGTCGAGGGCGGAGATGATTCCGACCCTACGTCCTCGAGACATGGCGGCGAGAACAGCCGACTCGGCGATTCCGAACACCGGCGCCTCCAGCGCGTTCCTCAACTCGGCGACCCCCGGATCCGAGAAGCACGCCACTCCGTTGGCAGCGGGGGGTTGGCCCAGAGCGGTCTCAACATTGGGGCCGCCGGGGGCGGCCACGTCCTCATCCGACTCGATGGCCGCGGGACCGCCGCGGCAGGTGACCACCTCAACCTCGACTCCCATGTCGTGAGCGAGGGCACTCATGGCATCCTCGATCTGCACGGAGATGTTCTCCGAGCTGTTCGGGTTGACCACGCAGACAGTTCCGAGCACGGGGACACACTACCGCTCCACACCGATCATGACTCCCAGTACCCGCATCCGGCCCTGACGGAGTCCGCACCGGGAACCCCAGGCGATCGACGTCAGAAGCGGTCGGGGGCGAAGGGGGTCAGGTCGACCTCGGGAGTGCGGTCCAGCGCCAACTGGGCCAGCACGCGGCCCATGAGCGGGCCCGCCGTCAGGCCCATGTGGGGATAGACGCCGACCACGAGGCCGGGCGGGCCGACGTTCCCGATGATCGGGGACAGGTCCGGGGTGGCCAGGCCGCGTCCGGGCCAGGTACGTATCAGGCGAACTCCGGCCAGCGACGGCACGACCCGCAGCGCCACCTTCATGTTGGCGACCAGGTTGCGGGGATTGACCCTGTTGTGACCGGTCACGGGGTCGAGGTCCGATGACCAGCCGCCGCCGATCAGCAAAGTCCCGGCTTTGGCCTGCTTGAAGGTCAACTGGCCGCCCGCGAAGTAGACCAGGTGGTGGACCATCGGAGCCAGGGGTTCGGTCGCGCCGACCTGGGCCGGATCGTCGGAGATGGCCAGGTCGCCACCCCACATCGAGGCGAACCGGTTGAGGTCGTTGCCCGTGACCAGCACCACCCGGCCGGCACTCACCTGACCGACGGGCGTGGAGGCAGTGAAGGTGCCGTCATGCCACTCCAGCCCGATCACCTCGGCGCCGGTCCGGATGACCGCTCCCCTGGACACGGCGGCGCGGGCGAATGCGGGCGCCGCCAGCATCGAGTTGACCTTCCCCTCCACCCGGGTGAGCTGGGCGCCCACCATCGACTCGGACACGTAGGGAGCGATCCGCTGGAGGTCTGCAGGCCCGAGGAGGTCGGACTCCACGCCGGCGGACCGCTCGATGGCGACCTTCCGCTCTATGTCCCCCATCTGCTCGGAGGTCTCGGCTATGAGGAGGCCCCCGTTGAGCGAGACCTCCAGGTCGGTGTCCAGCACATCGCTCAGATCCCTCCACATCTCCAGGGAGTCGGCCAGGAATCGAAGGGCCGGCAGGAAGCCGCGGGCCCATTCCTCACCGAACTCGAGGAACGAGGAGTGCTGGATCTGGCCGTGGAGGCTGCCTGCGTTCCTCCCCGACGCCTGGGTATTGAGGTCGAACTGCTCCAGCAGCACCACCTCGGCGCCGAGCCCCGCCAGATTCCAGGCCGTCGCGCAACCCGTCACTCCCCCGCCGATCACGAGGACATCGCAGGTGCGGCCGGCCATGCCTTCTCTCAGTGGTCCGTCTGCGAGACAACCAGGCGTGCTCTGGCGTTCATCCCACGCCGCCATTCCACAGACCGACCACTAGCCCCGATAATTCATGGATGGGGGTTTGTGCGGGTGATCGGAATGGGTGCTTCGTACTCCTGAACTGGAGGTCATAGCCATTTGACAGCCCCATCTTCCAGCCGGGCGTAAAGCCAACCGGCGGGTGAAGGCCGCCGCGTCGCGAAGTGACGCGGTTGAAGTGGCCTGATCCGCGTCGGTGTCCTGGGAACATGAATAATCAGGCCTAGGTACGGCTCTTGAGGTCCCGGAGCGCCGCCAACTCCTCGCTGGTCGGGGCATCCGTCACGTCGAGGGGCGATGCCACCCTGAGCGGCCACTGGGTCTTATCCTGGACATCTTGCGTGTCCACACCCGGATGCACCGCCACCAGGGTCAGCTCGTTGTCCTGCGGATCCGGCCTCAGTATCCCCAGGTCGGTGATGACGTTGACAGGCCCTGCCCCCCGGAAGCCGAGTCGGGACCTGGTGTCGGGCGCCGGACCCAGGCCAACCGAGGTGACGAAGTCGACCCGGGGCACGAAGGCCCGCCTGGTGTGGCGCATGATCACCGTCACCTCATGGCAGTGGGCGGCGATCTCGGGAGCGCCTCCCGCTCCGGGTAGGCGAACCTTCGGATCGTGATAGTCCGGGCCGATCACGGTGGTGTTCAGGTTGCCGAACCGATCGATTTGGGCGGCGGACAGGTAGCCGACATCGATGTGTCCGCATTGCAGCCAGTAGTTGAAGACCTCGGGCACCGAGACAACCGCGTCGGCGGTCTCCGCCAACTCGCCGTCGCCGATCGACAGCGGCAAGCGGTAGGGCTTGGCGCCGAGGGGCCCTGCTTCATAGATGAGGAACAAGTTCGGCGCGTGGGTGTTGCGGGCCAGATTGGCGACCGTGCTGGGGATACCGATGCCCACGAAGCATGACATCCCGTCCCGTAGGAGGCGCGACGCCACCACGGTCATGATCTCATCGGCGGCCCAGGCCGGCGTGCGGTCGGCCACGGCTCAAGCTCCCATGACGTACTCGTCCAGCCAGGCCAGGAAGGCATCACGATCCCTGCTGAGCGCGGGCCACTTGCGATACCAGTCGTTGTCGCGGTCGTAGTAGTCCTGCACGTAGGACGGCCAGGCGCCCCCGGTCACCTCGCACACCGCGGTGATGGCCATGGATGGGATGACGAAATCGCCTGGGCGCCGCTCCAGGACTTCGACGACCTCCTCCACCGTCACCACGACCCGCCGGGACGCCATGACCACCTCCCGGAAGCACCCGGATATCCCCCAGACCTGGACGTTGCCAGCCCGGTCCGCCCGCTGGGCGTGGAGTATCCCCGTGTCGGGGTTCAGGGCGCGCACCGCCGCCACCGGCTCGCCGGTGAAGGGGCAGTCCAGAAACCGGACATGAGGGGCTATCTCGCCGAGCGAACTGCCGAGGTATCCCTTCATGACAGTGAACGGCATCCCGGAGGCTCCGGCCACGTACCGGTTGGTCAGACCGGCGTGGCTGTGCTCCTCCAACTCAAGGGGTGTCGGCCAGCCGTTCTCCACCGCATCCCTGAAGCGGTACAGCGAACCCACTCCCGGGTTCCCGCCCCACGAGAAGAGAAGCTTGCGAACACATCCGGCCCCGATCAACTGGTCGTAGATCAGGTCCGGCGTCATCCTCGATACGGTCAGGTTGCGCTTCTCCTGGCGGATGATCTCGTGACCGGCCGCGAACGGGATCAGATGTGTGAAGCCCTCCAGCGCCACCGTGTCGCCGTCCCGGACGTGGCGGGAGATAGCGGTCGTCAGGTCGAGGTGCTCTGCCATCTTGCCTGGAAAAGGCCCTCAGTACCTCTCGGAGACGAAGGTCTGATCCGTGATAGGAGGACGGACGTAGCCGACCCCCGACTGACGTTCGGGTAGCTCTATGTCGTCCCAAGGAACATCCTCGTAGGGAATCTGGTCCAGCAGGTGGGCGATGCAGTTCAGGCGAGCACGCTTCTTGTTGTCGGCGTTGACCACGTACCAGGGGGCCTGCTTGATGTCCGTGTGGGCGAACAGGATGTCTTTCGCCTTGGAGAACTCCACCCATCGGGACCTCCCCTCCACGTCGACGGGGGACAGTTTCCAACGCTTTCTCGGGTCGTGGATCCGGGACTGGAAACGTCTCTCCTGCTCAGCGTCGCTCACGGAGAACCAGTACTTGATCAGAATGATGCCGGAGCGGATGAGCATGCGCTCGAACTCGGGGCACGAGCGGAGAAACTCACGGTATTCCTCCTCGGTGCAGAAACCCATGACCGGCTCGACGACCCCCCGGTTGTACCAACTGCGATCGAAGAGGACCATCTCGCCGGCGGCGGGCAACTCGGCCACGTACCGCTGGAACCACCATTGCGTCTTCTCCCGGTCGCTGGGGGTGCCGAGCGCCACCACCCGCACGACGCGGGGATTCAGCCGTTCCGTGATCCGCTTGATCACACCACCCTTGCCGGCGGCATCGCGGCCCTCGAAGATGACCACCACCTTGAGACCCTGGTGCTTGATCCAGCGCTGCAGGCGGACCAACTCCTCCTGGAGCCGGCCCAACTCCGTCTCGTAGACCTTCCGCTTGAGCTTGGGTCGGTCCTGGTCGGGCGCTTGCGAGTCGAGCGCCTCCAGGAAATCAACACTCATGCCGCCCAAGACTAACGAAGCCCCGAGCGGCCAGTGGTCAGTGGTCAGTGGTCAGTGGTCAGACGGAATTGTTTGGGAGGGAACACAGGCCGGGGGGCCAGGGGAACTTGATCACCCATAGGCCGCTGACTGGCCACTGGCAACCGGCCACTGGCCACTACACAAACGCGGCCAGCACCGCAGGCACTGCCGCCTCGAGTACGCCGGGACCGTATCCACCCTCCTGGATGATCACCGTGGGCAGGCCGGTGCGCAGAGCCTCCCCTAGCAGCGGATAGTCCTGGTCGGTCAGGGCCAGCACGCCGTCGGTGACATGGGTGTCCACTCCCAGAGCCACCACCAGGAATTCTGCTCCGAAGGAACCGACTGCCTCGACGGCCTCATCCAAGGCAGGGCGGTATGCCGGCCAACCGGACCCGCTCGGGAGGGGAAGGTTGAGGTTGGCGCCCGACCCGGACCCGTCCCCCCGCTCCTCGGGAAAGCCGGAGAAGTATGGGAAATGTACCTCGGGGTCACCATGGATCGAGATAGTCAGCACGTCCCCACGGCTCCAGAACACCGCCTGGGTGCCGTTGCCGTGGTGGGTGTCGACATCCACGATCGCCACTCTGGCCCCCCGTGACGCCAGCCACGCCGCCGCGAGAGCGGTGTTGTTCAGGTAGCAGTAGCCGCCGAAGGTCGCCGGAGCAGCGTGGTGGCCGGGTGGTCGGCAGATGGCATAGGCGGCCTTCCCCCCGTCATGGATGGCACCGGCCGCGGCGACAGCGGATGCCGCCGCCGAGAGCGCCGCCGGCCAGGTGCCTTCCAGGATCGGATCGACATCGTTGGAGTAGATGCCGAGTTGAGCGTCGACGTGGGTAGGGGGACGGCCCGGCAATCCGGGGATGGGACGGATGTAGGCCACCGCCTCGCCGTCGGCCGGGGCGCCGGTGGCGGCCCGCCAGCGGTCGTGCGCCATGCGCAGGAACTCCAAGTACTCGGGCTCGTGTACGAGGAGCAGGTCCTGCTCGTCCACAGGAGGGGGGCAAACCACGTCGACTGCTTCGAGCTGTGCCAAGGCGGACAGAATGCGGTCGGCTCGCGCCGCGGTCTCTGCCGGAGGCAAGAGGACTCCCCCGAATCGGTGGGGCTCCGAGGGATTATGGAGACGGTGGTCGGGATGGACATAGACCAGCACGGGCTCCTCCGAGGTCATCGGGCTGCCAGGGAGGATGCTAGGGCCGCGTTGCTAGGCTTGGTCAACTGTTCATCGCTACGTGCTACTCGGTATCACGGTGGTGTGTGTCGCAGGAAGGACCCGTTTGGCCTTGGATCCGGTAATCGCCTTCACCGAAGTGACCAAGTCCTTCGGGTCAATCGATGCCCTGGATCCCATCGGCCTCACCATCCGAAAGGGCGAGTTCGTATCCCTCGTGGGACCTTCCGGGTGCGGGAAGTCAACCGTTCTGAGGCTCGGCTCGGGACTCATCGAGCCCACGGAAGGCACGGTCAGCCGGACTTCGGACAACGTCGGCTACATCTTTCAGGAGCCCACGCTGATGCCGTGGCGTACGGTGGAACAGAACGTGACCTTCCTCGGCGAACTGGACGGGTTGGGCCGCCAGGAGGCCAGGCGGCGCGCCGACGAGGTGCTCTCGCTGGTCGGGCTCGAGGAGTTCCGCGACCACTATCCCCTGGCCCTGTCGGGCGGGATGAAGATGCGCACCAGCATCGCCAGGTCGTTGCTGCTCGATCCCGACCTGTTCCTGTTCGACGAGCCGTTCGGTGCGCTGGACCAGATCAGCCGGGCCCGGCTCAACGCAGAGCTGTGCGCCCTGTTCTCCGAGCGACGCTTCGCGGCCCTGTTCGTCACGCATTCGGTTGACGAGGCCGTATTCCTGGCATCTCGCCTGCTCGTGATGAGCAAACGGCCGGGAAGGCTCGTGGCCGAGTTCGAAATCCCTTACGAGTTCCCCCGCCAGCCCGAAATCCGCTACGAGCCGGAGTTTGCGGTGCTGGCCGGCCAGGTCGCCGCCGCCCTCGCAGAGGCATCATGAGTAACCGGACCGGCGAGACCACCAACGCCTCCCGCGCCGGCCCCGCCCGCATCCGGGAACTGCTCGGCGTTGCCATTCCACCCGCTCTGGTCGCCCTGGCCATAATCCTCCTCTGGTACGGAATCACCTTCTTCGTGCTCGAGCCCGACCGGCGCTTTCTCCTCCCGCCTCCCCACGGCGTGATCGAGGAGGGGATTCTCGACGGAGAGGTGCTGGCGGAGATCATGGGCGGCCTGTACCGGACCGCCATGGTCGCCGGCCTCGGGCTGCTAATCGGCTTCGCGTTGGGGTTCTCGATGGCCTTGGTGATGAGCCAGGCCAAGTGGATCGAGCGCTCGCTCTACCCCTGGGCCGTCGTATGCCAGACGGTGCCGATCCTGGCGTTGGTCCCGCTCCTCGGCTTCTGGTTCGGCTTCGGGTTGATGTCTCGGGTAACGGTTTGCGTGATCATCGCTCTCTTCCCGATCGTCATCAACTCCCTGACCGGCTTGCAGGGTGCCGACCCCAGACTGCATGACCTGCTCACGCTCCACAACGCAGGCCGGTGGACCCGGGCTCTGAAGCTCCAGGTCCCTGCCGCCCGCCCGCTCATCTTCACCGGGCTCCGCACCTCGGCCGGCCTGTCGGTGATCGGAGCGATCGTGGGCGACTTCTTCTTCGGTCGGGGCCAACCCGGCTTGGGCATCCTGCTCGACCGATACAGCCGCCGTCTCAGAAGCGAGGAACTGCTGGCCGCGGTCATCGCCGCCTGCCTGCTCGGCGTGGTGGCTTTCTGGATATTCGGGGTGATCGGCCGCCGGGCCGTGGGCCATTGGGATCCGTCGTGGGCTGACGAGCGGAACAAGGACACTTAGACGTGCGAATCCGACCGGAATCGGGCGAGCCATGGAACAGGCAGCAACGGAAGATCGGAAAGGAGGCCGACATGAGAAGACATCGGATACGAGGAAGGGCAGCTACCACGCTGGCCCTGATCGCCGCTCTGTCGCTGGTGGCAGCGGCGTGCGGCGGCGAAGAGGAAGCCCCCGCCACCACGGCGGCCCCGGCTACCACCGCAGCGCCGGCCACCACCGCAGCGCCTGCTACGACAGAGGCTGCGGCGATGACGCTGGCGGATGTCTGCCCCGACCCGCTCGTGATCCAGCTCGACTGGGAACCCGAGTCGGAGCATGGCGGCATCTACCAGTTGGTCGGTCCCGGTTACGAGATCAACAACGACGCCAAGAGCGTCCGCGGTCCGATGGTCGCGGGCGGCGAGGACACCGGCATCGACATCGAGGTGCGTATCGGCGGCTTCGCGGTCGGCTTCCAGCCGGTGCAGTCGCTGCTGTACCAGGACCAGGACATCTTCATGGGCTTCGTGCGGGCTACCGAAGCCATGTCGACCTATGCGGATGTTCCGGTCGTGAGCGTGATGGCAACGTTCGAGAAGAGCGCCTTCGCGATCTACTGGGACCCGGAGACCTACCCGAACGTCAACGAGATCGCCGACCTCAAAGACGAGGGAGCGATCATCCTGCTCGGACGCCCGGATGTGTTCCAGGACTGGTGGGTCGCCGAGGGCATCATGGACGAGTCCCAGATGGACCTGACCGACGCGCCCAAGCCGGCTGCGTTCATCGGCGCCGGCGGCGAGGTCGCCGAGGCCGGGTTCGCCACCGCCGAGCCCTACATCTACGAGGTGGAGGTGCCCGAGTGGGGCAAGCCGGTCAAGACCCAGTTGATCCATGACACCGGCTTCGAGGAGTACTTCCAGGCGCTCGGAGTCCGGGCCGCCGATGCCACCGACCGGGCCGATTGCCTCCGGGAAGTGGTGCCCATCATCCAGCAGGCCCACGTGGACTTCCTGAACAACCCGGATCCGACCAACCAGTTGATCCTGGAGTTGGTGGACGTCTACGACACCGGATGGATCTACACCGAGGGCGTGGCCGACTTCGCGGTGTCCACGATGCTGGAACTCGGCATCATGGGCAATGGTGACAACGACACCCTCGGCGACTTCGACATGGACCGGGTCGTCGGGCTCCTGGCGATCATCGACCAGGTCACCGAGGCGGACGTCAGCGGGCTCGCTCCGGAAGACCTCGTCACCAACGAGTTCATCGACTTCTCGATCGGGCTGTAGGGAAATGGCGGCGGGATCGCTCCGGCTCGCCGTCGCGCAGCCGCGCACGGTGGTGAATCCCGACGCAGAAGTGAACGTTGCCCGGGCGGTGGAGCTGGCCGCCCGGGCAGCCGATCTCGGGGCGAACCTGATCCTCTTTCCCGAGGGTTACCCCGGTCCGGTGCTCGGCAAGCCGCGGGACACGTACGAGGCGGCGGGGGCCATGGCGGCCGCCGCAGCGGACCACCGTATCTCGGTGTGCTGGAGCCGCATGGAGTTGTGCGCTGACGGAAACTACCGCCTCGTGGTCTACGTAGTGGACCCCGAGGGTCGGCAGTTGCTCCGTTACGAACGGGCACATCCGGCCACACTCCCGCCTGACGAGACGAGGGTCTGGGTGGCGCCGGGGCCCGATCTGGCCCTTATCGAGATTGACGGGGTCCGGATGGGGATCGTGGTGTGCTCGGAACTGTGGATACCCGAGCCCACCCGCGTGCTGGCCCTACGAGGCGCCCAACTGATCCTGTCCCCGGCCGGTGGCGGATTCACCTCTCTTACAGACAACTGGCAGACCATCGTCCGTGCCAGGGCCATGGAGAATCTCTGCTACGTAGCCATGACCAACAACATCTGGCGCGACGAGGTGGGCGCGGCGATGATCGCCGGCCCGGAATACGTGGCGGTGAGCTCGGGAACGGAGGAACTGCTCCTGGCCAACCTCGACCTGGAACGGGTGGAGTGGCTCAGGTCGAACGACGACTCGATGGTGGAGCCCAAGGGCTTCTCATCCATTCCCGGCCTGCTCAGGGCCCGCCGTCCGGAACTCTACGAGGAGTTGGTGAAGCCGGGTCCCGACCTGTACGACTTCCATACCCCTCCCCCGTCGCAGTGACGGACCGAGGAATCCTGGTCAGGGGCGGCTACGTCCTGACCTCTTCGACACCGGAGATGATCGAGGACGGAGCGGTTCGTATCGTCGGCGAACTGATCGACGAGGTCGGGACATGGACCGACCTGAGCGCCCGCCATCCGTACGATGAGGTTCAGGGAGACCGCCACTCCATCATCACACCCGGGTTCGTCAACACCCACGGACACTTCTCGGAAGGCCTCTTCACAGGCATCGCCGAGGACTTCACCCTCTGGGAGTGGATCGAGGCGGTGATCAATCCCACAGCGCCCCATCACGACCACGAGATGGCCTACGTGGGCACGCTCCTGGCCGGCATCCAGATGCTCCGGACCGGAATCACCGTGGCGAGTGACATGTACGTCTGCGACCCGGCCGATAAACCTGTCACCCCCGGGATCGTCCGGGCGCTGGACGAGTTGGGGATGCGCGGGGTGGTCACCTTCGGCGCCGCCGACCGTAGGGGAGCTGCCGTGTCGGCGATCCTCGAAGAGCATGCCGCCCTACGGGAGGCGTGCGAAGCGAGCCGCCTGTCCCGTTTCCGAGTCGGGATCGCGCTCATGGGCGCGCAGTCGGAGGAACTCTTCGAGCACTCTGTGAGGCTCTCCGCAGCCCACGGAAGCCACATTCACCTCCACGAGGTCCGCGAGGAGGTGACGGCGGTGAGGGCCGCCACGGGGCGGTCACCCATCGAGCAGTGCGCTCGTCTGGGCCTGTTCGACGGTCCCACCATCGCCGCCCACTGCGTGTGGTTGGACGAGAGCGATCGAGACCTGCTGGCGGAGCACGGAGTGGGGGTGGCTCACAACCCGGTCTCGAACATGATCCTTGCATCCGGTGTGTGCCCGGTTCCCGCCCTACGCCGCCGCGGTGTGGCAGTCGGGATCGGGGTGGACGGGCCCGCCAGCAACGACAGCCAGAACATGCTCGAAGCGATCAAGATGGCAGTGCTCCTCCAGCGGGTCGACCGGCTCCAGGCGACCGCTCTGTCCGCTCGTGATGCGATGGCGATGGCCACCATCGAGGGCGCCCGAGCCCTGCACCTCGATGGCGAACTCGGTTCCATAGAACCGGGCAAGCAGGCCGACCTCGTGGTATTCGACGGCTCCTCCCCGGCCCTGGCCAATATCCACGACCCGTTCCAGAAGGTCGTCTACTGCGCCGGCCCACGCGAGGTCTCCGACGTGTGGGTGACAGGATCGAAGTCAGTCGCCGCAGGTGAGGTGGTCCACGTCAACCCGGCCGAGGTCGCCGAACGGTCCCGCCCGCTGGCCCGCCGGCTCGCCCGTCACGCGGAAATCGGACAGCATTCCCTACTGGCCCGTTCCTGACCCGCCAGCGCCGAGCACACTCCGGCATAACATGAAAGGCAGGTCAGTGATCAACACCAGGCTCATCGGATCCGAGTCGGGAAGCGAGGGGTTACCCCTGCCGTAGGGTCAGGAGCCACTCGCGCGTTTCCCTGGGTGAGCGCAGGCGGACCAAGTGCAGATGGGCGTAATCGGGATGGGCTAACGCCCGTGGAATCGTCCGGCGCCGCCGCCAATGCGATTGCAGCGCCCAGAGAAAGAGCGACTTTCGACTCAAGAATTGCCACCGAAGCCTTTCCGTATTGCCGTGCCATAGCTGCTCGCGAAGGATTCCGCGGCGGAGAGTCCTCCAAAACAGCCTCCACAAGACCACTTGAATCCGGTAGTCCAGCCAGACCAGCATGGTGGCTTTGGACCAGACGATGTCGCGCGCGACGCTGTAGTTACCGTCTCCGACCCACCTGTCGCCTTGCAGTTCCAGCCTCAACCGTTCCCTGAACACATCGTCCGGTGTCTCAGTCCAATTCGGCCCATGCCAAAGGGCATCGAACTCGACGTGCGCCATGTCGAGCACTCGAGCAATCCTCATAGCCATTGTCGTCTTTCCCGCGCCGGTGGTACCGATCAGGACGACACGGTCGGTGTTAGGAAGATGTCCTTCGGTATCGGGATTCTGAGAATCGGTCACATCGTTAGGGAACTCGAGAGCGGCCACTTGGCCTGTGTCAACGGTCGCCCGGTAGCTCGGCCGGCATTCTCTCCCGGCCCGTTCCTGAACCGAAACGCCACCACAACCGAGCGGAGACGGTGGAGTTTCAGGCCCCTTCCTGGCCACCACCACGGATGATCACGGTGCGGTGGGGGAAGGGCATCTCTATGCCTGCGGCATCGAGGCCTTCCTTGATGCGTAGGCGCAACTCCCGTTCGGTTCTCCACTGCACGGAAGGCCGGGTCTTGGCCCTGACCCGGATGAAGATGCCGGACTCGGCGAGGTTCTGGACGCCCTTGACCTCGGGGGGCTCCGAGAGCTCGTCCTCGCCCCACTCCGGGTCTTCCCACATCTCCTGACCGGCTCGGCGGATCACCTCCATGGCCTCGCGGAGGTCGCAGTCGTACGGGACCTCCACATCGATCTGCGCCCGGGCCCACAGCTGCGAGTAGTTGGCCACGAAGTCGAGCTTGCCGTTGGGAACATTCCAGACGGTGCCCTGACGGGTACGGATCGAGGTGGACCGCAGACTTATCTTCTCCACGGTTCCCCGGCCCCGCCCGAAGTCTATGTCATCTCCCACGCTGTAGATGTCCTCGACCATCAGGAAGATCCCAGCCAAGAAGTCTCTGACCACCGACTGGGCACCGAAACCTATCGCTATACCGACGACGCCGGCGCCGGCGAGCAGGGGCCCGAGGTTGATATTTAGCTGGCCCAGAGCCAGCAGCGCGGTCAGCGCCCATATGGTGGTCTGGGCCACGCTGCGAAGAACCACGGCCAGCGTCTCGGCCCGGGCCTTTGCCCGCACCGTCTCCGCTTCCTCGTTGGCAGCGGGGTCACGGCCCACGTCCCGCAGATCCGGCCTTCCTATCCGTTCTGTGAAGTGCTCGATCGCCCGCTTGACGGCTCTGGAGACCAACCACCCGCCCACCAGGATCAGGGCCAGGACCAACCCGCGTCCCAAGAGCCAGGCCGCTATCCCGGCCACGGCCTCGTTGCCGGTCCACTCGTAAACGGTGTCGCAAACGAAGCTCGTACTGTCGGCGCACGCGGCCGATGAACTACCGGCTTGCTGGGCTATGGGAATCATGCGACACCGCCACCTTGAACCTGGGATGTAACAGCCGACAACGCTACTCGGGCAGGCATCCTAGTGGTTTGCGCTGTCACGGGGCAGACATGGCGCCGAGGATCCTCTTCAGGCTCTTGTTCCGTGGCCTGCGGATCAGGTCCTCGGGCGAAGCCTGTTCCGCCAACTCACCCGCGTCCATGTAGATCATCCGGACAACGTCCAGGTCGGTGGTAGACGAGTCGTTAGTGGTTGTGTTGTCGATCCCCAACAGATCCACTCACCTAGGCCTACCAACAACTCGCTCATGCGCGTAGGACCAGATTCCCCAGGGGTCCTCCTGTCTCGGATGTGGCTCTCAACACCCGATTATGGAGGGCCCGCCTCACTTCTGGTGGACTCCGACTTCCCCCGTCACAGGTAGAGTCTCAACAGGAGGCGAAATCTGAACATGTTGTCGGCACCCGAGACTGCCTTCACACTCAGCATCATGACGGACCTGCGTCCGGGTCCTGGATGTGAAGACTGGGTGACGCACTATGACCAGTGTCTGGAGGAGATCAGGTTCGCGGACTCACTCGGGTTTCGAACAGTTCGCATACCCGAGTCTCATGGGCACGACGACGGAATGGCAGCCGCTCCTCTGACCGTCTTGGCAGCAGTCGCCGCGGTGACCAACACCATCAAGCTGATGACGTATGCCATCCCATTGGCTCTACACAATCCGCGGATGATTGCCGAACAGGCTGCTGTCGTTGATCTCTTCTCTTCAGGTCGGCTGGAACTCGGTGTTGGAGCAGGCGGTCGGACTGCCCAGTTCGACGTCTTCGGTGTTTCTCCATCTACGAGAGGCCGAAGGGCCGAGAGTGCCCTTCGGGCCCTCCGGACAGCACTCACTACCGGAGTACTGCATGACGGTAAGGATGGACAGCCGGTCCCGATTAGTCCTCGCCCCGCTCAAGACAACCTGCCCATCTACTACGGAGGCCTTTCCTCGCCTGCTGTGCACCGGGCCGTGCGGATGGCGGACGGCTGCCTTCCATACGACTACATAGCTCCAGAGCGGAACCTCCCGGCATTCTACGCCGAGAAGTTGATCCCCGCCCTACAACACTCCGGAAGGGACCTCAGTAGCTTCTTCTTCGGAGTAGGCGTTGTCCTATGGGCGAGCGACGACCCTGAGCGCGCCTGGGACACAACGATTCAGCCTGCCCTGGCCTACCGGCAGCAGAAGTATCTCGAGTGGTCAGGACATGAGGATGCCCTTGAGGGCATGACTTCAAAGGCGCTCAGGCAGGGTGTACTGGTGGGTACACCGGAGGACCTTGCCCGGAGACTACGCGCGACCCACGTGAAGGCTCCCTGGCATGATCTGGCCTTCTGGCATCGGCTTCCTGGTGTACCCCACGAAGACGCCATGGAGCATCTCGAGTTGACCTCACGGCGGCTGATACCGCTGCTTGATGACAAGGGATCGAGCGGGCTAGGTGCGGTCAGGGGATGATATCGATCGACGGTACCGAAGATAGGCGATAGTCAACACCGCCGCTATCACATAGACGATGAGACTTGACACGGCTGCCAATGTGGGTCGGATCTGTGTCTCAATGAACTCGAACATGCGCAGAGGCAGTGTCTGTGATCTCGCTCCGCCGATGAAGACCACGAGCACCACCTCATCCCACGAAATGAGGAATGAGAAGACGGCAGAAGCCACGAGAGCGGGAGTGATCCCTGGAAGTACGACCATCCGCCAGGCCCGCCGGTTCGTGGCGCCGAGGCTGAGCGCTGCTTCGAACGGACCGAAGTCGACGGCTCTGAGCGCACTCTCGATGAGAAGCACGGCAAACGGTAGGGCCAGGATCGTGTGAGCAACAACCAGCCCTGGGAACGTGCGGAGAAGCCCCACCCTCACGTATATGTCGAAGACGGCAACAGCTGTGACTATCGGTGGAACGATGAGCGGCGCAACGAGAAGACCGCGAACCAGGAATGCCCCCTTCTTGATGTATCGAGTGAGGGCAATGGCCGCGAGCAGGCCAAGCGCCGTCGAGGTGATAGCGACCGCCACGCCAAGTCTGATACTCAACCAAGCAGCACTGATCCAGCGCTCGTCGCCGAAGAAGTCTTGGTACCACCTAAGGGAAAGACCGTCAGGCGGAAAGTCGAAGACTGTCCCCGGTGTGAAGGACAACGGAATCACAACCAGAATCGGCAGGACCAGGAAGGCGACCACGGTGTTGCCCAAAATGGCCAATACGCGTTGCCCTATCTTGCCCAGCCTCAACGTCTGCTACCTCCAACTACCACACTCTTGGGGTCGAAGACCTTGGTCAGCAAAGCGAAGAGCGCAAGCGTCACGATCAGGAGGATCATGCTCATTGCGCTGGCGATCCCCCATTTGAAGAGACGTATCTGCGTCTGCACATATATGGGAATGGTGATATCTCCCCCTCCGCCCAAGACGGCTGGAAGAATGAAGAAACCCATAGACATGATTAGGACCAGCAATGACCCGGCAATCAACCCAGGGCTAATTAGGGGCAGGTATATCCGGACGAACGTCTGCCGCGGACGAGCCCCGAGGCTGTCGGCGCTCTCGACAAGCGATTCATCCACTCCGCTCATAGACGAGTAGAGAACAAGGATCATGAATGGCAGCATCACGTGGATCATGCCGATGAGAATCGCTCGAGTGTTGAAAAGGAGATCGAGTGGTTCCTGAACCAGTCCCATAGCCGCCAACGAGTCATTTATTAATCCTCTTCTCCCAAGAATCACTGTCCACGCGTAGAGCCGGGCCAGAATCGCCACCCATAGCGGAGCGGTGCTCAGAACCAGGAACAGCTGTGCTCTTCTCTTCTCGAGGGTCGTGATGTACCACGCCACAGGGAATCCGAGCACTAGACAACCCACAGTTGTTAGGAGTGAGACCTCAACTGTCAGTCTCAAGATGTTGCGAAAGGCCCGCGACGAAAAGATCTCAACGTAGTTACTTATGCCTGGAGCCGGGTCGGAGACGCTTCTCACGAACACACCTATGAGCGGATAAGCAAAAAAGAGCAGTACGACTACCAGGCACGGCAACAATAGAGCTAGGCCAACAAGGGAGTCCCGGTATGGACGCCGTCGGGTCCGTCTTCGCCAGCCGCCTCTACTCATGGTTGCCCGTCTGGCGGGATGAGGACAATCGTCTGTTCCTCGTCCCAATGGAGCCAGACAGTTGAGCCTTCGGCGGGTGCCGCCAGTGATGAACTTGATTCAACGATGAAGCGGCGGCCATCTCTGAGACGAGACAGGATTCGATAGGAGTTTCCGTGGAACGACACCAACTCGACGGTCGCCTGCAAGCGCGGGCTACCCATCGGCTCTTCTTGGATCACTACCATCTCCGGTCGAATGCCACAAAGCACGCGGTCTCCTTCCCCCAGCGACCGGCTCACATATGGCGGCACCACCAGGGTGTTGCCCTCAGCTATTTCGATGATGAGTCCGTGACCGGACTCACGCAAGACGCCCTCAATCTCGTTGATGTCTCCAACGAAGTCTGCAACGAAATGCTCCGTCGGCGAGCGGTAGACGGTTTCTGGAACTCCTAATTGTCGCACAGTGCCTCCATGCATGACCACAATTCGGTCTGACATCGCGAAGGCCTCTTCCTGGTCATGAGTGACGTACACCGCCGTGAAGCCAATTTCCTTCTGAAGGAGTCGGATAGAGTTCTGTAGGTACTGGCGCAATCGCTTATCTAGAGAGCCGAGAGGTTCGTCCATCAAGACAACCGTGGGGTTAAAGACCAGCGCTCTTGCCAGCGACACTCGCTGTTGCTGGCCGCCACTCAGTTCTCTGGGAAGACGGGAACCCAACCCTTGGAGGTTGACCAGCTCTAAAGCTCGCTCGACGTCTCGATCGATCTGGTCAGAGGAGATCCCGCGAATCTGAAGGGGAAACGCGACGTTGTCCTGGACTGTCATATGAGGAAACAGGGCGTAGTTCTGGAACACGAACCCCATTCCACGCTCCCGTGCCGGTAGAAGTGTCATGTCAACACCCCCGACGATCACGCTGCCCTCGTCAGGAATCGTCAGTCCACCAACAATCCTGAGAAGAGTCGTCTTGCCCGATCCGCTAGGGCCCAGAAGAGTGAGAAACTCACCCGGTTCGACAGTCAGATCGAACTCATCGAGGACCAGCACATCCCCAAAACTGTGCCGAACACCCCTTATCTCAATCCTGGCTCCCGTCGAAGGCTGAAGGGAGCGCGACTCCGTCGAGGGTGTGGACTCGCTCATGCGGCCTTAGCCGCATCGGCGTTGACCTCGCCGAGGAAGTTGAAGATCACTTCGGCGGCGATCCCAAGGCTGCGGATCGGCACCCTTTCATCGTGACCCGCAATAGTGGCCCGATCCTCGAGGGTGATAGGCGCTGTGTGACACCCGTAGGCGGGTATGTTCCGCGCTCGGAAGATCCGCAAGTCGGTATAGCCGGCAGAGACCACCGGAACCATCGCCGCGCCTGGGACAGTCGCCGCGAGGGCTCGTTCCAGCGCTCGGGGTACCAACCCCCGTGGGTCAGAAGCACCGCTGACGGCTCGAAAGGTCTCAGTCACACTGACCCCAAACTCGGCGATCACGGTCTCCAGATCGGCAATGAATTGGCTCGGGTCCGTGTCTGGCAATAGTCGACAATCGAGAGTGGCCTTCGCCGACGATGGCACAACACTCGGTTCCATTCCTGCTTCAACAATCGTGATGCTGACTGTGTCTGTGAACATCGCCGAGAACGCAGGAGACTCTGCAATCGACGTCTCGACCCTGCTCCGGTCGGACTCAGACGCACGCATCATGACCTCGATGAACTCCTCCTGTATGTGGCCCGCGTGGCGTGGAGATTGAATAGACCCGATAGCCGCAAGGGCACCTACGAGTCTGGTCACAGCAGTCGACTCACGTGGAACCGAGGAATGCCCACCTGCACCTTGAGCTTCCACAACAAGCCAAAGAGCAGTCTTTTCTTGTGGACAGTACGTGAAAACGGGATCCTTGCTGCCCAGCAGCGTTGGATAGCTGAAACTACCTTCTCCCAAGACCCAGGCGCAGTCCAAGATATCGGACCGATGCTCCTCAATCCAGCGGATGCCCGCCTTGCCGCCACGCGTCTCGTCAGCCGCGGCCAACAGCATGACGTCGATATGAGGAGACGGGTTCTGACGCGCAAACTCTGCCAGACCAACAGCATGTGCCGCCACCAGAGTCTTCAGGTCTATCGCTCCGCGTCCCCACAGATAACCACTCTGAACGGTGGGGGTAAAGGGAGAGGTGGACCAGAACGAACGTTGCACAGGTGACACGTCTAGATGGGACAGCAGAAGTCCTGGCGGCCCAGCACGGGCCGAAACGCCCCTCATGCGGGCAACCACGCTGCTGCGGCTGCTGCTGGACTCGATCAACTCAACATCAAGCCCTTCGTTCAACAGAAACCGCATCAGAGGTCGTGCCGCTCGATGCTCGTTGCCAGGAGGGTTCGATGTGTCTTGCCTGATCAACTCTTCGACAAGGCCCAGCGTCCTCTCTTGGAAGCTGCTTGGTCGCGTATTGAGAGGATCCTCAGCCATCCTCTAGCATCCTGGTCGCTCTTCTCATCGAGACGTCGCTCTTCAGAGGATTGTACTCCGCTCTCAACAGATCGTCAGACGACAAGATCGCTACCAATACCGTTTACCATGTAGTGATTACTGAGAACCCGACGTTCTCGAAGCTTGACATCCCGTCAAGTACAGAATTCACATTCTCAAGACTTACTTCTTGGCCAATGAGGGACGCCGGTTGGATCAGCCCCTTGTCAACCATCCGCAGTAGATCGGGATAGCGCCGTCGCGGCATGCCATGACAGCCCGCTATCCGGATCTCTTGGGCAACGATGATGTCTATGGGCATCGCGACCAGGCCTCGCTCCTTTGCCGTAGTCAGGCCGATCTGAACATGACGCCCACGCACGCGTAGCGTACCGATTGAGTTCTGGACCGTCTCCTCTATCCCGAGAGCGTCGATCGTCACTTCAACACCACCGTTGGTGAACTCCTTGATTGCTGCGACTGGGTCCTCGCTCGAACTATTGACACTGAAGCTGGCACCAACCTCGTGGGCCTTCTCAAGCTTCACATCGTCGATGTCAACAGCAATGACCTCGGCCCCCAAGGCAGAGGCGATCATCACTGCTGACAGACCAACCCCACCGCATCCATAAACAGCGATCCGCTCTCCCGGCCGTAACTGGGCAATCTCGACCGTTCCATGAAATGCTGTCATGAATCGACAGCCAAGGGTACTCGCGGCAAGTGAATCGACACTGTCCGGCAACACAAGAAGGTTCACTTCCGCACGTGGGACAGGCACATACTCTGCGAATCCGCCTTGGAGCGAAGATCCAGGAAACTGGGGACGCTTACAGAGGTTCTGAAAGCCCGCCTGACACCGATTGCAAAGCCCACACGAGTAGTGGAACGGCGCAACGACTCGATTGCCCACATGAAGATTCCGGACCTCGCCGCCCACCTCCACAACAACCCCAGCCATCTCGTGCCCGAGTATCAAAGGCAACCGTGGGTGCACCCCCAGCCAATCCCAGTGTCCTTTCCAGATGTGCCAGTCTGTCCTGCATACGCCGCAAGCATCAAGCTTGACGACCACGCCATCGGGGGGAACTCGTGGGAAATCAACTTCGGACATCGCGAGCGGCTCGTCTTGCCCGACCATCAGAGCCGCTCGCATTGCCTTCTTCAACGTGGCACTACGCATTCATAACTGCGTAATGAAACCCTCTTTCTTCCTAGTGGCCGCTTTGCCACTCCGCCCAGGCCTCTTCGACCTCGGGTCGGTCGGAGAAGAAGAACGGATCGGCAAGTCCGGCAGCCGCTCCGTATTGCGGTCCCCACTCGGATCCAAAGTCGTCGAGGCAACCCGGGAATGGATCAGCGTTCATGACGACGCCGTAGCCGATTGCGTTCAGTGCCGCACACTGCCGGGAGGGCAGCATGGAGAGCGCATAGACGGACAGGGCGGCATCGTAGTTGGGAGCGCCCTTGGGAATGGCAAACGGTCCACCGTTGACGATGCTTCCACCCCAAGTAATCGTCACCGGCAGTCCGGGTTCCTGCTTGATGCGAAGTGCTGGTCGACCGTTGAATGTGATGCCAAGGTCGCATTGGCCATCTAGCAGGAACTGAATGGAATCAGCGCCGCTGTTTGCCCAGACGATCTCGTCGTAGATGTCATCAAGTCGGTCGAAAGCTGCCTGTAGCCCCTCTTCAGTGGCTAGTACGTCGTAGACCTCGTCCCACGTAGCACCGTTGGCCATAGCGGCGAACTCGAGGTTGCCGCCGAACTGTGCGAAGTTGAACGCGCACCGTTTGCCGGGGAACTGCTCTACGTCAAAGAAGTCAAGTGTCGAGTCGGGTTGGGAGCCTTCCGCAAACACGTCGGTGTTGTATTGCAGGACGATTCCGAAGTCTGAGGCACCCACGTAGTAACCCTGCGATGGAATAGCTCCTCCCGAGCCACCCCTGACGAGGTTGCCTTCTTCATCCGAGTAGAAGGCTACGTCGGGGAGGGCAGCAACGTCGAATAGGCTGTAATCAATAGGCTCCCAGTAGCCTTCTAACGCAAGACGCTCAGCCGTTCCGTAATCCAAGATGGCGAACACGTCCCACTCTGTGGCTCCGGAGTCGACTTGCGCCTGCACCGCTGCAGTAGAGAGGTCCAGCCCTGGGGCCGACTCGATCACAGTCCAACCGGTTATTGCCTCCCAATCGTCGAGAAAGGCTTCGCTCCACCCTTCGTGAACTTCGCCACCCGCATCGACCCAGACAAGCTCCGCGGGTCCCTGACCGCGCACATCAACGAGAAGTTGCAAGAGGTTGTCAGGAATGTCCTCGGTCAGGGGGTGAACCTCCTCCGGAAGCATTTCCAGGAGAGAATCACGCAATGACAAGCTTTCTGTGGTCGCTGGGGACGCCTCTGTCGGCTCCGGTGCGACTTGGGTCGTCGTCGGCGACTCGGATACACTCGTGTCGTCGCTGTCATCTGCGCCACAGGCGGATGCCATAAGCGCTATCACTACCCCCAGGGCGAGTACCCGGGCCCTACTCCTCGCTGGTCGACTCCCCGTTTGCCCCATGAGTACCCTCCTTCAAAACGCGTGCGCCTCACGCGCGGGCCGAATCTCAAAAGGGTACACCATTTTGTGAGAAAAGTCAAACGCAACTAGCCGTCAGGATTGGGAACTCATCGGAATTCAGTGGGGAATGACCGTGCCTAGCGGACCCTTAGCTACTGAGCTCCGTGTCCGGTATATATCACTAGCAACTAACAGCTAGTAAAGGAGAGCAGGTCTCAGTGGTGAGGACCTCATGGCCTGACGCCTATGTAGATCGTGAGGGGGTCGTCGTACGGCAACCGCCTGATCCTCTCGAACCCTGCCCCGGCCAGCATGGACTCCAAAGCTTTCCTCGAATGGGCTGCTCCACCGGTCTCGACCCTCATCATGACATCGAAGAGGGCGCCGAACGCTCCTGGACCGCTGTCACCGGCGAAGTCGTTGACCACGACGTGGCCGCCCGGTGCGATCGCCGACCGCACCCTGCGCAGCAGTTCCACCGCCTGGTCCTCGGCGAGGTCATGGATCAAATGGGACACGAGGGCCGCTTCCATCGATCCGGGCGGGACCCCGCATGAAGGATGCTCGAAGAGGTCCACCCCGACCACCTCCACTCCCGTGCCCTCCAACTCCTCGCTTGCCCAGCCGGTGACGAGGGGGTAGTCGACCAGAGTGACATGAGAGCCCGCCTCGGAGAGCGGGCGTGCATAGCTTCCGAGACCGCCGCCCACGTCGAGGACCCGCTTGCCGGGGGCAAGCTCGCCGAGCTCATGGAGCGGCGGCCCGCCGATCCTCGCCAACACATCCAGCGCGTCCAGGAGTGCCCGGGCTTGCTCCGGATTCCGGTCGAGCTGGGATCGCCAGGGTTCCATGACGGGACGCCCCTCGGTCACCACCTCGTCCAGGCGGGACCATGCCCCGGCGAACACCGCCTCCTTGGCCACTACGAGGCCCATCTCCCCGTCCGGACCCAGGCGCTCCGCGGCGTAGGGCGTGGCGGCGAACCGGTCGCCCTCCCTGCGCAGCAGGCCGATCCCGACCAACGCCTCCAGCAAGGCCCCGAGGTTGGTGGCATCCACCGCCAACTCCGCCGCCATGTCACCGGCCGACCGGGGAAGGCGCCCGAGAACCGAGAACACGCCCAGCCGATGGGCGGTCGTGATCGCCGCGGCAGGCTGGTACCCGGTGACCAGGTCGATGAGCTGCCAGTCGTTGTCGATCATCGCTTCTTCAGGGAACGGTACATGCGCCAACCGCGGACCAGCGTCGACATGGTGGACGGCTCAGCCTGCCGGGAACGCTTGCGGCCCAAGTCGTGGAGCACGGTCAGCGCGGCGTTCTTGCCCGGCACACCCGACAAGCCTCCGCCCGGGAACGTGCCGGCGCCCGTCAGGTAGAGCCAGGGAACGGCGGTCCGGTAACCCCGGCCGGCGCCGGGCCGGAGCGAGAACATCTGGTCGATGGTCATGTCGATGTGGTTGGGATTGCCGAACCTGGCGCCCATGCGCCTCTCCCAGTCCACAGGGCCGGTTACCCGCTTGTCAACGATCCGGTCCCTGAGCGAGACGCCCGTGATGGCCCGGTAGCCGTCGATCACGCGCTCTGCATGCCTCGACACCTCCGCCCCCGTCCAATCCCCATGCCTGAGACGGGCCGGCACGAAGGTCGACAACCAGGCTACGCCGCCACCCTCGGGCGCGGCCGACGGGTCCAGGGCCGAGGGCGAGGCCCAGAGCATGGCCGGTTCCGATGGATAGAGGCCGGCCGCGATCTCGCCGAACGACCGGTCCATGGAGCCGGGGTGTTGCTGCAGCAGCCAGATCGCCTCGGGGTGACCGAACCGACCGGGCTCGGCCACGGCGGACAGCGCCAGATCCACCTTGAACTCGGCAACGTTGAGGGATCCGCTGGTCACCATCCGGGCCGCCTCGTCGAGCTCCGGCACGGGCTCGGCCATAAGCCGGGCGGTGCGCGCCACGTCGAGCGCCGAGACCACCCGGTCGAAGGTTGCGGTGTCCCCGGCCGCGGTGGTGATCCTCGACTCGGCGCCCGACCGATGGATCGACGCCACCGCAGTGTCGGTGAGGATCTTCCCGCCGGCCGACTCGAGGGCACCGACCAGGGCATTGACCAGCTGGACGGAGCCGCCGATGGGGCGCCCGGCCCCGTGGCCGTGCGAACCGGCCAGCAGCAGGCCGAACAGGCCGGTGCCGGGTACCCACGGGGGGAGCTGGCTGAACGCCCCGTACATGGTGAGAGCAGCGGCCAGGTGCGGATCGGCGATGTGGGCGCCGACCACCTTCTCGGCCGAGGCCAGGACCGTCCGGAGCGGGTCGAACCCTGCTATGGGTCCCAGCTCGGCGATCTGGGCCAGCGACGGCGGGGTGGCGAAGGCGTCCATCATCCCCAGCAGACCGGTTCCCAGCTCCGACAGCTTCCGGTAGCCCTCTACGTCTCGGGGGTCGAGGGCGCCGAAACCCGCCAGGGTGGTTGACAGGTCCCCGTGGAACAGCAACCGCGTGCCGTCCCCGAAGCCTGCCCCGACCGACACCTCCCGGAAGGCGTACTCCAGGCCGAACCGGGCCAGGCCCAGCTCTTCAGCGATGCCGAGGATCATGCCGTGATCGATGGCGCCCCGCTCCAGGCGGTAGCCGGAAGCAAGCTGGTCGGTCCAGATACATCCGCCCGCCGTCGCGTTGGCCTCGAAGACGGTGACGTCGAGACCGGCGTTGGCAAGGAAGCATGCGCAGACCAGACCGTTGTGGCCCCCTCCGATGACCGCCACGCGGGTCATAAGAGGGAGTGAACCCCGCTCAGCCCCGCTTCCCGGACCACTGCGCGGGCCAGCGACCGCCCCCGGGCTATCTGGGCGGCCTCGTCGATAGTGGTCAGGGATCGTTCCGCCAAGAGCCGGCGCCCGTCGACCCAGACATCGCTGACCGAGCCCGGACCGGCGCAGTAGACGACCTGCTGGTAGGGGTCGTGGACGGCGGCCAGCTCGACCGTTCCGCTGAGCAGGACCAGGTCGGCCCGCTTCCCGGCCTCCAGGCTGCCCACCTCGCTATCAACGCCCAGCACCCGGGCGCCGCCGATGGTCGCCATCTCCAGGACCTCATCGGCCGAGATCACTGCGGGATCCAACTCGTGAACCTTCTGGAGGAGCGCGGCCATCTTCACGGCTTCGAACATGTTCTGGGAGTCGTTGGAAGCCGCCCCGTCGGTTCCGATCCCCACCTCGAGGCCCGCTGCTCGGAGCCGCGCCAGCGGGCACACGCCGGAGCCCAGGATCATGTTGGCGACCGGGTTGTGGGCTATCCCCGCCCGCGCCCCGGCCAGGATCTCGATGTCCTCCTGGGTGACCCAGATGGCGTGAGCCGCCAGGAGAGGGACATCGAGAAAGCCCAGGTGAGCGGCTTGCGACACCGGGCGCCGCCCCCACCGCAAGGAGGAGTGGACAACCTCCTCCCGTACCTCGGAGAGATGGGTGTGAACCCCCCAGCCGTTCTCGCGGCAGGCAGCCGCTCCGGCCTCGAGCAGCTCGTCGGACTGCCCGAGCAGGGTCCCGATTCCGTACCGGAATCCCACCAGGCCGGACTCCCGAGCAGCGGCCGCCAGATCGTGATGCTCCTCAAGGACCTCCTCCACCCCCATCGGGGGGATCGAGGAGGTGTCGCCCAGGGCATCCTCCGCCCCGAAGCTGACGGCTCCACGAAGGCCCACTTCCACGAGGCCCTCGACCACGCCCAGCGATGCGCGGGTCCCGGGATTCGAGTGGACGAACATGTCGTTGACGAAGGTGATCCCCGAACGGATCATCTCGGCGGCCTTCAGGATGGTCCCCTCCCGCGCCATCTCCGCCGTGAGGTTCCTCGAAACGGGAGTGACCAGGCGTTCGCCCCATTCGTAGAGGCTCAGCTCCGAGCCCATGCCCGGAATGAGCGCCTCGGAGAGGTGGGTGTGGGCGTTGATGAGACCCGGAAGCACGATGCTGTGCTCGTCGCCCACCACGGCCACGTCTGGATGCTGCCTCCTCAACTCCCGGTAAGGACCCACCGAGGTGATCCCGCCACCCTCGATATGGACGGCCCCGTCCTCGATGGCACCAACGGGTCCCATGGTCAGCACCCAGGCACCCCGGACGATCAAATGCTCGCCGGGAGGAACGGAAGGCGGCATCAGCCCTCCAGGGTGTTCAGGGAGCTTTCCAGGATCCCGAGGAACCGGTCGATGTGTTCCTGCTCGACCACCAGCGGTGGGGCCACCCGGACCGTTCCGGCCGAGTTGAGCATCGACCCGACCACTACCCCGCGGCGGGCCATCTCCTCCACCAGGGGCTGAGCCAGTTCGGCCGGTTGGACGTCGAACGCACACCACAGGCCCATGCCGCGGATGCCTGCCAACGTCCCGGGATGGTCCCGGCGGACGGAACGGAGGCCGCTGCGGAGGTACACCCCCATATCCGCGGCCCGCTCCACCAGGCCCTCGTTCCGGATCACGTCGAAGGCGGCTATGGCGGCGGCGCAGGAGACCGGGTTCCCGCCGAAGGTGGTGAGGTGGGACAGGGGCGGGTCCAGGAAGGTGGAGAAGATCTCGGCGGTGGAGATGAACGCGCCCAGGGGAAGGCCGCCCCCGAAGGCCTTGGCCACGGTGATGACGTCGGGCGTCACCCCCCAGTTCTGGCATGAGAACCACTTGCCGGAGCGCCCCATGCCGCCCTGGACCTCGTCGCAGATCAGCAACGCACCCCGTTCGGTACAGAGCTCCCGGAGTCCCGGAAGGAACCCGTCCGAAGGGATGCGAACCCCGCCCTCGCCCTGGATGGGCTCCACTATGACCGCCGCTATGGCGTCGTCTATGGCCCGGTCGGCCGCATCGAGGTCGTCGAAGGGAGCGAAGCGCACCGGTTCGAGAAGGGGCTCGAACGGCTTGCGCCACTCCTCCCGCCAGGTCACGGAGAGCGAGCCCAACGTGCGCCCATGGAACGAACGCTGGAACGCGACGAACCCCGGACGGCCCGTGTATTTGCGGGCCAGCTTCAAGGCGCCCTCCGTCGCCTCCGTTCCGGTACTCGTCAGAAAGGCCACATCCAGATCGCCGGGCGTGACCGACGCCAGCCGCCGGGCGATCTCCACCTGCGGGGGCAGGGTGAACCGGCCGTACACGTCAACATGGGAGAACCGCGCAACCTGGTCCTGGACGGCCTTGACCACCGCGGGATGGCAATGACCCAGGTTGGACACCGCGATGCCCGAGATCATGTCGAGAAGGATCCGACCCTCGGCCGTCTTGAGCGAGCAGCCGGCCGCGTCCACGATCACGCTCTCCTTGATGCCGGGCACGGTCTGGCAAAGGTGGCGGACGAAGTCGTTCCGGTAGGCGTCGGCCTCGTGGGCGGACATCTCCGGGTGGTGGTCGAGCTGCTTGCCGACAGGTTCGCTCATGATGGACTGCCTCCCTTGTCCTGATCGGGGGCGAAGGACCGGCGCATCCACTCCCGCGCTCGAACCAACTCCGGGGCGGAGTCGGACAAGCGCCGGTCCCAGGTGTACTCGCGGACCGTCAGCGGGGTCAGGCCGGCGCTGCGAGCCTGGACCACCACCCGTGCCCGCTCCTCCAGAAACCACAGGCGGGTAGCAGCCTCCAGGAGGTCGGCGCCCACCGCCAGGCACCCGTTGGCGGCCAGCAGGACGCTGGAATCATCCCCGAGGGTCCGGGCTACCGACTTGCCCGCCTCAGCCGTCTTGACCAACTCGATCTCCGGGTGCGTCCGAACGGTCCGGCCCGCCATGCCGCCCAGCCCGTGCAGCAGGGGCAGCGGTTCGGCGGACACCCCCCAGGTCACCACGTACGGCGGGTGGCCGCGGCAGATGGCCCCTACATCGGGACGGGAGTCGTAGATGGCCGCGTGCATGGGCATTTCCAGCGGAGCAGCGTGGGTCGGCCCCCCGGCAGGCACGCCGGCCTCGACCCGGATCACGTCATCGGCCGTGGCCTCGAACAGCGGGCTGGTGCTCGTGATCAGGAACCCGGCGGGAGTCCGGGCAGAGACGTGCCCGAAGGCCTCGGCCAGCCCGGCGGAAGCCAGTATGCGGGCGGTCGAGGCGACGGCGCTCCGCAGCCCCTCCAGGTCCTCACTCATACCGTGTCGAGCCAACCCGTGAGATGGGTGAGCGCCTCTGGCAGACCGAGCGGGGTGTCGTTCCCGTCCCCGCGGGCGTAGACCGCCCGGACCGCGGCCGGCGTGGCCGGGCGGCCTTCCGCCTCCAGCCGTCCCGCCAAGCGACTGCGGGCGTCCTCCAGTTGATCCTGGGTGGGCATCATCGTGACCAGGCTCGGCGCGCCCTCCAGGACCCCTACCAGCTTGACCGGCCCGGCAGTGCCCTTTCGAGACCGCGGCAGACCCTCCGCGCGCCGGAACGCGTCGTCGGCCAGGAAGCTGCGATGAGTCAATCCGGGTGAAACCCACGCCCCTGTCTCCGCATAGGCGGGCGACAGCCGGACCAGGCACCGGCGGATGATCACGGCCAGATAGTTGTGGGTCTCGGCGAAGGCCTGGCGCTCCGCCGGACCCCACCTCCACTTCCCGTTCGCGAGCGGAGTTGCCGTGCAGTCGGGCCGCTCCGGCGACACCGAGGTCCCGCGCGCCTCGAACAGACCGGGATCGTCGTAGCAAGCGGCGGGGCTGGGGGCGTCTCGCCAGTAGTAGATGTGGGAATAGGGCACGATCGCCATCGGCTCCGACAGCACGAACCGGTCCAGGAACACGTCGCCACGCCGGAGCGGTCCGTCATGGAGAAGATCCGGACTCTCCCCGTCGTCGAGGTGACCGACCATACCCGCCGGTGCGGTAGAGGCTCCCTCGGGACGCCAACCCGCTTCCAGAAGCGCCCGGTTGATAGCCCGATGCTCCCGGCTGGTCGAGTAGGGCTTGTACTTGGTACAAGGGATCAGCAGCGCCACCCGCCGCCCGCCGGAGGGCGTGGGTGGCGGGGTCCACTCCTCGCCGACGTAGCGATGCCAATCGGCTATCTGCGGATGCTGCATGCCGTCGAGGTTGGCCTGCGGCGAGTAGAACCGGAGAGACAGGTCGAGTTCAAACGGTGAGCGGATCTTGCGAGCCGATTCAGCCAGGCGGGCGGCGTCCGGTTCGTGCCGGATCGTTGTGGTCATCAGGTCCTCCTAACCGTCTAGTTGTGCCGTCTAGTGGTCTGTCTGTGTAATGGCGGTGTGGTATGGCGAGGCAGCGGTGTTCCTCGCAAGGCCCGCTGACGAAGGCGTACCCGCAGGGTACGTTGAGGAAGCGGAACGCAGCGACGGGACTCCGATGGCCGCCAGAGCACCCGGTTGTTTCGCAGACAGACCACTAGTCCTCCCGAAGCCTCATGAGCATCGAGGTGGGGTTGAAATCGTTGCACGGGGTGAGGTCCTGGGGGCAGGCGGACAGGAGCACCACCAGATCCTCGTGGGCCAGCAGGGTCATCGTGGCGCCGGCGTCGTGGGCGGCGGGATCGGTCACCACGTCCCCGTCGTCGGTCACCCGGTTGTGCATGAACACGTTCCAGGCCATCTCGCCTTGCAAGCCGAAGTCCTCCCCGAGCAGGTCGCGCGCCTGGTAGAGGTTGGCCAGGCAATGGTCGTGATCGTCGAGGTCGTAGTCCCGCTTGAAACGCTCGTGGTCACAGCACGGCACGATGATGTCGTGGCGCTCCACGTCGTCCCGGACGATGGTGAACACCGGGTTGCGTCGGTTGGAGAAGACCTGCGATCCCGTCGCCAACTCGATCGAGGCGTTGCACGACACGGTGTGGGTCGGAGACAGGTACTCGGAGGGATCGTTGCGGAACCACGCGATCAAATCCCCGACCTGGTGGCCTTCGACATCGACGATGTCCAGCAACTGACCCTTGCGGACGTAGACACCCCGACCCTCCCTGGCCGGAACGGTTACCTCGTGTTCTAGGCTCATTTCTCGGTCTCCTCTGGCGGCTTCTCGACGTCCACTGCTCCTGACGCGGTCGTGACCTGTCCTGAATGCGCCTACGTGACACGGACGTGCCTTGGTCGGAGTCTTACTGAACCCCTTGCCCAGAGCGCGGACTCTCGCGGCGATAGTAGTTGGTTGTAGATGGTCTCCCGGCGGATCGGCAACCTGAACCCATCCCGGATTCCCCATCGGTTAGAGGGACGATACGTTTATGTGTATACGTGTACAGGAGGAGCATGACGAGGAAGCTCACCATCACCGTGGACGCCGAGTTGATCCCGGTAGCCAAGAGCTACGCCCGAAGTCGTGGGATGTCTCTCTCCTCCATGATTGAGCAACTACTCAGGGAGGCGGTAGGAGAGTCGACACCGTCCTTTGCCTCGAAGTGGAGGGGGAAGTTCCGGCCGAACGAGCGAGACGACCTTCGCGACGCGGCCGTGGCCCGCAAGTACCTCCGCTGATGCGGTTCAGACGTGGGCAGAGCCGGGGAGCTCACCGATCTCGGGGGTGACGGTCACCTGGCGGGCCGCGGCGGGGGTGTTGCGGCTCTGCAAGGCGCGGACCCGGCCGTCGATTAGGACCGCGGTGATGCCCGGGATGTCGCCCCTGGCGAGGGCGCCGAGGGCGTCTCCGCCATACGATCCCCAGGGCGCATCGGCGATCACCAGGTCGGCCGCCCGGCCCACCTCGACCTTCCCCGCATCCAAGCCGTAGACGTCCGCCGTCACCCCCGAGGCCCATGCCCACACGGTGGCCGGATCGGCATTTGTGAGGGAGGAGAGTTCGGCCATCGTCTTGAGCACGCCCAGCGGCATGACACCGGTCCCGGTGGGCGTGTCCGACCCGATGATCACCCGGTGCTCAGCCCGGTGTTCGAGCACCGACTCCACTATCTGGATGGCGCTCCGCAGGTTACCGGCCTGGACGATCTGGAGCACCAGATCGGTCGTGGACACGATCCGGACGACTCCGTCATCGTCAAGCGACGAGGGGCCACCGTTGATGTGGCCGCACACGTCAGGACGGAGCAGCATCAGATGATCGGTGGTGATGGGCTTCGAACCGGGGATGGACGCCCCACCCGAATGGCACATCACCTTGATCCCCACCTCCTGCGCCGCCCGGACCTGCGGCAGTCCGTCGGCCGGGTCCTCGTACCGGCCGAACCCGAACTTGGCCAGCCACACCCCCTGGTCAGCCAGATAACGGAAGTGCTCGGGCTGGAGGGTCGGCTCGAGCACCACCGCTCCGCCGTTGACCTTCATCCCGTTGGGCCGGTAATTGCTCCATGACCGCTGGGCGAACACGGCCAGGGCGACCACCCCGTCGGCATCGTGCGGTCGACCCGGCGCGTGGATCTCTCCGGGTGAGATCACCTGGGTTATCCCACCGTGCACGTACGAGCTGAGGAAGCCGACCACGTTCTGGCGAGGGGTGAAGTCACCGATGACCACGTGGCAATGGGAGTCGATCAATCCCGGCCCGACGGTGGCCCCGTTGGCGTCGATCACCTGGTCGGCGTGCTCGTAGCCCTCGGAGGATCCGATCGACACGATGGACCCGTCCTCGATGAACAGCGCCTCCGCATCCGTGACCGGGCCGGCCAGGTCACCCGTGACCAGAGTCCCGATGTTGACGATCGCGGTCCGGCGTGGTCTGCCCACCGCGTTAGCGCAATCCGTCCTCGCCGATCACGTCTTCGGCCGCCAGGCCTCCCATCCGGGCGTTGAGCCTCCCCCGGTTGGCGACCCCCACGGCCACCAGTACTTCGTCCGGCCGGGGAGCGTCGCCGGGATACAGCGTTATGGCGTCGTAGTGATCGCGGACATAGAGGGCGTCCTTGTGGGCCAGCGGGATGGTGATCGGGGTTCCGGCCGCCGCCACGATGGTGGCCGAGGACATCCAGGCGACTCCCCCTCCGAGCGTCTGGCGGAGCGGGTTGGCGAAGGCGGTGGAAAGGAACATCACCGCGTGCTCCTGCGATCCATCTAGTCCGGCGATCCCTCCCTTGCCGTAGGACACGACCGGCTCTCCCAGGGCGTCCATGGCCATCTCCCCAAGGATCCGACCCAGGCCGGCCGAGAACGCGACCGCCTCCGACAGGTCCTCGTGGTAACTCCCCGCGTAGGGGTTGTGTATCACTGCCGCCACCACTGCCTTGCGGAGCGGCGGATCTGCTTCGATCCCCTCCCTGATCCGCTCCTCCTCGATCTGGTTGATGACCTTCCTGATGGAAAAGTCAAGGCTCACAGCAACTCCCTCCCGGCAGCCGCGGCGGCAGGCGGATAGGTGTCGTCGAACAAGCCCACCGGCAGGTCTCTCAGGTACGTGAGAACGTCGTCCAGGTCGGTGACGTCCACATACTTCATATGCAGGTCGAAGAGGGCGATCTTGTGTGACACCTCGCCACGATCGAACACCGCTTCATGCGGGATCGTCACCTTGAAGTCGTTCGAGAGGGCATCCACGGCGCTGGCGCGCACGCATCCGCTGGTGGTGGTGCCGGTGAGGATGAGCGAATCGGCCCTCATCATGGTGAGGTGGCTCACCAGCGGCGTTCCGAAGAAGGCAGACGGCTTGCGCTTCTCGATGAACAGGTCGTCGGGTCGGGGCGCCACCTCGGCCACGATCTCGTTGCCCTTATGCCCCATCACGTCCACCTCGTCCTCCGCCCGGGTGCTCTTCAGCGACCAGATCCCGAGGTCGAAGCCGTCGGCCCGGCGCGGGTTGGTGGTGTAGATGACCGGAAGGCGCTTGGCGCGCGCCACGTCGAGGATGTCCTGGATGGCGGGGATCCCGCGCTCCCAGGCCTCGGGCCCGCACGCGTAACGCCACCGCTCGATCGATTCGAGGATCGGCTCGGCTCGGTCCCCGCAGAAGTTGTAGTTGACGTCGATGACCATGATGGCGGGACGGTCGCCGTACCCGGCCCGCTTGCCCCAACCGGCCGCGGCGAAGACCGTCCGATCCGTCTCGGTGAGGACGTCGTCCCAGATAGGCATCGTCAACCCCCGATGGGCCGGGTGTACTTCGTGGTCTCGGGGGCGAAGCCGGGTCGGGCGAACTTGTCGGCCAGCCAGCGCTGGGTGGGGGCCACCCGGGCCGGGCTGTTGGCGTCCAGGACCTGATGGCTGGGCCCCAGCTTGCGAGGCAGGTAGTGGCCCCGCGGATCTCCGACCGGACGCATCCCGGGTGAGTCGTCCGCCCATTCCGCGCTGACCTCGCCCCGCAGGATGGTCATGATCGGCCAGCCGGTGAAGGTATGGCCTTCCATGATCGACCATCCGGACCTGGTGTTGATGTGCTCCTTGCCGACCTTCACCTCCCGACCCAGGTCGATGATCACCATGTCCGCGTCGAAGCCCGGGAGGAGCGAGCCCTTGGTTCCCCAGAGGCCGGAGGTCTTGGCGGGGTTCTCGCAACTCACCTGGACGGCCCGCTCGAGGCTGATGCGGCCCTTGTTGACCCCTTCCGACAGCATCACGGGCAGGAACAACTCCACCCTCGAGAACCCGGTACGGCAATCCCAGATCACCGGGTTGAACATCTCCTCGTGGGAGGACGGCTCCCATCCAACCACGTGATCGGACCCGACGACGTCCACGATGCCCTCGGCCAGCGCCACCCAGAGCGCCTCGATGTTGTCCCTGCGGCGGAGCGGGACGTTGATCCTCCAGCCGTACTCGGGCTCGGCCCAGAGCCATGGTGGACCGGTCTGCGCGTACAGCTCCAGACCCTCGGCGCGAGCTCGGGCCACTTCCTCGAAGGACAGCTTGGTGGTGCAGTGCTGGAGGTAGAGGGGAACGTGGCCGGGGGTCTGCATGGCCAGGTAGGCGTATGAGCGGACGTGGTGGGCCTCGAGGAAATCGGGTGAGCGGTCGGTCCACGAACCGAAGTCGGTGCGGCCGCTACTCCGAAGGCGGTCCTCGAAGATCCGCCCGATCTCCCAGTTCTCGGGATGGATGTGAACGATCCCCGGATGGCCGATATGGGCGACCTCCTCCATCACCAGGTAGACCGTGCCGTCATCGATGCCCGTACCCAGGCCGGCCCGCCGGGACGGCCAGTTGGTGTCGTCCTCGTCCGACATGCCCTTCATCGAACGGGTCTGCAGGTAGAGCTTGAAGGAGGTGACCCCGTGTTCCTCGGCGTACTGGGGGATCTCTCGGGCGTGCTGGTCGGTCTCGAGCATGTAGGTCAGGTAGGCGTCGACATGGCTCACCTCGTTGATCACGTCCCGCCCCGAAGGAAACGACTCGTTGAACGAGACCACGTCGGCCCTGCCCACCACTTCCTTGAACGGCTTCGTGCCCAAACGAGTGGTCGGAGCCTGGATACCCCAGGTGGTGATACCCGCAGTGGCAGCCGCCCGCGACTCGGTGGTCATGTCGTAGTCGAACGGCACGTAGCACCCCGGGTGAGCCTCGGAGTCCACCACCCCCGGGAGCACGTAGTTGCCCCGTGCGTCGATGGTCTTCTTGGCAGACGGCATCAACTCCTCGGGAGCCAGCATGGCCACCTTGCCGTCCTTGACGCCGACCGCCACCCGGTAGCGTCCGCCGCCCGTCACGACCGTGCCGTTGGTTACCACCAGATCGAGAGGTTGTCCCGCCATATGCCCGAACTCCGTCCTTTCAAGCCGTCGGTCCGCCATCACCCCGGGTCAAGACAGCGCTGGTGGCCCGGAGCGACGGTGCCCGGCTCCTCACTCCGAGCAATTGCCGGTTGACAAGCAACGGGAGCGCGGAGTAGAACCTGGGCACGACATGAGCTTACATCCTGATGGGGCCGGGACCATCCCGGCCGAGACGAAACAGCAGCTGCTCGATCTGCGGGAACGCGTTGAGGCCTTTGACGGAGCCAGACCGGATGACGCCATCGCCCGCCAGGCCATCCAGGAAGCCATCACGGGCGGACTCGAGGGCAACGCCGCGGTGGGCTGCCTGATCCTCGATCCCGACGGAGAGGTTCTGGTCAGCGACCGCAACCGGATGCTGGCGCCCAGGTTCAGAAGCGACCTGCACGCCGAGATGTCGGCGCTGAACGTATACGAGGACACGCATCCTGATGGCGGGAATCTGAAGGGTCACACCCTGGTCACCTCGCTCGAACCGTGCGAGATGTGCACGATCAGGATCATCAACTCGGCTGTCACCACCACCCTCTACGTAGCAAGCGATGTCGGCAAGGGAGGCATAACCGGCCCGAACACCCTGGCCCCGCACTGGGCGCGCCTTGCCGAGCCCCAGACTTTCGCCCCGGCCGACTGCTCGAAGGAGCTGAGCGAAATGTCGCTGAAGGTGTTCACCACCACCATCGGCGGGGTGATCGACAAGATGATGGCCCGCCGGGTCTAGCGTCCGAGCCCGGAAAGAACGCGAGAGTCGCGCCGCCAGACCGGTGCACCTCACCGGGCCCCGATAACGCCGCGCCACATCCCTCCGAGGGGAACGTCGGCATGTAAGACGGGATCGAGAGCCACGTCACCGAATCCGTGGATGATCAGCGTCTCTCTCGCACTCGCAGGCGGTGCCGGGTGGTACGTGGTGACGACGCCAGGCGTGCCAATCGCAGACAGGCGCCGCGCGGTCGGGGTGACGAGCCGATCGTTTCCGACCACACTCCTGCCCTGGCCCCTATTCTGGTGGCCCCCGTGACCGGAAGCCGACCGAGGAGGACGAGCGATCGACGCCGACATCACCACCGTCGAGATGGTCTTCCGCCTCATCCCGTTGCTGATCCTGCTCGGTACCGGAGTGATGGGCGGCATCGTGGTGCTCAACAACCTCACCGCACCCGGCGCCAACCTGGCCTTCGTCGAACACATCATGACGATGGACACCACCAATATGGACAAGGGAACGCAGTGGCGAGAGATCCGGTCGCCGGCCCTCCACCGGATCGCCTTTGTCACGATCCTCTTGTTCGAGGTGGCGGTCACCGTGCTGTCGCTGGTCGGTAGCTACTACCTGGCTACCAACCTCGGTGCACCGGCCGACGCCTGGGAAGCGGCCAAACTGTTCGGTTACCTGGCCTTCATGGCGGCCCTGGTGGTCTGGTTCCTCGTCATCCAGGTGGTGGGCGCCGAGTGGTTCGTCAGCTGGCAGTCGGAGAGCTGGAACGCCATCCGTGACTCCACCCGGATCAACCTGATCACCCTGGCCGGCATCATCATCCTCCGGCTGTCCTAACCCTGTAGCCGGATAGACTTTCCGAGCATGCAATTCGGCCACCGGCTACGCCGGAAGCTCCTGGCAGTCCTCCTCGTCGTCGCTGTGCTGGCGATGGTGTCGGTTGCCTGCGGTTCCGACGAACGAACGTCGTCCGGGATCACCACCGCCCAGGATCCCATCACCGACACCACAATCGCCACCCGGCCCGCGCCGGTCGAAGAGACCACGACCACCATCGAGGCGGACGAACCGACCGCGGAGGACCCGCCGGCCCACATCCGCAGTGTGGAGGTGTCCATCCTCGAGTCCTTCCCACCGCAGGTGTCGGTGGAGATCGAAGGCGACCATCCCACACCCTGCCACGAGACCTTCACCGAGGTCACGGAGGACGGAAGCGACTACACCGTCATGGTCTGGAGCGTGGCGCCGGAACCCGGCTCCGCCTGCGCCCAGGTAATCGAGCCGTTCGAGGTGGTGGTACCGATCGGTAACGGGTTCGAGCCCGGGGATTACACCGTGACCGTCAACGGGGCGACTCATCCGTTCTCGATCTGATCGCACCCCGGCGCGGTCCGCAACTCGGGAAGCGAGTCCGGGTAGTCATGAACGGGCTCAGTCACCGCTAGGAGCCGGCGCGATCCGTCACCTCCAGTGGATACTCCCGATCCTTGTCCTCTTCGCCGTGGCCTGCGGGACGAGCGAACGGGATGCGCCCCCCTCCACGCAGCCTCCGACCACTCAGCCAATCACGACTACCACCTCACAACCGGCCACGACCACCACATCGGCCCCACCCGGCACCACGTCGAAATCCACGACGACCACCCCTCCCACCACCACCACCTCGATCCCGGCTGAGGTGACCACCACCACTGCCGGCCCGCCCGAGGCGCCGGAGATCGTCGAAATCGTCATCGCGGAACCGGCCGGCATAGGCACGCTGGATCCGATCAACTCCGACGGCAGCGGTCGGGACGCTCCGGCGCTGACCACCGTCTACGAGACCCTGGCCTGGACCAGCCCCTCCGGTGAGGTACTGCCCCGCCTTGCCACCGAATGGAGCATCTCCGAGGACCGCAGGACCTACACCTTCCACTTGAGGCAGGGCGTCAGGTTCCACAACGGCGCCGACTTCACGGCTCGGGACGTGGTCTACAGCGTCACGCGGGCCCTCACCGACGGAAGCCCGGTCGTAAGCCAACGGGCCCGCAACCTGGAGAGCGTGACCGCAACCGACGACTACACGGTAGTCTTCGAGTTGAGGGAGCCGTCGAGCGCCTTCCTGTTCGAAGTAGCCGACCCCACCGGGAGCGGGTTCTCGTCGATACTGACCGAGTCGGCACCCGCCCACGGAACGGAGCCGGTGGGGACCGGGCCGTTGCGGTTCGTCTCCTACACGCCGGGCTCGGAGTTGGTTCTCGAACCCAACCCGGACTACTGGGATCCGGCTGCCCTCCCCGGGTACGAACTGCTCCGGGTTCGCATCATCGAGAACGAGCAGGACCGGGTGTCCGCCCTCGAGTCGGGGGAAGTGGCTCTCATCCGGACCGACACCATCGAGGCAGCGATCGGCCTCTTCGGGGATCCGCAGCTCGAGGTGGTAGGAACGCCGGCTTGGACCATCTGGCTCCATGCCGCCCGCAGGGGCATGACCGCGGACGGCGCGGTGGTTCGGGCCGCATGGCTGTCCCTGGACCGCCAGGGACTGGCCGACACCGCCTTCGCCGGTGAGGCCGAGCCGTGGTCCACCTCCCATCCCCTGCTCGCGTCCGGTCTAGGTCCTACCGAGCTACCGGGATACCAACGGGATGTCGAGGCGGCCGCGCAGGTCCTGGCAGAGGCGGGGTACGAGGGCGGGGTCAGCCTCGAACTGCTCTATCCGGAGCAGGAGTACCCGGAGGCCTTCTTCGACGTCCTAGTGGCCTCGTGGGCCGAGGCCGGGGTCAGGGTCGAGCCGGTCCCCGTTGACCGAGCCACCTGGCTCGCCAGGCTCGTCACTTCCGACTACGACCTGACCGTGACCCGCCACGGCTGGTACGCCAACCCCTACCGCTACGTGCTCCCGAGGCCGGGCTGGCAGGCGCCTTCCGAGGAAGTCCTCCCCGAGTTGATCCCGGCGCTGACGGACCTGGCGACGGCGAGCGACGAGGACCGCTCAGATGTGTTCCGGAGGGTCCAGCTGCTCGAAGCGGAGAACGGGTACCCGTTCATCGGTGTCGTCTACGTCAACACGCACCACGTCTACCGCACCGACCTGATCACGAATGCCGATGTAACCGGCTCCGTATCGGGCGACCGGCGCGGCCTCTACCTCTCCCTGGCACCGAGCGGACAGTCGCCGACACCGTACGGATAGGCGCCTCATCGGGGCCGAGAATCGATGCGGGGAGGTGCGCTCTCATGGGCGCGTTCCGGGGGTCCCTGCTACAGTGACCCGGCCAGCCGTTCCGGCACCGGCAGACGTAGTGCATAGTCCTCTCCGAGCCCCCAGGCCCCGAGTCTGTGAAGCCCTTTGGGATCGGAGAGCGACAGGCGCTATAAATACGGGTTGCGCCGGTACGCGGCGTGATCCTTGGGAATTGACTGTGCCCAACATGGCAAGCAAGCGAGCGGAAGGACCTCGTATGAAGAAGTTTCGTGGCGCCATCATCTTGATGGTGGCCCTAGCGTTGCTGGCGTCAGCCTGCGGCGACGACGGTTCGGCCGAAGCCGACGCAGCGGCAGCCCAGGCGGCGGCGGAGGCCCAGGCGGCCGAGGCCGAGGCAGCTGCGGCTCAGGCGCAAGCCGACGCAGCGGCAGCCCAGGCGGCGGAAGCCCAGGCGCAAGCCGACGCGGCCGCAGCCGATGCAGCGGCGGCCCAGGCGGCCCTGGAACAGGCTCAGGCCGACCTCGAAGCCACCCAGGCGGCGGCGGAGGCAGGCGATGCTGAGGCCCAGGCAGCTCTGGAAGAGGCCCAGATGAAGGCCGATGAGGCTGCTGCGATGGCTGAGGAAGCCGAGATGGCGGCCGAGGAAGCCCAGATGGCTCTCGAAGAGTCCATGATGGTCACGGCGCCCGAGATCCGCGCCGCAGAGGTTCGTATGGGCATCTATCCGTGCTGTGCCGACCTTGCCTACTGGCAGATCCCGATCGAGCTGGGATGGTGGGAGGAATGGGGTATCACCATCACTCCGAACCAGCCCACCTATCACTACTTCACCGCCTCCCAGGAGATCGTTCCTTGGTTGGAGCGTGGTGACGGCGATGTCGCGCAGGGTTGGGTACCTGGCGTCTTCGGAACGCTGGAGACCTTCGGTCAGACCATTCCGCCCATCCACTTTGCTGACATCTACGTCGGCTATGCGATCCTCGTAGCCCCGGACAGCGAGGCCAAGACAGCGCTCGAGTTCATGGACGAGGGCATGAGCTTCACGGACGCGGCCACCGCTGCGGTACAGCAGTTGGTCGGTAAGGAAGTCCATATCCCGCCGCACAGCACGACGCAGTCCCAGTACTCGGATGCCTTCTTCGCCTACCTGCCCCAGTGGTGGGAGGACGTAGTGGAGGACATTCCGGCCCTGGACGGCGAGGGCAACCCGTTGGTCCTCCTAGGCCTGGACGGAACCCCGGTGCTGGACGACGCGGGTAACACCCAGCCCATCCGCATCACCACCAACGACTGGCGTAACTACTCCACTCCGGTGTACGTGGATGACCCGACCATCGTGCAGCTCTCCGCACAAGCGGGCCGGATCGAGTTCGCCATGCCCTATGGCGCTCCGACCCTCGTGCAGATGATGCGCAACGGGTGGGATCCGCTGATCAACTTCGCCATGATGTACGAGCACGACGCCCTGTCACAGCAGACCGCGATCGCCTCATCCACCGTTGGCGGCACCGGCCTCTTGGCTCGCCGCGAATGGGTCGAGGAGAACAAGGACCTCGCCTATCGGGTCGTAGCGATGGCGAACCGTATTCTCGCCTATCTCGAGGATCCCGCGGTCCAGGAGACGGGTTGGGAGATCGAGGCCAACATCATTAACGAGAAGCGCGGCCTCACCATGGAGCCCGCAGACATCGGAGTGATCTGGGATACGATCGATCCGTCCTTCAACTGGGAAGACCAGGAAGCTCTGTGGGACCTGAGCTTGCCGAGCTACCACCCCGAGACGGTGTTCAGAACCCAGATCGAGGCTCTGAAGGCAAGGGGAGTCCTGTCCGAGACTTACGACACTCAGGCGGGATTGGAACAGTTCCTGCTGGCCCAGGAGATCTACTACGACCTCAAGGGCATGCAGGATCGCTCCGATGACCTGTTCGCTCGGGCGAGCGGCATGGACCTGTCGGCCAGCCAGCAGGCTCTGATCGACCAGGCCCAGGCCCTCTACGACAACTACAACTTCTACGACAGTCTTCGCTTCCTTGAGGCAGCCCTGATCGGCTAGTCTCATCCGCCGAAGACAACGTGACTTGCCTGGTGCAGGCAAGTGAGAAGGACCGACGCGGGGTCGGATCGCCATCCGGCCCCGCGTTGGCTTGTGGACTAGAGACCAACCAGATCACCCTCCCAAGAACGCTCCGTCAGTCGCCACTACGTAAAGGGGCTTGAGATCCAGTGACGATGACCTCCACAGACGTTCTCGATGTGAGAGCCAAGGCACAACGAGACAAGAGACGGCGCAGAATTGCCAGCATCGTCTACATTGCGATAGGGATAACACTTTTTTTCGTTGCTTGGGTATTGCTCTCCCTCGAGGCATCTCCTTGGCACTACGACATCCCTCCGCCATTCGGCGCGGTGGGTCCCTTCCAGGACATACTCCAGGGGGTGTGGGGACTGTTCCGGGAGGAAGGCGCCATAGCCCACTTCTGGAGCAACCTCGGAACCAGCCAGGACATGAGGATCAAGTTCGTCCACGCCTGCCCCGATCTTCACCCGGCAAACGTCAACAATCCTTTCAGGCAAGTCGCCTCGAGCCTGATGGGATGGAAGTACACATCTGACACCGCTGCCCTAACCGGTGGCCCTCTGCCGGTTCCGATCGGCCAGCTACCCGACTATTGCTATGGCTACGGCATTCACCTGGTCGTGACGATCATCCGGATCCTGCTCGGCGCTGCGTTCGGCACCATCGCCGGTCTCGCGATCGGCCTGTCCAGCCTCGTGTTCCCGAAGGTCGCCCAGGTGTTCACGCCGATCGCCTCCTTCTTCGGAACCGCCCCCATCTTCATCGCCGCACCGTTCTTCGTCATCTGGTTCGGTGTAGAGGTGCCGATCATGACCACCATCGGCCTGGTCACCTTCTACACGACGCTGCTCATGTACTTCTTCAGCCGGCGGGCCGCCGAGAACATCCCTGTCGGGATCGTGGAGTCGGCCCTGACCCTGGGCGGAACACCCCGCTCGATATTCCGCTGGGTCTACCTGCCCGGCACAGTTCCAGAGATCGCGGGGGGATTCCGCATAGCACTGGCAGGTGCCTGGGGTCTGGGTGTCCTGGTCGAGGTGCTCGGAATACAGGTCGGCGGAGGGCACCTGATCGACATCTGGAGGTTCCTGATCGGCCAACTCCAAGCCCCATCGGCGCTCGTGGCGTTGATCACCTTCTACGGAGTTCTTGCGGTAGTGGTCGATGCATTGCTGCTGGTGATCATCCGTTACCTGACCAGGTGGTCCGAGGCCGGCCGCCGACTTGGGCTGTAGACAAGGAGGAACAGCTATGTCAAGAGTCGTTAGCTTCGAGGGCCTATGGTGCGTGTTCGAGCACCGGTCCGGCCAACTGGTCAACGCCCTCCACGATGTCAACTTCGAGGTCCAACCGGGCGAATTCGTGTGCGTGGTCGGGCGATCCGGGCACGGGAAGACCACCCTGCTGCGGGTTCTGGCCGGACTTCAGCCGCCGACCGCCGGTCAGATAAGGCTGGGTGAGGAAGTTGTCGAAGGGCCCGGCGCCGACCGGGCGATGGTGTTCCAGCAGGACACCGTCTTTCCCTGGCTTCACGTCCGCGATAACGTCGAGTTCGGCCTCCGCGCCCTCAAGGTGGACGACGAGGAACGAAAGTCCACAACCGCCCACTGGTTGGACGCGGTGGGGCTGACCGACTTCGCCGACTCGTGGCCCCGGGAACTGTCCGGAGGTATGCGCAAGCGGGTGGCGCTGGCGGCAGCCATGGCGGTCGGCTCCGATGTGATCCTCATGGACGAACCCTTCGGATCCCTCGACTACTTCACCCGCCGCAATCTCCATGACGTGCTCCTCGACCTGTGGGAAGAGACCCAGAAGACCATCTTCTTCGTGACCCACGACATCGAGGAGGCATTGATCCTGGCCGACCGCGTGATCCTCCTGGCCGAAGGAAAACTGGTCGATGACATCCCGGTCGACCTGCCCCGCCCCCGTGATGAAGATGTGCGAGCCAGTGCCGGCGCGGTGGATATCACCAAGACGATCCTGGCCCACCTGGGAATCACCGAAGAGGAAGCGACCCAGGTTTGAGCCTCACCAGACTCTTGAGGATCCTATTCTGGGTCGGATGGGCCGCCTGGATCTTCGGCTCAGGTCTGGTCGTCCTCGCCTTCTCGTCGCTTGGAGACTGGCAGTTCGAAGAGGGCACACTCCATCTCACCTGGCAATTCATCTCCTTCTGGGTTGTCTTGTGGTGGGCCTACACATTCGTCTTCCGATACCGAAGGTCGGTCGCAGCGGTCATCAGGATCGGGAAGGGCATTGTCCGTCTGCCCGAGCGCATCTTGAACGCTGTGAAGAACAATCCGCTTTTCTTCATCACCTGGGCGGTACTGCTGGTGGGCTGGCAGATCGTGTCGTACATCGCACCCAAGGGGACTCTTGAACATCCGCTCGTCCCAGGATTCGACTACATCATCTACAACGCCCTCTACAGATTGTCCGGCAACTGGGACTTGTTCGGAGGGTTCAGCTTTGCCGGACTGACCCTGCAGTTCGGAGAGTTGGCGCCGTTCCCCGCCATAGAGGGTGCTGAATCGAGGACCTGGACGGCTGTGTTCCTGGCGCTGGGTTTCCATTCCTTCATGACCCTGTCCCGACTGGTAGCTGGCCTGGGTGTCGGGTTGATCGCCGGCCTGGCCACCGGTCTCGCCCTCCCCTACTGGTCCGCCCTGCGCCAGATCTCGTGGGCGCCGTTCAACTTCCTGAGAATGATCCCGCTGCTGGCAGCCATCCCCTGGATGCAGTTCGCCCTCGGAGTTGACCTACGCGCTACCACGCTCTTCATCGGCTTCGGCGTGTGGGTGATGCTGGTGGTGGCGACCATGAACGCAGTGGCCAACGTGCCCGACAGGTATATCGAGAGCGCCCGCACGCTGGGCGCGTCGCGGCTGCGCACCTATTTCAAAGTGGTGGTTCCGGGCGCCATGCCGGAACTACGCACCGCGCTCTTGCTGGCCGGTGGGCTCGGGTGGTCGCTGACGATCGCCGCCGAGTTCCTGGGCTTCCCGACCGGGCTGGGCTTCATGGCCGCCGCGGCGGTTCAGGAAACCAACACAGCCCGCCTGGTGATCGTGGCCATCGTGGTCGCCTTCTACTCCTTGCTGACCTTCTACCTGCTCAACCAGATGTTCAACCGGATGGTCAGCTGGATGCCGCAACGAGTCAGCGGCACGACGGACATCTCCAAGGTGGCGGGAGCCGCGGGCGCTGCCGGTCGCGCCGGAGACCAACTCCACGAATAGTCCGAATCGACAACCGGCTCAGTCCACGGCAGTGACCCCGTCAGGACATGGATCATGCTGATCGGGACCGTCTTCGGGCTGATCACGGCGGTCACGCTGGGTGTCAACAACCTGCTCACGGCGGTCGTGGCCCGTCGCTTCGGGGTGCTCCGCTCCACCACCGTCACCCTGACCATCGCCTTCGTGGTAATGATCGCCTGGGCGGTGGCGATCGGCGTGCCCGACCAGATAACGAGGGACCAGGTCATCCTGCTGGGCCTGCTGGGGGCGGCCGCAGCCACCTCGTTCCTGGGAAGCTACATGGCCCTGCGGCTCGGTCCGGTCTCGGTGGTGAGCCCCATCAGCGCCCTGTCGGGCGCGATCACCGTGCTCTATTCCTACTGGCTGCTCGCGGAGAGGCCCACCGCCGTGCAGTGGATCGGCATCCCCATCGCCGCGGCAGGTGCCGTCCTGGCCTCGCTCGTCATCGAGAAGGGCACCAAGATCCGCCTGGTCACGTGGGGCCCGGTCTTCGCCATGATCGCGGTGCTGGTGGGATCGCTCTCCAATGCCGGGCTGAAGATTCCCATCCGGGACGGCCTCGACTCCAACTGGACCATCATCACCCAGCGGTTCTACACGGTCGCGTACGTCGCCCTGGTGTTCGTGATCATCGCCCGGATTACCCAGAACAGGAACCGCGAAGGGAAAGAGTCTCGCCTGGAGGACTGGGACAAGAGGCAATCGAAGATCACCTGGCGCAACGGATGGCTGCTGGTCCTGGTCGGGGTGATCGACGCCATCTCCTTCGTGACCTTCGGGTACGGTCTGGCCTACGCGCCGGCCTGGCTGATCGGGTTGCTCTCCCAGAGCGGCCGGGTTATCGCGGTGATCGGCGGGGTCATCTTCTTCCACGAACGCCTACACCACCTGCAGTGGACGGGTGTAGGGCTGGTGGCGGTCGGCCTGGTGATGTCCATCGCCGGCTAGCAGGGTTGGTGAACACGCCCGCCCGCGCTCGCATCACCCGGTAGCTGACACCATATGCTACTATCGACAACGGAGGACAACGTTATAATTCGCGACATGGAGAGTGCGATGACAACATTGACCTACCAGGACGCGGCCCGGCACCTGCTGACCCAAGGCTTCGAGGAGTTGGCCCAGGGAGACTCCCGCCAGGCATCGGAGAAGGGATGGGGTGCGGCCGCGCAGATGATCAAGGCCGTCGCCTCCAGCCGCGGATGGAGCCATGACAGCCACGCCTCTCTCTACGGCGTGATCGACCGGCTGGTGCGCGAAACCGGCGACGAAGGAATCCGTGACCGGTTCAGGTCTGCCAACGCCCTTCACCAGAACTTCTACGAAAACTGGGGTAGCGCGGACTACGTGGCAGGTGGGTTGGCGGAGGTACGTGGGCTGCTCGACAAACTGGAACCCTTGCTGGATTGACAGCCGGTTCTCCCGGGACTCGCCCGGCCTACTCGTTCCGGAGCGCGGCTATGGGATCGATGGTGGCGGCGCGGTAGGCCGGATAGCTTCCGGCGGCCAAGCCCACGCCGGCCGCCACCAGGAAGGCCGCCGCGATGCTCCACGGCTGAATCAGCACCGCCAACTCCTGCCCGCCCACTGCCCGGCCGTCGACGGCCAACGAAGCTCCGGTCCCGAGGGCGATGCCGACCACGCCACCGAACAGGCTCAATGTCAGCGCCTCGGTCACGAACTGCGTCACGATGTCGCGCGACGTGGCGCCCACCGCGCGGCGGATGCCGATCTCGCGAGCGCGCTCGGCGACCGAGACGAGCATGATGTTCATCACCCCGATCCCGCCGACCAGCAAGGAGATGCCGGCGATGCTTCCCAGCAGGATCGAGAGCGTGTTGCTGACCTCGGTCGCCGCGCTGATCAGATCGTCCTGGCTCTGGATCACGAAGTCCGGCTCGGTGGTCTCGTGGCGGAAGAGCAGCAGCTCGCTTATCTCCTCCTTGACACGGTCCTCGTCGACGCCATCGGCGGCCCGGACGTCGATCTGGGTGACCCGTAGGTCCCCGGCCGGCGTGTACAGGAAACGCAGGCGGTTGGCGATGCTCGTGAGCGGTATGAAAGCCTGGTCGTCAGCCTCGCCCGCGCCGCCCTGTTCCTCGAGGACCCCGACCACCACGAAGGCGAGCGTGAGACGGCCACCTGCGAAGGAGAGCCGCACCTGTTGTCCTACCGGGTCCGCGCCGGGGTACAGCGTCTCCGCGGCCCGCGCTCCCAGCACGGCCACCATCGAACCTTCCTCGTCATGCGCAGGAGTGATGAACGAGCCCGAACGGACGTCCAGGTCGCGCACCTCGCCGTACTCGCTTGATGTGGAGACCACCGTGGCCCCCACGTTGTTCGCTCCTGCGACCAGCTGCGTGTCGACCGCGGCGTGGGCCGCGACCGCGATGACGCCCGGAATGGCGTCGGCCGCGATAGCGGCGGCGTCACTGGCAACCAGCGTCGACTGAACGAGCCCGGCAGGCCCGCCGGTTTGCGAGGTGGTGGCGGCTGCGCTCGACTCTACGAAGATCAGGCCCGTGCCGAGGCCGCGGATGCGGTCGGTGACACCCTGCTGCGTACCCTGCGCCACCGCCACCAGCGCGATGACCGAGCTGACCCCGATGACCACCCCGAGCGAGGTCAGCACACTGCGCAGCCGGTTGGCGAAGATGGCTCGCAGGGTGACGCGGAAGGCGTCTATCAGGCTCAATGCCCGGACGCCCCTGCCGGAGCCCGGGCCGGCGGCCCCCCGCTCTTGCCGCTGTCCTCGATTATCTTCCCGTCGCGCATACGGATGGTCCGCCGGGCGTACGTAGCCACCTCGGTCTCGTGCGTCACCAGCACGACGGCTACGCCCCGCTCTTCGACCAACTCGGTGAACAGTCGCATGATTTCCCCACCGGTCGCCGTGTCGAGGGCACCGGTCGGTTCGTCGGCCAGCAGCATGAGTGGGTTCACGGCTAGAGATCGGGCGATCGCCACGCGCTGCTGCTCGCCCCCGGAGAGTTCGTTGGGCAGGTGCGCGATCCGGTGTTGCATACCTACTCGCACGAGCGCCTCGGCGGCCCGCCGCCTGCGATCCTGGGCACGCTGGTAGATCAACGGCAACTCGACCTGCTCGAGGGCTGTCATGCGCGGGAGCAGGTTGTAGGACTGGAATACGAACCCGAAGGCGGCGCCGCGCAGGCGAGATCGGACGTCCTCGGTGAACCGCTCCACATCGCGCCCGGCGAGAAGATACTCGCCGGTCGTGGGCCGGTCCAGCAGGCCGATGATGTTCATCAAAGTGCTCTTGCCCGAGCCGGACCGACCCATGACGGCGACGAACTCCCCGCGGTCGATTTCGAGGTTGACACCCGCCAAAGCCCGCACCGCCATGCCTCCGGTGGCATACACGCGGGTCACATCGCGCAGAATGATCACCGTCCGCCTCCGCCGAAGCCGCCGGGCGTGCCACCCGGGACGAATCCGAGCCCCGGCTGCGAGTCCTGCTGCTGGATGGTGCGGTAAGCGATGCCGACGCTGTCGGCCCCGATGAGCAGCACGGCGCCGTTCTCAAGACCGCTCGTGATCTCCACGTTCACCCCGTCGGACTCGCCTACTCCGACCGTGACGCGCTGAAAACCGGTTCCGGCGCCGGCGCCAGCCGCCGGAACGGTCACGAACCACTCGCCGTCGAGTTGGCGCACGGCGGAAACGGGAACGAGCACCGACTCCTCCCGCACCTCGGTGAGGATGGTGACGGTGGCGCTCATTCCGGGCGCTGGAAGCACGCGGCTGCCGTCCCAGGCCGTCCCGGCCTGGCCCTGCCGACCGAGTGGTCGCAACCCACCGGCCGCAAGACGCTCGCGCTCCTGCAGGGGGATCTCGAAGCCCTCGGGCAAGCTCACCCCCTCAGGAGGGGGCTCACCGTTGACCACCGCCTGCACAACGTCCTGGATGGTCACGCCTTCGGGTAACTCCATCCCGGCAAGCGGCCCATCCGGCCTGCCCCCACCGAAGCCGGCCCCGACCCCGCCATCTCCAGCGCCGGTCACAGACTCAGGAAGTCCGGCGACTCCGGGAACGACCCCCTGGCCGGCGATGACCGCCAGTTGGCTCGCCACCTCGACGGTCTCGGCGCCGGTGAGGATCCGCGCCTCCACCCCGTAGGTCACCACACCCTGGGCGGTGTCGGGCAGGCGGCTGATCGAAACGATCCGCGCCGGGTACTGGACGCCCTCCACTCCATCGAAGGAGGCAAAGCCGGCCTGCCCCACCTCGAGCGCCAGCAGATCAGCTTCGGAAACAGCCAGGGCGATCATCATCCGGTCCGGCGTGCTCATCGAGAAAGCGACGACGCTCTGGGTCACCCGGTCGCCCGGGTGGACGTTCACCGCCTCTACGGTTCCGTCGAAGGGGGCCACCACCGACAGATCGGCCAGGGCGGAGCGAGCCTCCTCCAGCGATATCTCGGCGAGCCGCACGTTCTCCTCCTGTTGAGCGATGGCGTTGGCGGTGGCGCCCGCCAGAAGCTCGTCGTGACGTGCCTGGGCGGTGGCCAGGCTCGCCAGCGCGGCGTCCAGCGAGGCTTGAGCCTGCTGGTAGTCGCTCTCGTCGGCCGGCGTTCGTAGTTCCTCAAGGCGAGCAGCGGCCGCGGTGTGGCTCGCGCGGGCGGCGTCCACGGCCTGTCGAGCCTGGTAGAAATCCTCGGCCGTAGGGTCGCCCCGGAGTTGATCGAGCCGGGCGACGGCTGCGGTGTGGTTGGCGCGGGCGGCGTTCACCGCTTGTTCCGCCTGGTATAGGTCCTGGGATGTGGGCTCCTCCCGGAGCGCCTCTAGGCGGGCGACGGCTGCGGTGTGGCTCGCTCGGGCGGCGTCCACCGCCAACTCCGCCTGGCGCAAGTCTTCTTCGGAGGCCGGTACGAGGAGGTCGGCCAGTCGATCCTCGGATGTGGCAAGGCTCGTCACCGCGGTCTGCCGCGCAGCCTCGGCGAGGATGAACTCGAGGTTGCCGTCTATGAGGGCGTTGGCGAGCTGCTGGTAGTTCGTCGAACGACCCTCGAGCGTCTCGTGCAGAGCCTCCACCTCCTCGTCCGAGAGCGGATCCACGACCTCGTCGCCCTCGAGAGGCAGGGTCCCCGCACAGGTCACCGCGGCGACGTTATAGGCGCCGTACTCGTCGCAGTACTCGTCCCAGGCCTCGCCCAGGGCCACCCAGGAGTCGTTCGCATGGCTGACCGCGCTCAACAGTTGGGCCTGCGCCTGTGCCACCGCCGATCGAGCGGAGGCGGTCTCGATTTCGGTCGGATCGGCCAGCAGGTCCCCCAGCGCTTCCTCCGCGCTCGAAAGCTGCGCCAACGCACTCGCCACCGCCTGCTCAGCCGAAGCCACATCACCCACACCAGGCGGCTCCGAAAGACCCGCCAAAGCCTCCTCCGCGCTCGAAAGCTGCGCCAACGCACTCGCCACCGCCTGCTCAGCCGAAG
>VXRE01000035.1:0-1054 GCA_009838635.1 Acidimicrobiia bacterium | reverse complement strand
TCCTCCGCGCTCGAAAGCTGCGCCAACGCACTCGCCACCGCCTGCTCAGCCGAAGCCACATCACCCACACCAGGCGGCTCCGAAAGACCCGCCAAAGCCATCTCGGCGCTCGTCACCTGCGACTCCGCCGCCTCGATCGATTGTCTGGCGGCGGCCACATCGGATCCTGCGGGAGTAGCAAGCAGCGCTTCCAGGCGCAGCCGGGCAAGACGCAGCTGCACCTCAGCCGTCTCGATGCGCCGCTGCGCGTTAGTGTCATCCAGCACCGCCAGGATGTCGCCGGCTCGTACGGCGACGCCGCTCTCGACCATGACGGATGCGACGGCGCCCGCAGCCTCGAAGTAAAGATCGGTGCTGCGCTCGGCAACCGCCGATCCGGACAGGTCGACGGTGGTGCTCAACCGGCCCATCATGGCCTCGGCACGCTCCGGTTCGGCCGTCACGACCGGCTCGTCCTGCTGCCACCAGAGGAAGGCCACTACCCCTGCCCCCACCACCAGAACTGCGGCAACCAGGAACAGCCGACCCTTTCTGGAATCACGGCCACGGATCAGGGCATCGATATCAACTTCGCTCATCTCCGCCTCACACCCCCATGAGCGGCACCGGTGGCGCCGCTGGCGCCGGACCCACCGGGAGGTGGACGCACGAGAAGCTCCCGGAGTCGTTCCATGGGCAGGTGCGGTGTGCCTCGCTTGGTCCGGCGGCTTCCCGTCCTCGTTCCGGTGGCATATCACACCCTCCTTCATGCAGTTTCCCTCGGCAGACCGGGACCACTCTTCTGCTCGAACCTGTGAATAGCCTGAGAAGAACGTGAGAAGAAAATGAGAAATCGATGACTACACGATGTCCGACCCCTCGAACCGACCCGGCGCCGGTGCGATCCAAAGGAGAAGGGGGCCGTCGGGTGAGAGTCAATCCCACCCGATACCCCCGCCCAACGACTCATTGTGGAGACTAGAAGGGCACTGGAGATGTCCCGTTGGCCCGATGGCAGGCAACAAAACCCCAGCTAGAAGCCATCGCTGTCCAACCCACCCCCTCTTCTTCGGCG
>VXRE01000094.1 GCA_009838635.1 Acidimicrobiia bacterium | reverse complement strand
GGCCGTGCGGGGCGGGCGGGCCGACGACCACTTCACGCTCGCCGTGGACTCGTCGGTCGTAATTACTAGTTGCTAGTTGCTAGTTGCTAGTTATATTAGATTACACTGACCACTGCCCACTGCCCACTGCCCACTGCCCACTGACCACTGCCCACCGACCTACAGGCCCAGCAGTTGGACGGCGAACACGATGCCGGCCACGCCGATCAGGGCCAGCAGGATCAGCAACGCGATGGCGGTTCCGGACCTCACTCTTCGACAGGTTCTGCGAATCCGCAGTCGAAGACCGCTTCCTCGACGGGCTGTCCGCCCAGCACCACCCGCTCGTAGAAGACCACGGTGGCGATCTCCTCCGGCGTCAGGGTATCGCTGAAGGAAGGCATGACGCCGCCCGAGCCCACCGTGGTACCGGCGTCTCCATAGGTATTCCGGCCCGCGCTGAGGTAGCCGTCCGTTCCTAGCGAGACCCAGTCGATGTGGTCGGTGCACATCGAGAACGTGTCCAGCAGCGTGCCTGCCAAGGCCGGGCCGGAGCCGCCCTCACCGCTGGCGCCATGGCACGAGCTGCAGCTGGAGGGTGCCGCGAACAGGACGCTTCCCTCCCCGACCAGCGCCCGCACGTCCACACCTCCGGCCGCGCCGCCCGCCTCGTAGACGGAGCCGTCGCAGTTCTCGACCAAGCCGGTAAGCCGATCGACGGAGAGCTGGCCGCCCGGGCCGCAGTTGGGTCCGGCGGCGAAGGCGATCAGGTACGTGAGGCCGATGAGCGGAACGGCGAAGAACAGCACGGTCAGCCAGCGGGGAAGCGAGGTGGCTACCCGCTCGGTGAGGCCGGCGGTGGCGCCGGTGATGACCGCCTCGAACCGGTGGGCCTCGGCGAGGGTCACCTGCTCGGGCGCCGGAGGGCTTCCGACTGCCGTGGCTGCCATCTCGGGAGCAGGCGCCGCGGGAGCATCCACCGGCTCAGGATCTTCAGCTGGGGCCGGGGCGGCCGAGGCGGCGACCGGCGCCGGTACATCTGCGGCCGGGACAGGGGCGGCCGGGGCCGGGGCGCCTGGCGGAGGGGCCGTTCCCCCTGCCCACGCCGCCAGCACCTCCTCCGGGGTGAGGCCGTCGGCCTCGGCCCGGGCGATGGCTGATCGTTCCACCAGATGCTCGGGGCTCCCAAGCCTGGCGGCCGCGGCGGCGAGAAGTTCGCTCACGGTGCCGTATCCCCGGAGCCGGTGTGAGGAACCATGACTACTTCAGCTCCGACAGGTAGGTGGCGAGAGCGGTCAGGTCCTGTTCGGAGAGGTGCGCGTACGACGGATGGTTCCCGGACGCGAACACGCTCTCAGGGGTTGTCAGGAGGATCATGAGCTCGTCCGTGGTCACGGCTCCCTCATCGCCCCCGTAGGCAGTCCGGCTACCCACATGGGCCAGGTCGGGCCCGATCCGCTGGACGCCGAAGGTGGCGGTGTCCAGTGAATCAGCCCAGCTCTCGGTCGCGGGTCCGAGCCCGACGTCGGCGAGGACGGGCCTGACCAACTGGGTGTGGCAGTAGCCGCATCCCTGGTTCGAGTAGACGGCCCGGCCCTGGTGGCCGAGGGCGGACAGGGGGGCGTCGGGAACCACGTGCCGGAAGTCTCCTCCGGTGTTGTAGGGGCCGATCAGAGTGATGACCAGCCCGATCGCGAACAGGCCCGCCATCATGACCCAGGTCCGCAACGGGTGCAGCCTCACGCCCGTCAGGCGGGGCGTGGCCTTGCTGAGAGCGGGCGCCGCAGGCCGGGGCGCCGGTGAAGGGGATACCGGCGCCGGAGCGACCGCCACGGCTGCGGGCGCCGGGTCGGGAGCGACGGCCGCCGGAGCGGCCGCCGGAGCGGCCGCGGGAGCAGCGGTCGTGGGCGGAGGCGCCTGGGGCTCGGGAGCGGCTGAAGGCGCGGGTAGCGGAGCGCCTCCGCCCCACGCCGACAGCACCGCCTCATAGGTGGTCCCGTCGGCCTCGGCGCGGGCCTGGGCCGATCGTTCCACCAGGTCCTCGGGCGCTCCTAGCGCGGCCGCCGCGGCAGCCAGCAGGTCACTCATCGTCTCGGGGCTCCACCGGCACCAACATCTCGACCGGACGGGCCCTACCCGACACGTAGGTCCCCAGGGCCGTCCACACCATCAGGGCGATCCCCACCAGGGCCACCACCGAGGCCAGGGCTCCCACCGTGAACATCAGGTCCACCTCGGCAAACGTGTCCGAGAAGCCCGCCCCGGCGTTGAGCCGCGAACCCGAGGCGCTGGCCCAGTTCCAGGTGATCCCCGACACCAGTCCCGCGACCAGGAACGCAGCGGCCGTGATGCCTCCGCCCCAGGTCAGGAGGCGGAGCCCTCGCTCGGCCGCGTCCTCGCCGGCGAGATCCCTTCCCGTGGTTCTCGGGAAGGCATGGAAGACGAATGCCATCCCGAGGGCGGGTATGGCCACCAGAGTCGTGCCGATGATCAAGCCTTCGTGCCATGTGGTCAGGCCCAGCACCGCCGCGACCGACCGGAAGCCGGACATACCGGTCAGTACGGTGACCAGGGTGTAGGCCGTCGCTCCGACCATCAGGTACCGGATCACCACGCTCCGGCGGGCCGTTTCCCAGTCACCCGACAGTGTCTGGCCCAGGTTGGTCATCACCGCCAGCGCGGCGATCATCAAACCCATCGCCGCGGCCACCGCCACCGTCTCCGTCCAGTTCGGAGCGGGGCCCCCCAGGAACCTGGTCGGGGTGGCCAGGACCGCCGTCCCGGCGAGCGTCCAGAATCCGGCCCGGGCGAGGGGTCCGGAGAACAGCGGGCGGCCGCTCTCCTTGACCAGCACGTAGTAGGCGCCTCCCAGGGCGGCGGCCGGGAAGGCCAGCCAGAGCATCCCATTGGCCACCAAGCTCGTCTGCAGGAACGGGCCGACACCTGCGAGTCCGGGGATGCTGCCCGTGATGTGCAGGGCCGGGTACCACCAGACGGCCCCCAGGACGTAGAGGGTGGAGACGAAGGACCCCTCCTCCGTACGGTTTCGGAGCATCGAGGTCACCAGGAAGGGGGGTAGGAGCAGCAGGGCGGCGATCGGCCAGTCGATGATCGGGGGGAATTCGGCGAGTTCGGGTCCCGACGGGCCCCTGAACAGCACCACGAGCGCGCCGAGGGTCACCAGGCCGGCATAACCGAGGCCGCCGAGCAGAGCGGCCTGCTGGTGGCGCATCCGGACGCCGACCAGGCGGGGGATCAGGTAATAGGCCGTGGCCTGGGTGAGGGCTCCTCCGAACCCGTAGACAAGCATCAGCATGGCGGCGGGCCGGAGGCGCCCGTACGCCAAGAAATCGGTATCGGCGAAAAGGGTGGGGATCGCCAGCTTGATGAGCATCAACACCAGCAATCCGGCGCCGGCCAGGAGCAGCAGGCAGGCTACGGCCATGAGACCCGACGCCGCCCGCTCCTGGCGATCCGCCCGGAAGCGGTCGAGCGGACCCTGGTCCGTCTTGGAGTCGTCCTGTGTCAACCCGGTACCCTTCGCGACCTCATCTCTGCCCTAACCCGCATAGGTTAAACGCTGCGCGGAGCCGGTATTGCCGCCGCCTCAGTTCGACGCAACCGGGTGCCTCGTCGTGCCGTCGCGAGGCCTGTCCCGTTGTAGCCTGTGGTTTAGGGAGCGCCCGCCTTTCTGCCACAATGGGGCGGCCTGATCGGCATGACCTGGCGCCGCGCCATCCGGCGGATCAAAGTGGGTGGGAGCGGTGTCGGGCCGGCCGCGGGTCGAGACGATACGGAGGCGAACTACCGAGATGGTGCAACGGATGCTCCGGCAGATGAGCGGGACGCAACGTGCCCTTGCCGGCTGGGGGCTGTTCATCGTGGGTCTCTTCACCCTGGTACTGGGTATCTGGTTCAACCACTACGCCAACTTCCCGTCGGTCGAGACCGTCACCATCGCCACAGAGAGCGCCACGGGCCTGGGCGTCGGTGACTCGGTCACCTACAACCGGGAGGCGCGTACGGTGGCCGCCACCCCGGTCATCAACCCCGATCTACCGCAGACCCCGGTCGATCTCGAGGTCCGGGTGGACTACTTCGGATGGGTGCCCCGCGACTGCATGATCTCCGGGGGCGACTGGTGCCTGCCCTGGTTCTCCGTGGGCCACCTGGTGGCGTTCGGCGGGAGCCAGCTGATGCTGCTCGGTGTCGCCATCGCTGTGCTGCTAGGGCGCAGGATGACCTGGTCCCTGGCCGCCCTGGCTGCCTTCCTCGCCATGACGGAGCTGGTCCTCCTGCTGGGTAACGTGGCCTCCGAGTGGCTCAACCTGGCCCAGGGACCCCTGAACTGGACCGAGCAGAACGACGCCTTCACCATCTGGGCGCCCCTCGTACTCGGCAACAACGTCGGTATCAGCTGGGGCGCCATCAAGGACTTCATCTCCATCAACTACAACATGGGGGCGCTGACCTTTATCATCCTGTTCGCCCGCTGGATCCAGAGCTTCGGCGGGCCGATGCCGCAACCACGCACCGATGCGGTTTCACCCTACGGACGCCCGCTGGTCAAGGGAGCCGAGTAAATGGCGAAGTCTGAGGTCTGGTTCGAGACCCCGCCCTTCCGTGACGACTACCAGTTGGTCATGGTCGATACCGATTACGTCCAGGCGCAGGTGCGCCCCAAGCAGTTCCTCCATATAAACCAGTCCGAGTGCATCCTCTGCGAGGGATGCGTCGACATCTGCCCCTGGAAGTGCATCCACTACCTATCCCTGGATGCCATCGATGAGGCCTACGACGTGGATCACCCGTCCGACAGCGCCGACAACCTGGGCTTCTTCGTGGTCGACGAGTACGAGTGCACCCGTTGCGCGCTTTGCATCGATCGCTGCCCCACCAACGTCATTTCCCTCGGCAAGTTCGAGGGTTCGGTGTCGGACACGGCCATGAACGCCGGTCTGGTGGAGCGCGCCCCATGGGATCTCGATACCGGTGCCCGTGACTTCAAGAACGGGTACACCTACGGAATGCGCTGGTAGAGCGGAGGAAAGAGCGAATGCTTAACGGCGGTTTGAAGGTCAGGGAGCGGGTCGGCGAGGCGGCGGACGCCTTCCGGGCGAGTCCCTTCTGGGAGTCGATGTTCCGTCCTGGATCACCCTTCAAGCGGGGCTACAGCGACAGCCCCCGCAACCGGTCCTACGTGATCATGAACAACGTCCTCTACCACCTGCATCCCGTCAAGGTGAAGCGCCATGCGGTGCGGCTCTCGTACACGTTGTGCCTGGGCGGGCTGAGCTTCTTCCTCTTCATCCTGCTGACGATCACCGGCATATTCCTGATGTTCTACTACCGGCCGACCGCGCCGGCCGCCTACATCGATGTCGAGGCTCTCTCCACGTCGGTCGCCTTCGGCTCGCTGGTCCGGAACCTGCACCGGTGGGGCGCCCACCTCATGGTGCTGACCGTGTTCCTCCACATGTCGCGGGTCTTCTATCACGGCGCCTACAAGCCGCCCC
>VXRE01000117.1 GCA_009838635.1 Acidimicrobiia bacterium | reverse complement strand
GCTCCGGGGTGTGGGTAGCAGCCGGCGCCGCTGCGGTGGGGATTGCGGATCGATACGCATGCCCCGGCGGTGGACGGCTACGTGGTGGTGCCACCAGCAGAGGGTGGTGAGGTTCTCGGGGGTGTGGGTTCCGCCTTTGGACACGGGGATGATGTGGTGGACTTCGAGCCGATAGACGGAGTTGCAACCGTCGACGGTGCATCCGTCGTCCCGTGCCAGCACGGCTCTCCTGGTAGCCGGCCGTATCGAGGTGCGGGAACCGTGGTGGATGATGTCCTGCCCTGCCAGGGTGATGAGCTCCGTGCGGCCCGTGCATCGGATGAGGTCCACGGTGTCGGGTCCGACGCGCTGTCCGGCCAGCACGGCAACTCCCTGCTCAAAACCGGATCCTTCGGCCACCGGGTTGCGGGCCAAGACCATGAGTAAGGGTTCCCGCCGGCTCCGTCCCGGCGAGCCAGTGTGGGCACCAGGCGCGGCCCCGTTGTCGAGCTGGTCCTGGCACATGGTGGTGAGCGCCAGCGCTCTGCGGAGACCGGGATCGGGGCGGGATTCGCCAGCAGGCACGAGCTGCTCGCCCCTGTGGTCGAGTCCCTGGCGGCAAATCTCCGCCTCGGCTGCCCCGAGACGTCCAGAGACCCGCACGTGCGTCCCGTCCAGCGAGGGCTGGAAGGCTACGTACTGGCTCTCGAATGTGTGCTTCTCACGGTCGCGGGCCATCTTCTTGTACTGCTGGGCTACGCGGCCCGCCTTGTCGAGCTCCACTTCGCGACTTCGTTCGATCTCATCCTGGGGGGCGCCCGCTTCCTGGAGCCGGGTCTCCTCTAGCACCCTCCCGTAGGACACGGCCCCGTCGCACATCCTCTCGACCATCCCGACATCCAGACGCTCGGCGAGATACACCAGCTCGCGGGCGGTCGAGCGGCGCACATCGGCTCGGGACACGACGTAGTCGACCGCGCTCCGGCAGCCGACAGACACGGCGCTTCGGTTCAGCAAGAAACTCTTGACCCATCGGAGTTGTTCGCCGCGAGCACGGCTGATCTGGGCCTCGGCCCGGACCAGGGCGGCCTCGGTCTTGGCGTCCTCCACCTCGGCGTGCCGGTAGCCGTCTCTCCGGGTCATGTGCTCCGCCCGGCCGTACACCCGCTGTCGATGTCTCTGGTAGGCCGACATGAACACGTCCCGGCTCGGCCAGGCCTGAGCGGCCGTCAGCGAAACGCCGGCCCGGATCGTGTCCTCTTCGGGGTAGTCAAGCAGCTGTTCGTACATATGTTCGTATCATACCACTTCTCTGTGACATAAATCAGTGGCCACCATCGCTATCTCACGATAGAATTAAGAAAACCGTGATCACGAACTTCGCGACAGCCCTACATAGGCAGGAGCTAGATCTCCCCTCAGTAGGCCAGATCGACATCAACCCGCATCGAGCGGCCCAGACGGTGGACTTCGCCGATGTGCACGGCGCGCCCTTCGGCGAGCGTCTCCCAACGTCCCGCGAACAAGGGAGCACCCACCCCTCCGGCGAGCACCGGGCCGTAGTAGAGGACAGCCCGGTCGACAAGACCACCATCCAGTAGGGAGCGGAACAGCCTTGCGCCCCCTTCCACCAGGAGGCGCCGGATACCCAGGGCGCCGAGTTCGAGAATCCCTGTGGCCAGGTCCACGCGCTCGCCCGTGTCGTCCGGCGCAACGATCACCCGGCCGGCAAGATCCAGTCGGGTAGGGCTCAAGACGACGGGATCACGGCGGAACAGCTGCGCTCCGGCCGGAAACGGACCCGATCCGGCCACGATCACCGGGATCGGTTGCGCCACCCCCTCATCGCTCTCCGCGGGCAGCCTGACCGTTAGCCGGGGATCGTCGGCCCGGACGGTTCCGGCCCCGACCATGACGGCATCGACCTGTGCCCTCAGCCGGTGGGCATCCCGGCGTGCCTCAGGTGAACTGATCCACTGCGAGGTGCCGTCGGCCGCAGCCAGTTGCCCGTCGAGGGTGATGGCCGCCTTCATGATGACGGTAGGCCGCATGCCGCCAGGCTACCGCCCGAACGCGCGAGGCTCGGCTCATCTCGCCTGCCGAGGCTTGAGCCCCTACGGGGTATCGGCTGCGAGGGTGAGGAACTAGAGTCGCCGGACCGACCACGGGACACCCGCGTGATCCTCATTTGCCAGCACCGGCGCGCCAGAGAGAGGGCATGGCTATAGGTAGGTCACACCTTGCCCGGTGCGTGACCGTCTGTGTCATGCTCGCGGCCCTGCTTATTCCCGGTTGCGGCCGGGCGAACCAGTCCGAACCGATGAAGATCGGGCTGATGCTCGACTACTCCGGCGCTCCTGACGTCTCGGCCGAGCGAGAGCGCGGCTTCAACCTGGCCATCCTGCACGTCAACGACGGCGGCGGCGTGCTAGGTCATCCGGTGGAGGGGGTGATCCGGGACGCTACTCGCACCCCGGGTCCGGCCGTCGAGGCGGCGCGGAGCCTCATCGAGGAAGGCGTCCACGCCATCGTAGGCCCCAACGCGAGCGCTGCAGCTCTTGCGGTCGTCGAGCAGGTGACGGGCCCCGCAGCCATCCCCACCGTCAGCCCGTCGGCGACCTCCCCCCGGCTAACGCAAGCCGCGGACAGCGACTTCTTCTTCCGAACGACCCTTTCCGACACGGCCCAGGGCCCGGTGCTCGCCCGGGTAACCAGGGATCGAGGGTTCGACAACGTGGCCCTCATCTATCGTGACGACCCCTATGGTCGCGGGCTGGCGGGAAGCTTCACGGAGGCGTGGGACGGAAGGCTGGAGGCTGTGGCCGCCGTCGACGGCCAGCCGTCCTACCTCAGCGAGCTGCGGCAGATCGCGAGCGCCGGAGCGCAGGCGCTGGTGGTCGTTACCTACGATGATCAGGCTCTCACCATCATCCGCGAGGCTCTCGACGAGAGTGTATTCACACAGTTTCTGTTCGGTGACTCCGTCAAGAGACCGCGGCTGATCGAAGAGATCGGCGGGGCTGCGTTGGGCGGTATGTACGGCACGGCCGGAGCACCGAGCCCCGACAGCATTGCCGCCCCCGCTTGGGAGGAGTCGTTCCTGGCCGAATTCGGCGAGTTGCCTGTCATGACGTATGTCAGGGAGACCTACGACGCCACCGTGGCATTGGCGCTCGCCGCCCAAGCCGCCGGGAGTCTCGACGGCACCGCCATCCGTGACCATCTGCGGGACATGGGCGGTCCGCCGGGCCGGGTTGTTCTCGGCACCGCGGCGGGGGTGGCGGAAGCCCTCCGCCTGCTGGCCGACGGCGGGGAGGTCGACTACGAAGGGGTCGCCTCCACGCTGGATTGGGACGAACACGGCGACCTGAGACGAGGGCACATCGAAGTGTGGCGCTTCACCTCGGACGGAAGAATCGAGACCGTGGAGGCGGTGCTGTTCGAGTAGCGGGGACCCTCCCGATCGAGGTGAGTATGCAGATGGAAGCGGCCTGCGCCATGACAGGTCAGCAGTTCAAGGTAGACAGAGAACACCCTGTTCGTTCTCATGGAAGGTGAGCAGATCGTCGTACCGTTCCTGGAAGATCGAAGCGAGCTCTGACATCGACCGGTTACGAGACCCGTCCCAAGGCCGGACCCAAACGACCTTCGGCGGGTGTCCGTTCGAGCGGCTCAGTTCACGATAGTCCTTGTCAGTGGAAGCTATAACGAATCCGCATCTCTTGGCATGTGCCCAGATATCTTCGTCAGGTGCATCTAACAGGCCAACGTCACCGACATGTAGGGACCCAGGAAAGAGGTCTTGCGCCGAGTCCTTCAGTTCGCGGCCCAGGTTCTTGTCGTACAGGAACTTCATACCGATATTGTCCTTTCGTGGTCGAGGAGGAGTCGCTTGCGGTCGAGGCCGCCGGCGTAGCCGTGGAGGCTGCCGTCGGCGGCGACCACCCGGTGGCAGGGTAGGACGACCGGGATCGGGTTGGCGCCCAACGCTCGTCCCGTGGCTCGGGCCGCCTTGGGGTTTCCGGCCAGGGAGGCCACCTGTCCGTAGGTGCGGACCTCGCCCAGCGGGATGGCGGCGGTGGCCGTGAGCACCCGTTCCTGGAAGGGGGTGATCAGGGAGCGGTCGAGGCCGGGCGCGGGTTGCGGATGGCCTTCGAAGTAGGAGTCGAGCCAGGACCGCACCCGACCCACCGCCGACGGCGTCCGGACGATGAGAGGGGACAGCTTGGTCGCTACGGACTCCATGATCCGATCCAGGTCATCCGTCTCGAACGCGAGGGCGAGGAGGCCCCGTGAAGTCACCACGGCGGTCAGATCACCGATGGGGGACTCCACCTCGCCGTAGGCCACCCGGGCCGATCCGTCCTCGACCGCCCGCCGCGCGAAACGTTCCAGAGCGCCCGTGTGATCGTCCGATGGCAGGTTTCTGATCCGGTCTGCAATCTTGCTCATGTGAAGTCCTTTCGAAGGGAGGCCAGCCCGGCGCGGACGTTCTGGCGGGCGGCCGGCTCGCTGATGGACATGACCGCGGCTATGTCCGCATAGGGCAGATCGCCCAGGTACCGCAAGGTGACCGCGGTGCGCTGCTTGGGGGGCAGGCGGGCCACCCGGTTCCAGAGGTCGGTATCTCTTACGGTCTGGGGTGGTGAGGCGCGGTCCGGGGGAGAGGGAGATGGGATCTCCTTGGCGTACCTCCGCACGTGATCGATGCCCTTGCGATGGGCGATCGTGAACAGCCAGCCTCTCAGATTCCCGTCATGGCTCAGACCGTTGTAGGCCCGCAACGCCGCCAGAAGGGTCTCCTGCAGGCAGTCGTCGGCCGCCACCGGGCCGACCATTCCGCGCAGGAAGCGATACAGCGGCCTGGCGTGCTCGTCGACGAGCGTCTGGAAGGGGGGCAGGTTCATCTACCTGTTCAACGGTAGAGGCTCTCGATTCGTGAGATCGATTCGATCTGCGCCGCGGAGAGCACTAAAATGAGAATGATTCTCATTTTCATTACGGACTGGAAGGAAGCGTGGAATGTTGACGGTGCGAGATCGCAGCATAGGTTTTGGACCTCTGGCCCGGGCATTGACTGTGGCCCTTCTCCTGTTCGGTGTGGCTTTACTCGTTGCCTGCGGAGGTGACCAGGACACGCCGGCAACGGAAGCCCCACAACCGACTGCTGCCGCGGAGAGCGCAACGGCTGCCGGGGAGGGTGCCACACCCTCCGGGCCGCCGATCCAGGTGGTGGCAACCACCAACTTCGTGGCCGACTGGGTTCGAGAGGTAGGTGGAGAAAGGGTAGAGGTCTTCGGCCTGCTGCCGGCGGGTGGCGATCCGCACTCATTCCAGCCTGGGGCCCGCGACGTCGCCAGGGTGGCGGATGCGGATGTCGTGTTCACCGTCGGTCTCGAGCTCGAGGCCGCTTGGTTGGAGGATCTCTTACATAGCGCCAGTGCGGATGAGTCGCGGATAGTCGCGCTCGGTGACGTTGTCGATCCCATCGCGTTCGCGGACGACCACGACGACCACGATGACCACATGGACGATCATGATGATCACGCCGATGACCACATGGACGATCATGATGATCACGCCGATGATCACCATGGCGAGATGATCATGGGGCGCCTGCTCGTTGCCGATTCGACAGAAGCGCACCTCTCCGTCATCGATCTGTCGACCGATGGCATTGACAGCGGAGTC
>VXRE01000015.1 GCA_009838635.1 Acidimicrobiia bacterium | reverse complement strand
CAACCGGCCCCTCTTCTACTACATCGAGATGGCGCTCGTGGCCGGCCTGGTCGCCTTCACCTGGTGGCTGCGGAGCACGCGCTTCGGGGCCGCGCTGGTGGCCATCCGGGAGGACGAGGTGGGGGCGGAGACGCGCGGTATCAACACGACGCGTCTCAAGGTGGCCGTGTTCAGCTTCGCCGGGTTCTCCACCGGCTTGTTCGGGGGACTGTGGGCCTACCAGAACACCTTCGTCGACCCCGACATCGCCTTCGTCGAGGTCCGGACCGTCGACGCGGTGATGGGCACCATGCTGGGCGGCCTCGGCACCGTGGCCGGACCGGTCGTCGGGACCGTCGGGCTGTTCTGGCTGCGCGAGCTGCTCTGGGCCCACCTGCTCGACTACCACCTCATCGCGCAGGGGGTGCTCCTGATCGTGATCGTCCTTTTCCTCCCCAGGGGCTTGGTCGGGATCATCGACCCGCGGGGCACCTCGGTCAACGCCATGTGGCGGCGGTGGATAGGGCGGGGTGACCGCCCGGACGAGCCGGGGAAGGAGCCATGACCGCGTTGCTGGATGCCCGCGGCGTGGTAAAGCGGTTCGGCGGCCTGACCGCGGTGGACGGAGTGGACATCAGAGTCGGCGCGGGCGAGATGGTGGGGCTCATCGGCCCCAACGGCAGCGGGAAGACGACCCTCTTCGACTGCCTGAGCCGGGTGTCGAGCCTCGACGCCGGTTCGGTCAGATTCGACGGTGTCGACATCACCCGGCACCGGCCCCACCAGGTGGCCCGGCTCGGCCTGGCCCGCACGTTCCAGCTGATCCGGGTGTACCGCGAGCTGACCGTCTTCGAGAATATGGAACTGAGCATCCAATGGGCGCAGGTCGGGGCGGCGCGCCTGTTCGGCCGTACCGACCCGGCGACCCGCCGGAGGGTGGATTCCCTCTTGGAGTTCCTGCTGCTCGCCCCTCTCCGGGACGAGCGCGCCGGCGCCCTGTCGGGTGGCCAGCGCCGTCTCCTGGAGATCGGGATGGCCCTGATGAGCGAGCCGAAGCTGTTGCTGCTGGACGAAGCCACCTCCGGCGTCAATCCCACCCTCGTCGCCGAGATCGCCGACCGGCTGCGAGAGGTCAACGCCGACGGCGTGGCCATCCTGCTGGTGGAACACAACGTGGGCTTCGTGGCCGAGTTGTGCCACCGGGTGGTGGTCCTGGACCGCGGCGCCAAGCTGGCCGAGGGCACGCCGGGCCAGGTCATGGAGGACCCCGCCGTCATCGAGGCCTACTTCGGGGCGGAGGGGGAATAGTGGTAGCGACCGCCACGGAGCGCCCGCTGCTCGAGGTCCGCGACGTGAGCGCCGGCTACTACGCCGGCCACGATGTCATCCACAACATCGACCTCGAGGTGGCCGAGGGAGAGATCGTCTGCGTCATCGGACCCAACGGCGCCGGGAAGTCCACGGTGTTCAGGGCGATCTACGGCCTGGCGGAGGTGCGCTCCGGACGGGTGCTGTGTGACGGCGTGGACATAACCAACATCGCTCCCCAGGACGCTCTGCGCACCGCGCGTATGGCGATGGTGCCGCAGCTCCGCAGCGTCTTCCCCCAGATGACGGTCCACGAGAACCTGGAGCTGGGGATGTACCTGGAGCCCGACAGGGCGCGGGTACGGGAGCGGATCGACTACGTCTACGGCCTGTTCCCGCGCCTCGCCCGGCGTTCGCGGCAGGAGGCCGGAACGATGTCGGGTGGGGAGCAGCGCATGCTCGAGATCGGACGCTCCCTGATGCACGAACCCCGCATCGTCCTGATGGACGAACCCTCGGCAGGCCTGGCGCCCATCGTCACCCGCCAGGTTTTCGAGGCCATCCGGCAGTTGAACCGCGAGATCGGCCTCACTGTCCTGATGATCGAGCAGAACGCCCGCCAGGGACTAGAGGCCAGCCACCGCGGCTACGTACTCGAAATGGGCCGCAACAGCCACCAGGGACCCGCGGGGGATTTACTGGCTGATCCGGAGGTACGGAGGGCGTTTCTGGGAATACGCTGACCGCCGCCCGGGTGGGCCTGGCAGGTATGCCGCAGGCGGCACGTACCACACTGCCGTCCCGCAGATAGACCACTAGATTGGACCTGAGACCGACACGAGGAGGCGGAAGATGGCTGCCACTGCGCTGGTAGGCGGAAGGGTGATCGACGGTACGGGAAGGGCGCCGATCGAGGATGCCGTGGTGCTCATCGACGGGGAGCGGATCGATGCCGTGTTCCGCAGGGGCGATATGGAGGTTCCCTCCGGCGCCGACGTGGTGGACATTTCCGGCTCGACGGTGATACCCGGCCTGATCGACTGCCACGTGCACGTGGGGGTGCTGGCCGACAACTCCTTCCTGCAGGTGGAGGACCCGGCCTCGCTCGCCGACCAGTTCATGACCACCCTGCTCAGCCACGGGGTCACCACCGTCCGGGACACCGGCAACTTCAACCCTGATGAGGTGTTCCGGACCTTCAAGGAGGGCCGGGACGGCTGGCCCCGCTTCTTCGGCGCCGGGACGATCCTGGACGGTCCGGCGGATCCTCCCGCGCCGTGGCGCTGGCTGGCGATCATCGACGACGAGGCTTCCGCCCGCGAGGAGACGGCGAAGCTGGTGGAGGCCGGGATGGACTTCATCAAGGTCTACGTGTGGGCCAGCCTGCCGGTGCTGCGGGCAGTGGTCTCCGAAGCCCATCGCCGGGGGGTGCGGGTGGCCGCCCACGTCGGGCATACCGTCACCGTCGAGGAGGCCGTGAAGGTGGGCGTGGACGCCCTCGAGCACGTGCGGGTGGGCCGCGAACTGGTCCCCGAGGAACGCCAGGCGGAGCTTGCCGCCCTGCCCGGGCGGATCCTGGATCCCCTTGTCGGCTTCCAGCCATGGCGTTACATCGACCCGGAGTCGGACCTGGCCGACGGCCTGATCGCGCTGATGGCCGAGCGGGGCACCTTCATCACGCCCACCCTGACCCTTTCCCAGAGCATCCTGGCCGGCAACACGGAGGCGGCAACGTGTCCGGAGGGCCTGGACGAGATGCCGGAGGCGGTCGCCGAGCAGTGGAGCCAGTACGCCTACCCGTTCGACTACAGCGAGACGGACTGGGAGGCGGCCCCGGTGGAACTGCGAAACCAGATAGCCTTCATCGGCCGTGCCCAGCGGGGCGGCGTGAACGTGACGGCGGGGACCGATCTCACCAACCCGTTCGTGGTGCCGGGCCACAGCATGCACGAGGAACTGCGGCTGCTGGTGGACGGGTGCGGGTTCACGCCCACCGAAGCCATCGTGGCCGGAACCGGCCGGGCCGCCGAGTTGCTCGGCCAGGCCGACGAGCTGGGCACCGTGGAGAAGCGCAAGCTGGCCGACCTGGTGGTGCTCGACGGCAATCCCCTCGATGACATCGGCAACACGCGCCGGGTCTCCGCCGTGTACAAGGGGGGCAAGCTGGTCGCTTAGTGCTAGGAGCGGCGGAAACCTTCGTCGGGCTGATCACTATGTGGAAACGATCCGTATGCGCGCCCCCACCGCCTCGGAGGGGTCGATGTCGAGACCGGTGGGAGAACGGCTGAACGTGACCCCGGCGCGGGTCAGCGCCCCGGCGGTGGAGTCCAGATCATCCGATTCCAGCACCAGGCGGTAAGGACCCGGTCCTCGCTGTTCGAGTTCGGCGGCACCGGAGCCGGGCCCATCGGGCTGGTAGAGCGCGAGCCCGATGGAACCGAGCCGGTAGTGGCGGCTGGTCGCTCCCGGCCGCCGATGCCCGTCGTCGCCGGCCCGGAGTCCCAGAGCCTGTTCGTAGAGCCGGGCGGCCTCCTCCAGGTCCCCGACCACCAGGTCCATCCCGGCCACACCCGTGACCCGGTTGGCATGATCGCCGGGCGGGTCCCAGGCCAGCAGCTCGTCCTCTCCGGTGATCCAGTCGATCAGGTACGGCCAGGGCTTGCGCCAGGGCGATCCCCCGGGAAGAACCAGCTTCCACTCCAGCCGGCCGCCCTTCGGGTGGACCCGGTCCATCTCGAACGGACCCTCGGCGCCGATGCCCAGCTCCCGCAGGCCCTCGACCTCCTCCTCGAGGCCGGTCCCGGCCAGCACGAACCCGACCAGCCCCGAGTACCGGTCGAGGAACGACAGCAACTCCCTCCCGAACGGTCCCCGGGCCCTTGCCACGGCCGGGTCCTCCACCGCCAGCAGTTCCAGGTAGTCGAGACCGAAGCGGACTATGGCATTGCGGGTGCCCAGGGAGGGATGGCGACCCCCCACCGCCACCTCGAAACCGAGCCGCCGGAAGGCGCCCATGGCCGGCTCGAGGTCGGGAACGCCGATCACGGCGTGGTCGAAGCGTTCGATCACGGTCCGCTCACCCCACCAGCGCCGGCAGCACCTCTTCGGTGACCCTTCTGAACTGGCCTGCCTCGTCGTGGCCCACCAGCCGCAGGGTGATGGTGGTCGCCCCGGCGTCCACGAACCCCCGGATCAGGTCGGCGCACCGCCCGGGATCGCCTATCGCCACCCACCGTTCCAGGAAGGCGCGGTCGTAGTCCACTCCGTAGTAGGCCTTCAGGTAGGAGGCCACCTCCTCCATACCCCGCTCCCGGTCCCCGGTCACGTGGACGTTGTAGTACAGGCAGGCCTCGAAGCCCTCGCCGAGGGGACGGCCCTCCTCGTCCGCGTACCGCCGGATGGCCGCCAGGTTGGTGGCGAGGGTCTCCGGGGTGTTGGCGGTGGTCATCCAGCCGTCGCCCATCCGGGCCACCCGCCGGAGGGCCCGTTCGGACAGCTTCGGGAAGGCGGGGTTGGGGTTGGCGGTAACCCAGATCGGCAGGGGTTGGCGGACCGGCCTGGGCAGCACCGTCACGTGCTCGAACCGGTTGTAGGTCCCCTCGTATGAAGCCTCCTCCGTCTCGGAGACGAGGCGCAGGATCTCGATCGCCTCCTCCATCCGCCGGCTCCTCGTTCCCGGATCGATGCCGAAGGCGGCGAACTCCTCCGCGAACTTCCCGCCGCCCGCCTCCCGCTGACCCTGGCAGGCCACGAAGATGGACCGGCCACCGGACAGGCAGTCGAAGCTGAGCCACTGGTAGGCGAACAGCAGGGCGTCGCGAAGCGGCATGCTCGCCATGCAACCCACCCCGAGGCCGACCCGCTCGGTGCGCGCCGCCAGCGCCCCGAGCGCCACCATGGCGTCCAGGCGGGGCTTGGCGAAGATCGAGTCCCCCACCCACACCGAGTCCCATACCTCGGCCCGATCCGCCTCCACCGCCAGGTCGAGCATCTCGGAGACGGTGGACATCCCGAGCAGCACGCTCCGGTTCGACAGCGTGAGGCCGTACTTGATCCGGGTCATCCGGCCCTCCTCTCCAGCCTCGTGAAGCCGGAGGGTAATGAAAATGTCCAATCGGCCCGATTGCCGGCAACGAAACCCCAGGTAGAGACATCACAGGCCAACCCTCTCGTCTTTCAGCACCCTCCTGGTTCCGTGCCTTTGGTTCGCCCCGTTCTGTGACCTGTGGCCGTAGTGGACAGCGCCGGCTCTGCGCCTGAAACAAGGGGGTTGAACACGTCACAGACCCGCCGCATACTGCCCGGCAGTCACAAACACCGCCGATTTCCTGCTTTTCGACGTCGAGGGAACCGGAACCGGGATCAATTCGGGAGCGGACCCGCCGGGGG
>VXRE01000160.1 GCA_009838635.1 Acidimicrobiia bacterium | reverse complement strand
GGGAGGTGCCCGCTGCTGCTGAGGTCGTGGAGGTGGTTGTTGAGGAGGCTTCTCCCACTGCTGGAGCGCTGGAGGTTGCGGGGGCGGGGACGGAGGTTGTTGAGGGGGAGGTGCCCGCTGCTGCTGAGGTCGTGGAGGTGGTTGTTGAGGAGGCTTCTCCTACTACTACTGAGGCCGTGGGGGAGGCGGCTGCCGACACGGGACCGTTACGCCTTGCCACCGACGTGCTGGCTGAACTGCGGGTGGCACCTGAACAGCGTTCAGGCTACGACCGCGAGCTCTTCTCTCACTGGAGCGACTTGGACGGCGACGGGTGCGACACCCGCCGGGAGGTGCTCATCCGCGACTCGCGGGTCCCATCGACACTCGATCCGGACCGCACCTGCTGGGTCGTCTCGGGCCTGTGGTACTCGCACTACGACGGGGAGTGGGTGGAAGGCCCGTCATCGCTGGACATCGATCATCTGGTTCCGCTGGCGGAAGCCTGGGATTCGGGCGCGCACGGTTGGGAGCCGGGTCGGCGGGAGGAGTTCGCCAACGACGAGGGTGCGCTGCTGCCAGTGACCGCCCGGTCCAACCGGGCGAAAGGCGCCTCCGACCCGGCCGGGTGGATGCCTTCGAACGAGGACTTCACATGCCCGTACGCGGCCGCTTGGATAGCCGTCAAGGCGAGGTGGAACCTGACCATGGATCACGAGGAATCGGATTTCCTGCAACGGTTGCTGGCCGGGAGGTGCTCAGGCGCCACCCTCCATATCCGGACTCCCGTGCTGGCGTTCCCGGTCTTGGACATGCCGACCCTCGATACGCCGACCCTGGGTACGCCGACGCTGGATACTCCGGCGGGCGGGGCCGAGGTCCCGCCCGATCCGGGAGACTCCAAGAACTGTTCCGACTTCTCGACGCAGGGCCAAGCCCAGGAATGGTTCGATACCTACTTCCCCCACTACGGGGATGTGGCCCGGCTGGACCGAGACGGGGACGGGGTGGTCTGTGAGAGCCTGCCCGCCGGTTAGGCCCCGGAGCCGGCATCCGGTTTCCGGTGTCTGGTTTGGTGGTCCGCACCTACTGCCCACGGACCCCTTGATTCGCCACACCATCCCCCTGTGGTAACATGCGAGTACCGCCCGCCTAGTTGCCGGGCAACCATATCCCGCCACAGAAGCACTGTACCTGCTTCCCGCTTAAGGGCCGTGGCGGTCTCCCGAGATTTACGGCCGGGGCCGTGGTGGCCTCGCCAGTCGATCCAGATCCCGAGTCTTTCCGGTCCGGTCAAGGACCGGCGAGTACCGGTGCGGAGATCCCGAGCGGTCCGCCCGGAATTGGAATTGCCGGCATTGAGGCGCCCCCGACTTTGGTCGGGCGAGCACTTTACGGAGGAACCAGAATGGCCACCCGATCAGAGCTACAGACGAAGAACATCAAGGACCTGCGCACTATCGCATCGGCGGTCGGCATAGAGGTCGATGGCCTCCAGAAGGCGAAGCTCATCGACGCGATCATGGGAGCGGACGGCTTTGAGGTGGCGGACGAGGCGCCACAGGTCGAGTTGCCTGATGCGACTGTTCGGGACAGCCGCGTGGAGGAGAACGGAAGCGCCGCATCCGGGCCCGAGGCTCAGGGTGGTGAGACCGGCTCGCCGTCGGGGCGGGATCAGTCCGTGCGGCGGGGTCCGGATGGGGGCACACAACGCGCCCAACGTGGGCCGCAGAAGGGCGGTCCGGGCGGAAGGCGTCGGCGGGGACGAGGCCCGGCCGATCGGTCTGCCTCGAGCGGTCCGGCCGAGGTTCGTGAGGGTGCGTTGGACATCCTCCCCGAGGGGTACGGGTTTCTCCGGTGTTCGGGCTACCTTCCCAGCGAGAAGGACGTCTACGTCTCGGCGGGACAGATCCGCAAGTTCGCCCTCCGCAAGGGCGATGTGCTGAGCGGCCCGGTACGGGCGCCGCGAAGCCAGGAAAAGTTCCCGGCTCTCGCCCGGATCGAGAAGAGCAACGGAATGTCGCCGCAGGAGGCACGGGCGCGTCCGAAGTTCGCCAATCTCACCCCGCTCTTCCCCGATGTCAGGCTACGCCTGGAGGTGCCAGGGAGGTCCCGGAGCACGCTCACCCGCATCATCGATCTGATCGCTCCGATCGGTAAGGGCCAGCGGGGCCTGGTCGTCTCGCCACCGAAGGCGGGTAAGACCACCGTCCTGAAGGAGATAGCGCAGGCCATCTCGGCCAACAACCCCGAGTGCTATCTCATGGTGGTGCTGGTCGACGAGCGGCCCGAAGAGGTCACGGACATGCAACGCTCCGTGAAGGGCGAGGTCATCTACTCGACGTTCGACCGGCCCGCCGAGGAGCACACCCAGGTTTCGGAACTGGCCATAGAGCGGGCCAAGCGGATGGTGGAGATGGGCACCGACGTGGTGATCCTGCTGGACTCCATCACGCGGCTCGCCCGGGCGCACAACCTGGCTACGCCGGCTTCCGGGCGCATTCTCTCGGGCGGGGTCGACTCCACCGCCCTCTACCCACCCAAGCGGTTCTTCGGAGCAGCCCGCAATATCGAAGAGGGTGGAAGCCTCACCATCATCGGAACGGCTCTTGTGGAGACGGGCTCGAAGATGGACGAGGTGATCTTCGAGGAGTTCAAGGGGACCGGCAACATGGAGCTACGGCTCGACCGTAGACTGGCCGACCGGCGGGTCTACCCGGCTATAGATATCGCTTCCTCGGGTACGCGGCGCGAGGAACTCCTCTTCGATCCGGACGAGCTCCAGCAAGTCTGGAAGCTGCGCCGGGTGCTCTTGGGTCTGGAGCCGGGGGCGGCGCTCGAGTTGCTGATCGACAAGCTGAAGACCTCGAAGTCGAATGCCGACTTCCTGGCGGAAGTGGCCAGGTCGCGCAACTAGACCGCAAGCTGGCGCCGGCGGGCGCCGTTGCAGAATCTAACCTGGGAAGACGTGGCATAATCCCGTGGCTTGCGAGACCCGGCCCGAGGCGGCTGCCTTGCCGCTGTCGAGGCACCAGAGCGCGAACAGGAGGACACGTGAAGCGTGACATACATCCCGAGTACCGGCCCGTGGTGTTCCAGGACCCCTCGGTCGACTTCGCGTTCCTGACCCGATCGACCATCCGTACCAACGAGACCATCGTCTGGGAGGATGGCCAGACCTATCCCCTGGCCCGGGTCGAGATATCGAGTGCGAGCCATCCGTTCTTCACCGGCAAGCAGAAGCTGGTGGACACGGCGGGACGGGTGGAACGTTTCGAGCGTCGCTACGGCAGGACGGCCCGTGATCGGGGAGGCGCGGGCGAACCTTCCTAATCGGCCTGGGGTAGCCGGAACATGTCCGAGTCCCCGGTATCGACCGTCGGAGGTCAGGCGGTAATCGAGGGGGTGATGATGCGGGCCCCATCCGCCTGGTCCGTGGCGGTCCGCAACCCTTCCGGCGAGATAGAAGCCGTCCGCCACCGGCTACCGAGGCTCAGCTCGCGCTCTCGATGGGCCCGGGTTCCGCTGGTCCGGGGCGTGCTGGTATTGGGGGAGAGCCTCACCTTGGGTTTCCGCGCCCTGGCGTGGTCGGGCCAGCGCTCGGTCGGAGAGGACGAGAAGCCGGTCACCAAGGGCCAGATGGCGGGTTCCATGACCATCGCCGCCGTCTTCTTCGTGGGGTTCTTCGTGGTCGTTCCCCTCCTGGCGGTCCGCTGGGGCGGATTGGATGCTTCGTCGTGGGTGTTCCACCTGGTCGAGGCGGTGATCCGGATCGCCCTGCTGGTCGGCTACGTGTGGTTGATCGGGCGCTGGGAGGAGATAGGGCGTGTCTATGCCTACCACGGCGCCGAGCACATGACCATCCATGCCTACGAGGCGGGCGATCCGCTCGATAGGGACCACATCTCCGCCTACCGCCCGGAGCACCCGCGGTGCGGGACCAGCTTCTTGCTGCTGGTCATGCTCACCGCCATCGTGGTGTTCAGCCTGGTGGGCAGCCTTCCGTGGTACGGCCTGATCGCGAGCCGGGTGGTGCTGATTCCGGTCGTGGCGGGTATCTCCTACGAGCTTCTCAAGCTGGGCGGAGCGCAAGCGGACCGGCCCGCGGGGAGGATCCTCACCGCTCCCGGCCTGTGGCTGCAACGACTGACCACGCGTGTTCCCGAGACGAACATGATCGATGTGGCGGTGGCCGCGTTGCTGGTCGCTCTGACGGACGAGGAGGTCGACGAGGTAGCCCGGAGGGGTCCGATCATTCCCGAGGCGCTGAGCGCCACGGGCAGGTAGGTGGGGAGTGGTGGACCAGGGGCTCACCGATCGGCTCACCGAGATCGAGCAGGAGTACGGAGAGGTCGAGGGCCTGATGGCCGATCCGGCCGTGCTGGGCGACCCGATCCGGTACGGCGAGGTCTCCCGCCGCTACGCCGAACTCCGGCCGCTGGTCCTGTCGTTCCGGTCGTTGCAGGCGGCGGTCGACGACTCCCGGGAAGCGATCGAGCTGGCCGACATCGAGCCGGACCCCGATCTTGCCGGGGAACTGCGCGAGCTGGCGGTGGCCCGCCGGCAGGAAGCCGACAGCATGGCCGCCGAGCTCAGGGCGGCGCTCACGCCCACCGACCCGGACGACGTGAAGGACGCCATCGTCGAGATCCGGGCCGCCGCTGGGGGCGCGGAGGCGGCCCTATGGGCCGGGGAACTGCTCCGCATGTACCAGCGGTTCGCCGAGACGGAGGGCTTCGGCTGGGAGCCGATCGACAGCGCGCCCGCGGAAGGAGGCGGATTGAGCTCTGTCACCTTCGGAGTGACCGGTCGTGGAGCATTCGCGAGGCTCAAGTTCGAGGCCGGGGTCCACCGGGTCCAGCGGGTTCCGAGGACGGAGTCGCAGGGGCGGGTCCATACCTCGACGGCCACCGTGGCCGTGATGCCCGAAGCCGAAGAGGTCGACGTGCAGATCGACGCGAGCGACGTCAAGGTGGACACGTTCCGGTCATCGGGACCGGGAGGGCAATCAGTCAACACCACCGACTCCGCGGTCCGCATCACCCACCTGCCCACCGGCCTGGTTGTTACGTGCCAGGACGAGAAGTCCCAGCTCCAGAACAAGGAAAAGGCCTTCCGGGTGCTCCGGGCCCGGCTGTACCAGGAGGAGCACCTGGCCCGCGCCGCGGAGCGCGCCGCGGGCAGACGGTCACAGATCGGAACCGGCGATCGGTCGGAGAAGATCCGAACCTACAACTTCAAGGAGAACCGGGTGACCGATCACCGGATCGGCCTCGTCATCAGGCGCCTCACGCAGGTCCTCGACGGCCAACTCGCCGCGTTCGTAGACGCTCTCACATCGGATCAGGCCACCCGGCGGATGGTCGGCGAGTGATCTTCTTCGTTCGCTTCCCGCTTGACACCGACCTCTCCGCCGAGGCCATCGAGGGGATCGTGCAGAGCTGTCTCGGCCGGTCCGGCTCCGTGATAGGGGCGTCGGAAGGCGCTATAGACGTGGAGTTGTCCGGTGCCGACCCGGCCGCGGCCCTGGCGGTGCTGGCGGCCGAACTGCGGGCAGCCGGACTGCCCCCTTCAACGATGATCGACATCCCGTCCCGGGGCTTACGTCTGGGGATTCACGAGGTTTAGTGGTCTGTCTGCGAAACAACCGGGTGCTCTGGCGGCCATCGTCGTCCCGTCGCTGCGTTCCGCTTCCTCAACGTACCCTGCGGGTACGCCTTCGTCA
>VXRE01000096.1 GCA_009838635.1 Acidimicrobiia bacterium | reverse complement strand
GGATCACCCCCTCCACCGCAGACACGATCAGCGACAACCCCGTGATCAGCAAGGTCCACGGGAGCCGGTCCCAGATCATGTCGACGATGGGCCGGCTCGACCGGAACGAGTACCCGAAGTCGCCGGTGAGAATGTCTCCCCAGTAGCGGAGGTACTGCTTCCACAAGGGTGCGTCCAGGCCCACCCGCGCCACGATCTCCGCCCTCTCATCAGGGCTCAGCAGGCCGACATCCACCCCGGCGATGAGGACGAGTGGGTTGCCCGGCATGAGCCTGGGCAGCAGGAAGTTGAGGGTGACCGCCACCACCACGACCACCCCGTACTGGGTGAGTCGACGGACGTCGAGACGCCGTCTCAACCCGTCAACTCACCCCCACGCACGCGGATGCGCGTGGCTACGGACGCGCGGATGGCGGCAGCAGAGACAGCTTGCTGACGATGCCCTGTCCGGCGATGAACTCCCAGTCCGAGTAGACGCTCGAGTCGAACACATAGGCCCCGTCGGGATACAGCAGCAACGCGAATGGCAACTCCTCGGCGATTATCTCCTGCATGCGAAGCAGGATGGCGATGCGCCCCGCCTCGGTGGACTCGACGGGTAGCGCCGCCGAGAGAGCATCCATCTCGGCGCTGGCGTAACCGGTCAGGTTCAGGAACCCGCCGGCCTCCACGCTGGCTACGAGCTGCGGGAGGCGCAGCGGATCCGCCTGCACGGGCGCCGACCAGCCCCACATGGCGATGTCGTAGTTGCGGCCGTTGTTGACGTTGAATTCCGGCCACACCGCCTGCTCCCACGTCCCGGTCTCGACTGCCGCCACAGAGGTCTCGATGCCGATCCCGGCCAGCATCTCCACGGTCAGCTCGGCTATCCGCAGTCGTAGCGAGTCAGGGGCGTTGGTGATGATCTCGAAGGACATGGGCTGCCCGTCGAATTCCCGCACGCCGTCGCCATCGCTGTCGAGATAGCCGGCCTCGTCGAGCAAAGCGTTGGCCGCGGCCACGTCGTGCACCGGGATCATCGACGGGTTGAAGGACCGATGCTCGGGATGTATCCAGCCCGGGCTGCCCACCGTCGCCGCGCCGAGGAACACCGTGTCGACGATGTCCTGGCGGTCCATGGCCAGGTTGATGGCCTGGCGTACCGCCACGTCGTCGAAGGGGCGCTTCGAGGCGTCGTAGTTGATCATCTGGGTGGTGAACTCGGGTCCGAGGGCGATGTCCAGCGGATCCTGGGCGTCCAGCAGAGGGATCTGCTCCGGAGGTATGCGCTCGAAGATCACATCGACCTCACCCGTGCGGATGGCGGCCTGAGCGCCGGCGTCGTCGGCGTACACGATCACCACCAGCTCCGCCACCGCCGGCGCACCCCGGAAGTAGTCGGGGTTGGCCTCGAAGCGGTAGCTCTGCCCTTCCACGTATTCCACCAGCTTGTACGGACCGGTCCCGATGTTGGTGGCGCCGAAGTCGTGCTCGGACGGTACTTCGACTCCTTCCCACACATGGCGCGGGATGATCGGGATGTCAGCTAGGGCGGCCAACTCGAAGCCTGCCTTCGGGCTGCCGAGCACGAAGGTCCCGCTGTAGTCGCCCGTCACCACGAGGTCCTCGACCCCCCTGAGGTCCCGGGCGAACCGGCTGGCCTCCACGTTGTTGATGTAGTAGTCGACGCTGAAGTCCACGTCGTGCGCCGTCAGGGGCTGCCCATCGTGCCAGGTGACGCCCTCGACCATCGTGAAGGAGTACTCGGTCAGGTCCGCGTTGACGGAAACCGTGTCCGCCAGCCACGGCTGGGGTATGCCGGCGGCGTCGAGCTGCATGAGCGAGTCGTACTGGAGCATCAGCAGGTTCCATCCGGGGAAGCCGCTGATGTAGGTGTACGGGTTGAGGGTTGCCTCGTCGCCGGTGATCGCCGCCCGTACCGTTACCGGTCCTGCGGCGGCCTCCTGCTCCATCATCGCCTCGTCGAGCGCCTGCTCGGCCTCTGCGAGAGCCGATTCCGCGGCGGCCACCGCCGCTTCGGAGGCTTCAGCCGTCGCCGCAGCCCTCTGCTCGGCTTCCTCGAGGGCGGCCTGCGCGTCGGCCAGCGCCGACTGGGAGGCCTCGTCCCCCTCCATGGCTGCTGAGGCCGCGGCCTGGGCTGCTTCCAGATCGGCCTGGGCCTGGGCCAGCGCCGCTGCCGCCGCTTCGGCCTCTGCCTGAGCCGACTCCGCCTCGGACTGGGCGGCCGCGGCCTCGGACTGGGCGGCCGCAGCGTCGGACTGAGCGGCCGCAGCCTGTGCCTGCGCCGCGCTAACTTCCTCCGAGGACGTGTCCTCGCCGCCACACGCCGCTGCCATCAGACCGAGCGCGACGACGAGAATCAGCGCCTTCGATGATGCAAACCTTCGCATTGTTGTCATCCCTTCTCCCCCACGCGGGAAGCGCGCCGGACGAACAACTGGCTCATCGGCCCGGCTTCCATCAGGCTGCCAAGCATACCCCAACGGTTGGCCGTATGGACGGCCGGAGGGCACCTTGTCCGGGCTTGACGCCGGGAACTTCCGGGCTCCTAAGGTCGCAGCTGCCTAGGGGGATTCACCAAGTGGCAGGACACCCATCGTCCGGGGGCGGCTTCGGTGAGAGCCGGCTTGATCGTCGAGCACAGGCCTTCCACCGCCACCGGGCACCGGGTGTGGAAGCGGCACCCTGCCGGAGGATCCTCCGGGCTGGGCAAGTCCCCAACGAGCCGGGTGCGTGTTCCTGCGTCGAGGACGCCCGGTTCCGGCGCGGGAACCGCGGCGAGGAGCGCCTTCGTGTACGGATGGAGCGGCTCCCGGTAGAGCTGGTCCCTCGGGGCGCGCTCGACGATCTCGCCGAGGTACATGACGGCCACCTCGTGGGAGACGTGGCGCACCACCGCCAGGTCATGGGCGATGAACACGAGCGCCATGCCCGTGGCCGCCTGTATGTCGGCCAGCAGGTTCACCACCTGCGCCTGGACCGAGACGTCCAGGGACGACACCGGCTCGTCGCACACGATCACCTCGGGGTCGGCGGCCAGGGCGCGGGCCACGGCGATCCTCTGCCTCTGCCCGCCGCTGAACTCGTGGGGGTGCCTTCGGCCGGCGTCGGTAGGAAGCCCTACCTGGTCGAGGAGTTCGGAGACCCGTTCCCGGATCTCTTCCGGCGTCCCGAGCCTGTGGATACGCAGCGGCTCTGCGATCACATCCCCCACCCGCATACCCGGGTTCATCGCCGAGAACGGATCCTGGAAGATCATCTGCACCACCCTCCGGTGCCTGCCGCTCCGGTGGTCGATCGGGTTCCCTTCGATATCGATCGTCCCCTCGGTGGGACGGACGAGCGCGACCAGGGCCCGACCCAGCGTGGTCTTGCCGCACCCGCTCTCCCCGACCACGCCCAGGGTCCGGCCGCGGCGCACGTCCAGGTCCACTCCATCCACCGCCCGTATGACCCCCGAGCCGGACCGGCGCAGTCCCCGGACCACCGGGAAGTGCACGCGGAGCCCCCGGATGGAGACGACCACGTCCCCGCCCTCCCCATACATCGTCTGCTCCCCCGGGACGGATCCGACGGACCACAGGTCGGACGAGTCGCTCATCTCGTGATGGTGTATGCAGGCCGAGCCGTGGCGGTCGGCGCCCACATCCTCCAACTCGGGAAGCGCCTCGCCGCACCCCTCCCCCGCGAGGGGGCACCTGGCGTCGAACGGGCATCCTCTCAGCTCCTCGGCCACGCGCAGGGGCGAACCCGGGATCTCGGCCAGGCGGGTGGTCACAGGCCGGTCCAACCGGGGGATGGAGCGCAGCAAGCCGGACGTGTACGGATGGCGCGTCGATCGGTATATGGCGTGGGCAGGACCGGTCTCGGCTATACGACCCGCGTACATGACCGCCACCCGATCGGCTATTTCGGCCACCACGCCGAGGTCATGGGTGATCCACACGACCGCCAGCCGGTACTCCTCCTGGACCTCCCGCACCAGATCGACGATCTGGGCCTGGACGGTCACGTCGAGGGCCGTGGTCGGTTCGTCGGCGATGAGCAGCTTGGGCTCGCACGCCAGAGCCATGGCGATCATGGCCCGCTGGCGCATGCCCCCCGAGAACTCGTGCGGGTAGTCGTCCACCCGCGAGGACGCGGACGGTATGCCGACCCGGTCGAGGAGCTCGATCGCCCGGCGCCGGGCCGCAGCCCTCGTGAAGCCCCGATGGATCCGGAGGCTCTCGCCGATCTGGCGGCCGACCCTATGGACAGGATTCAGGGAGGACATCGGCTCCTGGAAGACCATCGCCACGTCCCGGCCGCGGATGCGCTTCAACTCTCTGACCGGCATACCGATGATCTCGCGGCCCTCGAGGCGGATCGACCCCGATACGAACGCGGGAGGAGCCGGGAGCAAGCCCATGACCGCGAGCATCGACACGCTCTTGCCGGACCCGGACTCGCCGACCAGGGCAAAGGTCTCGCTGGGAGCGACCGTCAGGCTCACGCCGCTGACCGCCCGGATCGTCTCGCTGGGCAGGTCGAAGCGGACCGCCAGGTTCTCGATGTCGAGCAGGTTCGCGCCGGCGGCGGTGGTATCCCGCGACGGATTACGAGGTCCCACGGCGGTCGCGGTGGTCATCCGTTCCACCCCCCGCGGACGGGCGTGGGCGACCGATCAGCTCCCGGCTGGTTGTCCGGCGGTCGCCGGAGCGGTCCGAGCGCCCGGCCCGACGTAGGATGACCCCGACGCACTCGTCGACAGGTACGAGGACACCCATGTCCGTTCATGGCGGCCAACTTACACAGACCGGGGACGGCCCGGGGGACCGATCCACGTGGGGGGTCCCGGCGCCGATCGACCTGGAGTCCTTCAACGCCGACCTGGAGGACGGCCGGGCGACCGTTGACATAGGCATCTCCTACCCGGCCAACCTGGAACCGGCCCACCGGCGGAAAGTGGGGCTCGAGATGGTGCTCGACGGCGTGGCGGAGGCCCGCCGGATCTTCGGTGAGGTCGGCGTTCAGTTCGCCGTCGTCTCGGTCCGGACCGGGCCGGTCGACCCGGAGTTGCTCGTCCTCCATGCCGAGGCGCCGGGATCGGAACTGCCCGGTGGTCGCTACGCCAACCTCTACAGGGAGCGCCAGATGCGGCCGTCCAGGCTGTCACCGGGTGCTCTGGCCGTTTTCGAGAGCGTGATCGGCACGGGGCCGGAGCATGATCGGCGGATCCATCTCGTGGTCCTCGAGGACGTCTTCATGTCCTTCCATGACCAGATCGACGAGCGCACCTGGCAGTTGAAGACCGTTGCCACCAACGCCCTGTCCTTCCCGGGCTACTCGCACCGGGACACGATCCCCCGCCATCTGCGGGGCGTCATCACCCTGAGCAATCTGTCGAGGGCTAACTCCTGGAAGACCGTCGCCCATGAGCTCGGGCACAAGCTGATCAACGCCAGCCACGAGTACCGCGATGTCGACCCTCAGCACGAGGTCTACGCCGACGGAGGTCTCCTGCTCTACGGAGACGGAACCGACATCCCCTCCGGACCCGGCGGGCGGTTCCACCGGGAGAGACTGCATCGATCGCCGTTCATCTACCGGAGGGACGCGTCCGGAGCCAAGTCATGGAATCCCGACTACCTGGATGGCGGGGGCTACTACGACCGCATCTACGAGGGCCTCACGGTCGACTTCGACCCCGGCTAGCGGGCAGTAGGCAGTGAGCAGTGAGCAGTGAGCAGTGAGCAGTGAGCAGTGAGCAGTGAGCAGTG
>VXRE01000016.1 GCA_009838635.1 Acidimicrobiia bacterium | reverse complement strand
GACCCTGTCCACCTACGTGACATCGGTCCGGTCGAGCGGGAACCTGGTGGTGATCAAGACCCCACCGGGAGCTGCCCACGTGGTGGCGGCCGCCATCGACGACGCAGACCTCGGAGGGATCCTGGGTACCGTGGCCGGAGACGACACGATGCTGGTCGTGGCCGGGGAAGAGACCGGCGGACCGGCGGTAGCGCAATTGATAGAAGAGCTGGGAGTGAGCGAATGAGCCGGGTGGTACTGGCGTACTCGGGAGGGCTGGACACATCGGTCATCCTGAAGTGGCTGATCGAGGAACGTGGCTACGAAGTCGTCTGCTACACGGCGGACGTCGGCCAGGGCGAGGAGGTCGAGGAGGCGGTCGCCAAGGCGTACGCGACCGGCGCGGTCGAGGCCGTGGCCGAGGATCTGCGCGAGGAGTTCGTGGAGGAGTACGTTTGGCCCGCCATCCGGGCCAACGCCGTCTACGAGAACTACTACCTGCTGGGCACCTCTCTGGCCCGCCCGGTGATCGCCAAGGGGCTGGTCCGGGCGGCCGAGGAGTACGGGGCGCAGGCCATCTCCCACGGCGCTACCGGGAAGGGCAACGACCAGGTGCGCTTCGAGTTGTCCGCCTACGCGTTGAACCCCGACATCCGGGTGGTGGCCCCCTGGAGGGAGTGGTCGATGCGGGGTCGCGCCGACCTCGTGGCGTATGCCGACAAGCACGACATCCCGATCCCGGTCACGCCCGAGAAGCCCTATTCCACGGATGCCAACCTGCTCCACATCTCCTACGAGGGCGGCGTGCTGGAGGATCCCTGGGTGGCGCCTCCGGCCGGCATCTTCCAGATGACCCGCGACCCCGAGGCGGCGCCCGACCAGGCCCAGGAGGTGGTCATCGCCTTCGAGGGAGGCACCCCGGTGGCGGTGGACGGAGTCCGGATGTCGCCGGCCGAGATGCTGGGCCACTGCAACCGCATAGCCGGTGCTCATGGGATCGGTCGGGTCGACCTGGTCGAGAACCGTTACGTGGGCATGAAGAACCGGGGGGTTTACGAGACGCCGGGTGGCACCCTGCTCCATCACGCCCACCGGGCCGTGGAGTCCATCACCCTCGACAGGGAGTTGGCTCACCTCCGGGACCAACTGATGCCACGTTACGCCGAGATGGTCTACAACGGCTTCTGGTTCGCCCCCGAGCGGGAGGCCGTCCAGCGGTTCATGGACGAGATCCAGGCCGACGTCACCGGTGAGGCCCGCCTCCGGATGTACAAGGGCAATGCCACCGTGACGGGCCGGCGCTCCGACTCCCACACCCTGTATGACCAGGAGACGGTCACCTTCGAGGAGGGCGGGACGTACGATCAGTCCGACGCCACCGGCTTCATCCGGCTCAACGCCCTCCGCCTTCGCCTGCAGGCCGGCCGCGGCCCCGGAGTGATCCCGTGACCACCCGGATGTGGGGGGGACGCTTCTCCGAGGGTCCCGACCGGATCCTCTGGGACTTCACCGTGGACCACTCCGACCGGCGCCTGCTGCGGGAGGACATCACCGGCTCCCTAGCCCATGTGGCCATGCTCGCCGAGACGGGGCTGCTGAGCGGCGTGGAGGCCGGCACGCTCACCAAAGGCCTGCAAGCCATCATGACCGAGGCGGACGGGAACGCCTTCCGGTTCCTGGAGAGCGACGAGGACGTCCATTCGGCGGTGGAGCGGCGGCTGGGCGAGCTGGTGGGCGAGGTGGCCGGAAAGCTCCACACCGGGCGGTCCCGGAACGACCAGGTGGCGTTGGACCTCCGCCTCTACCTGCTCCGCTCCGCCGGCGCCAGGATCGGTGGTCTCCGTGAGTTCTGCCTGGCGATGGTGGAGGCCGCGGAGCAGGTCGGGGACACGGTGGTGGCGGGCTACACCCACCTCCAGCAGGCCCAGGCGGTCCCGCTGGCCCACCACCTGCTGGCATACGTGTCGACCGCGCTGAGGGACATCGAACGGTTCGAGGACGTGAGCCGTCGAATGGACGTCTCTCCTCTAGGCGCCGGCGCGCTCGGGGGAAGCAGCCTTCCGCTCGACCCGGACCGTTCGGCCGAGCTGCTTGGGATGGCCGGCCGGTACATGAACTCCATGGACGCGGTTGCGGCCCGGGACCACGTGTCCGAATACGCCTTCGCCTGCACCCAGGCGCTGGTTCACCTGTCCAGGCTGGCGACGGAGTGCGTGCTCTGGACCACCACCGAATTCGGTTGGGTGACGTTCGGCGACGCGCTGACGACCGGCTCGTCAGCGATGCCGCACAAGAAGAACCCCGACATAGCCGAGCTGACCCGCGGTCGGGCGGCCACGGCCATCGGCCAGCTGACTGGCCTGATGGCCCTCCAGAAGGGTCTGCCCATGACGTACAACCGTGACCTGCAGGAGGACAAGGCGGCCCTGTTCACCATCGACGACGCCCTGGCCGGCGCGCTGGAGGCGATGACGGCCCTGATCGGCAGCGCCGAGTTCCACCCATCCCCGCCCGACCCGTCGGTGACCGCGCTCGACCTGGCGGAGGCTCTGGTCGAACGAGGGGTCCCGTTCCGCGAAGCCCACCGGGTGGTGGGCGCCATGCTGGCGACGCTGGCCGGCGGGGGCAGGTCCCTTTCGGAGGCGACCATTGCCGATCTGGTGGAGGCCGACCCCCGGTTCGAGCCCGCCGACCTGTCACTTACCGACCCGGCCGGGTCGGTAAGCAGGCGCCGCTCGACCGGAGGGGCCGGCTTCGCCTCGGTACGGGAGCAACTCCGGATCCTCAGACGCCGGCTGACCTGACCGGAGTAGCCCGCACGCCTATGCGCTCGGGGCTACGTATAGTGCGGTCACTTCGTCCCGAGGAGGAGACAGTGGCCGAGCAGCCCGTAACCGTCACCGTCATTCCCGACGGCCCTTACGTGGTCTCGGGCTCGGTGCCGTTGCGCGTCAGGCAGGCGGTCGTGTCGGAACACGGCGAACCCCTCACCTGGCGGAGCGAGGAGGCCAGCGATCAGAGACAGGTCTACGCACTGTGCAGGTGCGGGGAATCGTCCCGCAAACCGTATTGCGACGATACGCACCGCAAGGTGGGATTCGACGGCACCGAGGCGGCGCCCACCGATTCGTTCCGGGAGCGCTGTGCTGAACTGGGCGGGACCGGGATCGAGGTGACTGACGACCGCGGCATCTGCGTGCACGCCGGCTTCTGCGGCAACCGCATAACCAACATCTGGAGGATGACTCCCGAGACCGACGACAGCGTCGTCCGGGCCCAGGTGATGGCCATGATCGAACGGTGCCCCTCGGGCGCCCTCTCGTACACGGTCGACGGAGCCGAGATCGAACCGGCCCTGCCTGTCGAGGTCTCGGTCATCACCGACGGTCCGTTGTGGCTGACCGGGGGGATCCCCGTGAGGCGATCGGACGGTGAGCCCTTCGAGGTGAGGAACCGGGTCACGTTGTGCCGGTGCGGCCACTCCGCCCAAAAACCGCTCTGCGACGGGTCCCACAAGGAAGCCGGGTTCACCGGCTGACCCGACGTACTCCGGCCGGAGGCACATGAAGCTCGAGAAACGAACCCGCCGGGTATTCGACCTCGACATGGCGTACGTGGACGTGGGCTCGGGCGACCCGATCCTGTTCCTGCACGGGAATCCGACCTCATCGTTCCTCTGGCGCGGCGTCCTCCCCCATGTCGCGCCCCTGGGTCGCTGCATCGCCCCCGACCTGATCGGGATGGGCGACTCGGACAAGCTGCCCGGATCCGGTCCGGATGCCTACCGCTTCGTCCAGCACCGCCGCTACCTCGACGAGCTGCTACGCCTGCTCGGCGTGAACGAGCGGGTGACGCTGGTGGTCCACGACTGGGGCGCGGCGCTGGGCTTCGACTGGGCGGTGCGCCATGCCGGCTCGGTATCGGGCCTGGCCTACATGGAGGCCATCGTCACCCCGCTGACCTGGGAGGACTGGCCGGAGGTCGCCCGGGGGGTCTTCCGGAGGATGCGCTCGGAGGCCGGGGAGGAGATGGTGCTGCGCAAGAACATCTTCGTCGAGCGGATCCTGCCTGCCTCCGTGATGCGCGACCTGACCGAGGACGAGATGGACGAGTACCGGCGACCCTTCCTCCGGCCCGGCGAGGACCGCCGGCCCACCCTCACCTGGCCCCGGCAGATCCCCATCGGGGGCCGGCCGGCCGATGTGCATGCCGTGGTCGCGGACTACTCGGCGCGGCTGGCCCGCTGGGATGTGCCGAAGCTGTTCGTGAACGCCGACCCCGGCTCCATCCTGGTGGGCCGCCCCCGGGAGGTGTGCCGGTCCTGGCCCAACCAGACGGAGGTCACCGTGAGGGGAATCCACTTCGTCCAGGAGGACTCCCCGGACCCGATCGGTGAGGCGCTGGCCGGCTGGCTCACCTCCGGCGGCGCGGGCGACCGGACGCGCCCTCGGTAGGCTCCACTCCATGGACAGCCTCACCCTCCACGCCGAGCGCCGCGAACGCCTCGCCGCCTCCATCGGTGACGGCATCGCCCTCCTGCCCGCCGGCGCGGAGACCACCCGCAACCACGATGTGGAGCACCCGTTCCGCCAGGACTCCGCCTTCCACTACCTGACCGGATTCGACGAGCCGGACGCCGTCATGCTGCTCGACCCCCGGGCGGCGGACGAGCAGTATGTCCTGTTCGTGCGCCCAAAGGACCGGGAGAGGGAGATCTGGACCGGCCTGCGGGCCGGAACGGATGGCGCCAGGGAACGCTACGGCGCCGACGCCTCCTTCCCGATCGGGGAATTCGACACCGTCCTCAGGAAGAGGCTGGTGGGGCGCAAGACGGTGTTCCTGCCGTTCGGGAACCCCGGCTTCCACCGCCGGGTACTGAGCCTCACGCGAGCTGTCGCGGGCTTGGGCGAACGCTACGGCAGGCTCGTCCCGAGCCAGTTCCGGGACGTGAGTTCCCTGCTCGGCGAGATGCGTCTCGTCAAGACCCCCCGGGAGATCGACCTGCTCCGCGCCGCCTGCGAGATCACCGCCGAGGCCCATGCCGAGGCCATGCGCTTCACCCGCCCCGGCCGGTTCGAGTACCAGGTGCAAGCCGCGCTGGAGTACGTGTTCAGGATGCGCGGGGCGCGCCGCGACGGATACCCGTCCATCGTCGCGTCGGGGGCCAACGCCTGCATCCTCCACTACACGGAGAACGACCGGCGCATCGCGGATGGAGACCTGGTGCTGATCGACGCCGGCGCCGAGTACGGCTACTACTCGGCGGACATCACGCGGACCTTCCCGGCCGCCGGGCGGTTCACGGCGCCGCAGCGGGCCGTCTACGAGTTGGTGCTGGGCGCCCAGCAGGCCGCTCTGGCCCTGGCCCGTCCCGGCGGCAGCCTGAAGGACCAGCAGGAAGCCGCCAGCCGCGTCCTCACCGAGGGCCTGGTCGAGCTGGGCCTGCTACCGGGCCCGGCCCGGGATGCGATACCCATGCACCACTACCGGGAGTTCTTCATGCACGGCACCGGGCACTGGCTCGGCATCGACGTCCACGACGCCGGCGCCTACCGGGTCGGCGGCACTCCCCGGCCTCTGGAGCCCGGCATGGTGTTCACGGTCGAGCCGGGCATCTACGTCGATCCCGAGCGGGAGGCGGTCGAGTTGGCGATGCTCGAGTTCGACATCGACGAACAGATGGAACGCCGCATGCTGCTCGGCCCGGCCAAGGCCCGCGAGCTCGAGAAGAAGGAGCGCGACGAGGCCCCGAAGGTGGTGCACCCGATCCCCGAGGAGTTCCGGGGCATCGGCATCCGGATCGAGGACGATGTCCTGATCACCGGATCCGGCCACGAGATCCTGACCCGTGACGTGCCCACCGATCCGGACCGGATCGAGAATCTGTGCGCCGAGACGCCGCTGATGCCGTTCTTCGAGCCCTACCGGCCTGCGGCCACGGGCGGCTGACAACCATGCTCGACTGGCTGCTTACCTCCGGCACCGTTGTCGACGGCACGGGCAGTCCCGGCGCCCGGGCCGATGTGGGCCTGGCGGGCGGGCGCATCGCGGCCGTCGGCTCGCTAACGGGTCGCAAGGCCCGGCGAACCGTCGACGTGGCGGGCTCGGTCGTCTGCCCGGGGTTCATCGACGTCCACTCGCACTCCGAGTTCTCGATACTCAGGGGCGAAGACGTAGAGGCCCGGCTGCGGCAGGGGATCACCACCGACCTGCTGGCACCCGACGGGTTCGCCTACACGCCTGCCTCTCCATCCCGCGTGGCGGACCTGCTGGCCTACCTGGAGGTGTTCAACGGACCGCCCGACGACGCCTGGGAGTGGTCGGATCCGGAGCAGTACCTGGCCCTGTTCGACGGTCGGGCGGCCATCAACGTGGTTCCCCAGGTGGGCTTCCTGGCGGTCCGGGCCGATGCGGTGGGATGGGACCCCCGTCCCGCCGACCCGGCGGAGATCGGCCGCATGCAGGAACTCACCCGCCAGGGAATGGAGACGGGCGCCTCCGGGATCCAGGTGGGTCTCGACTACTTCCCGGCCGGGCATGCGAGCACGGACGAGCTGATCGCGGTAGCCCGGGTGGTGGCCGAATACGGCGGGGTCTACTCGTCACACGTACGGGGAATACGGGGCGATGTGGCAGCCGGGGTGAAGGAGGCCCTGGAAGTGGGCCGGAAGTCCGGAGCGGCGGTCCACATCTCCCACCTCTTCGGTTCGGACGAGTTGTACCAGCTACTGACCGACGCCAGGGATAGCGGAGTCGATGTCACCTTCGATGCCTACCCCTACATGGCCGCCAGCTCCCACCTGGCCTTCTGCCTACCCCGGTGGTTCGACGACGGGCCTCCCGATCACCTCATCTCCAAGCTGGGTGACCCGGCGGTCCGGGCCGCCGCCGCGCCGCACATCGAGGAGTTCTTCCGTGAGTACGTACCCGATCCGCAGAACGCCTACTTCTCCGCCTTGCCGGCCGGTCCCTACGAGCATCTCCAGGGACGCTCCCTCACCGACGCCATCGGGCAGGTCGGCCCTAGCCTGGCGGAGGTGGTCTGCACCCTGCTGGCCGAGTGCCGGCTCCGGGTCCTGATGATCTACCGGTGGGACGACGAGGCCAAGCTCCGGCGGGCCATGACCCACCCGCTGGGCATGGTGGGGTCCGACGGCCTCTTCCGGGGAACCCACCCCCACCCCCGGGGATTCGGCGCCCATGCCCGGGTACTGGCGCACCTGGTGCGGGATCGCGGATGGCTGGAGCTACCGGATGCCATCCGGAGGATGACCTCCATGCCCGCCGACCGCTACCGGCTGGCCGATCGAGGGGTGATCCGCCCCGGCGCGGCGGCCGATGTGACCGTGTTCGACCCGCACCGCATCCGGGACCGGGCCACCTTCGAAAACGGCCGAGCAACCGCCGAGGGCGTGAGTCACGTCTTCGTCAACGGTGAGGCCGCCATCGACTCCGGCCGGCTGTCCCACACTCCGGCCGGCCGGGTCCTCCGGGTTTCCGACCGCTGAATCGGAGAGTTCCGGACCGGCCGCGAGACGCGGCGAGGTTGTTCTCCAAACTCGTGATCTCCGGTAGCATGGGCCGATGTCACGAATCGCCAATTCCTTCGCCCTCGCCAGGTCCTCCTGGCACGTACTCAAGGCCGACAAGGAGCTGATCCTGCTCCCCATCATTTCGGGGATCGCCTCCATAATCATCGCCGCCACCTTCATCGTTCCGATCTTCCTCACGGGACAGGGAGGCGCGACGGTGGGCGGGTCCAGCCTGCTGGTGCTGCTCCTGATGTACTTCGTGCTGGCCTACATCACCATCTTCTTCAATGCCGCCCTGGTCAGCGCCGCCAACGAGCGGCTGGAGGGTGGGGATCCGACCATCGGGAGCGCCATCCGCGGCGCCGCCCGCCGGGCCGGCAAGATCGTTCCTTGGGCGCTGCTGTCGGCCACCGTGTCGGTCATCCTGCGGGCCATCGAGGAGCGGGTCGGGCTGATCGGCCAGCTCATCGTCGGCGCCCTCGGCCTGGCCTGGTCGGTGCTCACGTTCCTGGTCCTGCCGATCATCGTCATCGAGGGATCCGGCGCCGGCGCCGCCTTCAAGAAGTCCGGGTCGCTGCTCCGCAGCACCTGGGGCGAGAACCTGGCCGCTCAGGTCGGCATGGGCCTGGTGGGGTTCCTCCTGATCCTGCCGGGCGTCGCGGTGATCATCCTGGGCATCTCGGCGGGGGGCACGATCGCAGCGGTGGCCCTGCTGATCGGGGTGATCTGGATAATCATCGCCGCGGCATCGGTGGCGGCCCTGAGCGCCATCTACCAGACCGCCCTCTACCACTTCGCGGTGGCCGGAAGCGTCCCCTCCGGATACTTCGACCAGAACGCCATGCAGATGGCTTTCCGCAGGAGGCGCCGCTAACCCGGATCCGGTGCTCGTTACCTACGGCCGAGCGACGAGAACGCGAAAAACGCGGCCACAGCCCTACCCGGCGGGCCCATCCCCCGGCCACCACCTCCTTCGGTCCGAACGCGGTCCGCTATCCCCCGACGGGTCCGCTCCCGAATTGATCCCGGTACCGGTTCCCTCGACGTCGAAATAGCAAGAAACCGGTGGTGCTTGTGACTGCCGGGCAGTATGCGGTGGGGCTGTGACATGTTCAACCCCCTTGTCGGGGTGCCGGGCCCACATGCCCACCACGGTCACAGAACGCGGCGGAATGGCGGCGCGGGAAGCTAGCGCCTGCGGGCGGCCGCCCGGGCTCGGGCCTTGGCGGCTTCCACCTCCCGGTTCTTGGGCGGCGCACTGGTTACCAGCGCGTCGACCAGCGTCCGGGTTTCCCGGGCGATGGCCTTCACGGCCCGATCGAACGCATCCTGGTTGGCGCGGGACGGTCGGGCCGAGCCGGAGACCTTGCGCACGTACTGCAGGGCGGCGGCGCCGACCTCCTCGTCCGTGGCCGGCGGAGCGAAGTTATGAAGGGTTCTGATGCCACGACACACAGCCTGCCAGGGTACCCGTCCCCGGGGTCGTGTCACCCGTCATACGGGATGATCTCGAGGCCGTCCTGGAGGGAGATGATCAGCAGATGGGGTTCCGGACGGTCATCGAGTATCTCCATCACCTCCTCCAAGGCCGGCGGACGCCCCACGCCGTCCGTGCGTTCCAGGTACCGCACCCTCACGGCGGCTTTCTTCGCCAGCGCCTCGGCCACCAGGCGGCTGTCCCGGGCCACGAGGGTAAGCGACCTCACGACCTCAGGAGGAGCCTCGCGGCGGATCTCGGGATCGGGCGCCTCCAACAGGTCGGTCCGGCGCACCGTGCGGTGGTATGCGGCGGTGAGCCCAACGGTGGCTACCAGCGCCAGCGGCCACCGGATCGCGAGCACCGTCCCGGTGCCGACACCGGGCCCCAGCACCTGCTCCAAAGCGCGGTACACGAGCACCAGCAGGCTGACCAGCGCCACCACTCCCCCCAGCCCGAACAGGGCGATCAGGTAGATCCTCCGGGTGGGGGAGGCCACCTCGGAGGACGGGTCAGCACTGCGGACCCGCTGGATCCCGGTCCATTGGCGCCACCAGAGCGGCGCCCCCACCAGCAGGACGGTGACGGCGGCCACGAACTCGGAGCGATCGGTCGGGTAGAGAACGGTGGCGGGCGTCAGGGCCTGGACGGCGGCGGCGATCACGGCCGCCGCCCCGCCCACCGTGGCGATCAGGCCGACCCCGGCCACCGTGTAGTCGTGGGCACGGTCCACCTCGGCACGCTTCCCCGGGCGCTCCGAACGCATCACGGTGTCGTGATACCTCCACACCACCCCGCCCACGATGACCAACGCGAGCGTCGCGGGCAACTGGCGGAAGTGCGGCCCGGCCGGCCCGATCGGGCTCCCGAACCACCAGTCGAGGGTCAGGTAGGCGAGGTTCCAGACCCCGACGAGGGCGGCGAAGAGCCCGCCGACCACCCCGGCCAGCAGCACGTAGGCCCGCCACAGGGTGGTGCGTTCGCCGTGCTGCCCCAGCATCGCCCAGTAGCGCAGCCAGATGGCGCTACCGACCACCAGCTCGATCAAGGGTTGCCGGAACCCTCCGGCGTCACGTACCAGCATCACCGCGCCGGTTGCGGCGTCGTACGCCCGCTCGAAGACCCAGGTCAGGACGAGGACCCCGAACACCGAGACGGTGACCAGCCCGATGAGCGACCCGGCCAGGACACCATGCTGGCGCCGGCCCGACCGCCCCATGCGGTGGTGCATCGCCCAGACCGTGCCCCAAACCAGCATCACCGAGGCCGGTGCGATGTCGAAGCGGCCCTCCAAGAGGCTCCCGACCCATAGAGAGAGGCCGGTGGCGGCGGTTACCAGACTGATCAGCTCGGCCAGGACCAGGTATCCGCCCGCCGAGAACCCCGACCCCCCGCCGGCGCGGCGTCGTTGCCGGCGCGCCACCAGGAGCAGGGCCGGGGCGCACACGATCACGCACGAGAGCATGAAGGCCAGGTAGCCGGGGCCGGCCACCACGTCAGGGTCGGACGCCGACAGCAGCCCGGTCACGCCGGTCGCCACCAGGATCACCAGCGCCAGCAGCATCCCCTGCTGGAAGAAGCGCCGGAGGGTGGCCCCTATGTCGCGTCCTGACCGGCGGGCCAGCACCACGATCAGCCCAAAGAAGGCCCCGCCGAGCACCAGGATCGGGAACAGGACGCCCAGGACGACTTCCACGGTCAACCCTCCGGCCCGGGTTTGGGAAAGTCCGCCGAGCACTCGTACCACGGCCACTCCTGGTGGGTGATGCGCCAACCGCCGGCTGCCGAGGTCAACCGGAACTCGTAGGTCTCGGGGCGACCGCCGCCGAAGATCCCTGGGTCGGACCCGGTCACCGACACGGTTACCCAGGCCTCGCCCGTGTCGACGTTGGTGTCGAGCCATTCGATCCGGAAGGCCTGGTCGGCCAGGTACCGGGGGAATCGGGTGCCGCAGCCGTCAAGTTCTTCGGCGAGATAGGACCGGGCTGCCGGCCGGTCGCCGGCGATCACCGCCCGGAGGTAGTCCTGGACCACTCCCTCCGGCGTGTCCGGGTCGAGCTCGGCGTCGCCCACGAACGAGAAGACCGCGGCCAGCACCACGAGTGCGGCCAGTGCCGCCCCGGACCAGAGAAGGAGGGGGCGTTGAGAGGATGGAGCATTACCGCTCCGAGCGACTTCTGGAGGGCTCGGGGTGGGATCGCTCATGGCCGGCCAGCCTACCTGCCACGGCGCCCCGTATCCCTGCTACCCCGGAGCGGCGGTATCGTGGGCGCCCATGAGCAACACATACGACACCATCCTGCGCCTCAGGGCTATCCGTGAGTACGCCGATCGATCAGTCGAGCCGGAGGACCTCCGCCGGGTTCTCGAAGCCGCCCGCTGGACCGGGAGCGCCAAGAACCGCCAGAACTGGTCCATCATCGTGGTGGACGAGCGCCGGCAGATGGACCGCCTGGCGGGGTGCGCCAGCTTCGCCGGCCCCCTGTCGAAGGCGCCGGTGGCACTGGCCCTCGTGCAGGAGGGCAGCACCTACGGGTTCGACATCGGCCGGATGGCCCAGAACATCATGCTGGCGGCGTCCGCCATAGGCATGGTGTCCTGCCCGATCACCCTCCACGACAACGAGAAAGCCCACGAGGTGCTCGAGATCCCCGAGGGTCGGCGCTGCCGGTACGCGATCGCGCTGGGATATCCCTCTCCGGCCTCGCGCCCGGCGAAGGCCGGAGGCCGTAAACCGCTTGAGGAAATCATCCACCACAACTCGTACGGCGCGTAGACCACTGACAACTGACCTGCCTCCCGGGTGTAATCTCGGGTCGGTGCGCTCCTTACTCCCGGAGGCCAGGTCCCTCCTTCCCCGAACGGTGGACCTCCGCCGCCGGCTCCATCGGAACCCCGAACGAGGTAACCACCTTCCCCTGACCCGCGCCCTGGTGCTCGGCGAGCTGGAGTCGCTGCCGCTCGACATCACCGAGCACGAGACCACCAGCGGGCTGGCGGCGGTGCTCCGAGGTGCCCGGCCTGGCCCGACCATCCTCCTCCGGGGCGACATGGACGCGCTCCCCGTTCTCGAGGACACCGGCCTGCCTTTTGCCAGCGAGCGCACCGGTTTCATGCACGCCTGCGGTCACGACATGCACACCGCCATGCTGGCGGGAGCGGCCCGCCTCCTGGCATCCCGGCGGGACGAGCTGGCCGGCTCGGTGCTGTTCATGTTCCAGCCGGGGGAGGAAGGTTTCTTCGGCGCTCGGCACATGCTCGAGGAGGGCCTGCTCGACACCGCCGGGGAGAGGCCTTCCGGCGCCTTCGCCGTCCACGTGTCCAACCTCTATCCGTCCGGCACCGTCTGGTTCCGGGCCGGGCCGCAGATGGCCGCCACCGATGAGGTGGCCATCACCATCCGCGGCGTCGGGGGGCACGCCTCCGCTCCCCACCTGGCCTTCGACCCGGTTCCGGTGGCCGCCGAGATCATCCTGGCGGTCGAGACGGCCGTGACCCGCCGCATCAACGTATTCGAGCCGGGCGTGATCACCTTCGCCAGGATCGATGCCGGAACCACCCACAACGTGATCCCCGAGACCGCGCAGCTCCTGGGCACCGTCCGGGCCCTCTCAGAGACCACCCGCACCGAGCTCCACGCCATCCTGCGCCGCGTGGCCCGCAACGTGGCCGCCGCCCATGGCGTCGAGGCGGAGGTCGAGTTCGGCGTCGGCTACCCCGTCACGGTCAACGATCCCGGCTACACGGGCTTCGTCCGCTCCGTTGCAACCCGGACGCTCGGAGCGGACTCGGTGGGCGAACCGCCGTGGCCTTCCATGGGTGGCGAGGACTTCTCCTACGTTCTCAACGAAGTACCGGGCACGATGGCATACCTGGGCACCTGCCCACCCGGGCGAGAGCCGGGCCGGGTTCCCAACAACCACTCCAACCGCGTCGTCTTCGACGAAGACGCCATGGCCACCGGAGTGGCACTCCACGCCGCGGTCGCCATGGCTCACGGTGACGGCGGTTTCGGTGGTGGGTCGGACTTCCAGCCAGGGTGATGGATGACCGCTGACACCATCCTCGAGGAAGCACGCCGTCCGGAACGGACGGTCCTGGGCCACGGCTACCGGTTGATAGTCCAGCAACTCCGGCGGGCGCCCCGCGAGTTCGCGTTCGGCTTCGGCTTTACGGCCGTTCACTCGGTCGGCACCATCGCCTTCTCGTACGCGGTCGGGTGGGCCACCGACAGCGTTCTGATCCCCGCTGCCCGGCGTGGCGACGTGACCACTGCGTCGCTCGTCGTGATGGTCCTGATCCTGCTGGCCGTCGGAGCGATGAAGGGAGCGGGTCTGTCGCTCCGGAGGTACGGCGCCTTTCGCGCCCAGTACCGGCTGGAACAGCGCGACCGGGTGGATGTGACCAACCGCTACCTCGACCTTCCCATCGAGTGGCATAGACGCCATCCCACCGGCCAGCTCCTTTCGAACGTGAGTTCCGACGTGGAGACCGCCGCCCAGATCGCGGCGCCCCTTCCCATGGCCTTCGGGGTAGCCCTGATGCTGGCCATCACCGCGGTCCTGCTGCTGCTGACCGACCCCTTCCTCGCTCTGGTCGGATTCCTGATGGGGCCGGCGATCATGGTCAACAACGTCTTCTACCAGCGCAAGATGCGGATCGCCGCTGCCGCCGCCCAGCGCACGCGGGCAGAAGTGGCGGAGGCGGCGCACGAGTCCTTCGACGCCGCCCTGGTGGTCAAGACGCTGGGCCGGGAGGCTACCGAGACCAGCCGCTTCGGCGGTCTTTCGGATCGGCTGCGGTACAACATGGTGGAGATAGGCAGGGTCAGGGCCATCTTTGACCCCGTGATGGAGGCCCTTCCCACCATCGGCGTACTTGCCGTCACCGCGGTGGGTGCCTGGCGGGTCGACCAAGGGGTGATGACCGCCGGCACCCTGGTTACCTTCGCCTTCCTCTTCCGGCTTATCGCCATGCCGATGCGCATCTTTGCATGGTTGCTGGGCGTGATGCCCGGAGCGGTGGTCGGCAAGCAGCGGGTCAACGCGGTACTCAACGATCCCAACAACTTCGTCTACGGACAGCGCGACGTCTCTGCCACCGGCGGCGCAACCGCCACCGCGCACGAGGTGTCGTACCTGCATCCTGAGACCGAGTTGAGTGACCTGGACGAGAAGGCGAACGGGACGTTGACGTCGAGGGCCACCGGCGAGGACGGCCATCGGAGGGGAGTCGAGGACATCTCCTTCCTGACACCGGCCGGCCAGACCGTTGCCCTGGTCGGCCCCACCGGTTCGGGGAAGTCGACCATCGCCCAGCTGCTGGTGCGGCTGTTCGACGCGGACTCGGGCGCAATCCGGCTGGACGGCGCAGCCCTACCCGACCTTTCCCGGCAGGCCATGGCCGGCTCCGCCGCCCTCGTCTTCCAGGAGGCGTTCCTGTTCGACACGAGCGTTCGCGACAACATCACCTTGGGCGGCGACTTCAGCACCGACGAGATCGAGTCGGCCGCCCGCCTTGCCCAGGCCCACGAGTTCATCCTCGCACTGCCCGAGGGCTACTCCACCCAAGTCGGCGAGCGTGGAGCTGCTCTGTCGGGCGGCCAGCGGCAGCGGGTAGCCCTCGCCCGGGCGCTGGTCCGTCATCCGCGCCTCCTGGTACTCGACGATGCCACCTCCGCGGTCGATCCGGCGGTCGAGGCCGCCATCCTGGCCGGTCTCTGGCGAATCGACACCACGGTCGTGATCGTCGCCTACCGCCGCACCTCGATCCTGCTGGCGGACGAAGTGATCTATGTCGATGCCGGCCGGGTGGTCGATCGGGGGTCCCACATCGACCTGTACGACCGGCTGCCCGACTACGCGGCGCTGATCGATGCCTACGACGCGAGGGATCGATGATCATCGGCACCGAGCGCAAGGAGACGCGGGAGCGCGGCAGCACCGAGGCCTGGACCACCGTCAAGCGAGGCCTGAGCCTGTCTCCCGAGATCCGCCGGGGGATGCTGGTGACCATCGCTCTGGCCGTTGTCGCGACCGCCGGACGGGTCATCATCCCGGTGGCTATCCAGCAGGTACTGGACGGGGGTCTGGCCGAAGCCGGCGTTGACATGGGCTTCGTGGTCGGCATGGTGGTGGTGTCTCTCGGGGCAGTGGTGATCACGGCCGTAGCCACCGGGCTGATGCACCTGCGTCTTGCGGTCGTCTCGGAAGTAGCGCTGTCCAACCTGCGGGTCCGAGCCTTCCGTCACATCCACGACCTCTCCATGCTCCATCAGGCATCGGAGCAGAGGGGCGTGCTGGTGGCTCGCGTCACCTCCGACATCGACCAGATCAGCCGCTTCCTGCAGTGGGGTGGCCTGATGATCCTCGTCAACGGCGGCCAGGCGGTCCTGTCCATGGCCGTCATGGCGGCCTACTCGTGGCAGATGTTCCTCACCGTCATGGCCCTCCTGCCGCTCATCCTCTACTCGATGCGCTGGTTCCAGAAACGCTTGATAGCCGCCCATCTGGTCGTACGGGAGAAGGTAGGACGCATGCTGGGCGCTCTGGCGGAGGCTGTGGCCGGCGCGCCGGTGATCCGGGCCTACGGGATCGAGGATCGGGTGCGCACCGACCTGGACCACGTCATCGAGGAGCACCGGACCGCAGCGGTCCGCGCCGGTGGGATGGCCTCCGGCTTCTCGGGCGTCAGCGAGTTGTTCACCTCGGCCGTTACCGCGGGGGTGCTGGTGGTGGGCGCCGTACTGGTGACCGGCGGCGACACCTCGATCGGTACGGTGGTGGCGTTCATGTTCCTGGTCCAGCTGATGATCCTCCCCCTCAGCCTGCTGGGCGAGGCCATAAACGAGGCCCAAAGCGCGACGGCCGGATGGAAGCGAGTGCTGGACGTTCTCGACATTCCCCCCGACGTGGCCGACCCCGGCGATGACGGCGTGAGCCTGCCCGCCGGTTCGCTCGAGATCCGCTTCGAGGGCGTGACCTTCCGCTACCCGAGGCCGGGCGAAGCCGCCAGGGAGGCCACCGGCACCACCGCGATGGCGAGCGTCTCGGTGGAAATCGGCCCGCGGTCCCATGTGGCCGTCGTGGGGGAGACCGGGTCGGGCAAGACCACCTTCGCCAAGCTGGCCACCCGGCTGATGGACGCCTCCGAGGGAAAGGTGCTGCTGGGTGGCGTCGATGTCACCCGGGTACGGTTCTCCTCGCTACGCCGCCGGGTGGTCATGGTCCCCCAGGACGGGATGCTGTTCCGCGGGACCATCCTCGAGAACGTCCAGATGGGCAAGCCCGGCGCGGACCGGGCGGAAGTCCAGCGAGCCTTCGTGAGCCTGGGCCTGACCGGCTGGCTGTCCGAACTCGGTCAGGGACTCGACACCCAGGTCGGGGAACGAGGGTCGTCCCTGTCGGTGGGCGAGCGACAGCTGGTCACCCTGGTCCGCGCCGCCATCGCCGACCCCGACCTGCTGGTGCTGGACGAAGCCACCTCGGCGGTCGACCCCGCAACAGAGGTCAGGATATCGAGAGCTCTGGATGGTCTCACGGAGGGGCGCACGGTGATTACCATCGCCCACCGGCTCTCTACGGCCGAGACCACCGACCGAGTACTGGTCTTCGATGTAGGCCGGATAGTCCAGGACGGCCCGCACCGGCTGTTGGTCGGCGAACCCGGACCGTACCGGCATCTCCACGAGGCATGGCAGCGAGGCACCGTCAAGCACCCCGCCCCCTCGGGCTAGACCCCACCGGTGGTCGAAGCCGGTTATAGCCCAGGACGTCAGGGCCGAGCGGATCGGGCCGCGGCGAGACGATCTTCGGCCAGCCTGTTGGCTGCCCATGTGGTGGGCATTCCTTCGTGTCCCGAGACTTGGATGACCCGCTCCACCACCTCGTAGATTCCCTCCGTCTTCCTTCTGGCCACCTCCGGGTCGTAGGACCTGCCGACCTCCACGGACAGGTTGATGATGCCCCCGGCGTTGATGACGAAATCCGGGGCGTAGAGGATGCCCCGCCGGTGCAGCTCTTCGCCGTCGGCGGCAGTGGCCAGTTGATTGTTGGCGGCGCCGGCCACTATCCGGCAGGTCAGGCGGGGGATGGTGTCGCGGTTGATCACGCCGCCTAGCGCGCACGGAGAGAAGATGTCGCAGTCCACGTCGTAGATCTCCTCCGGCGCCACCACCTCGGCGCCCATGCTCCGGGCCTTCCTCAGGGTGCTGTCGTGAAGGGCGGTTGCCACCAGGTGGGCGCCCTCGTCCAGCAGATGACGAGCGGCTTGGGTACCCACCTTGCCGAAGCCCTGCATGGCCACCCGCCGGCCCCGGAGGCTGTCGCTCCCCCAGACCGCCTTGGCGCAGGCCTTCATGCCGACGTAGAGTCCCAGGCCGCTCATGATGGAACTGTCCCCGCTGCCCCCCTGGGCTTCCGGCAGGCCCACCACATGGTCCGTCTCCTGGTTGACGATCTCCATGTCCCGGCCGGTCCCTCCCACGTCCGCGGTGGTCACGAAACGTCCCTCAAGGGTGTTGAGGCAACGCCCGAAGGCCCGCAGGAGGGCCTCGCTCAAGCCGGCGCGGGGATCGGCGATGATGACCGCCTTGCCGCCGCCGATGTCGAGGCCGGCCACCGCCGACTTGTAGGTCATGGCGCGAGCCAGCAGCAGGACGTCTTGGAGCGCCTCCCCCTGGCTCGCGTAGGGCCAGATGCGGGTCCCGCCGCACGCCGGACCCAGCGTGGTGTCATGGATCGCCACGATGGCCTCGAGGCCCGGTTCCGCATCGGTGAACACCGTCACCTGCTCGTAGCCGGGAAAACTCAGTTGGTCAGTGACCGGCATCACCCGCGCCCGACCGGACTCACCGATCCCCGAATTGGTGGCGCCCGTCGGCCCGCCCCGGCCAACGTCACCCGGCGGCGAACAAGCCGCCCGTTCGGTGGCTGATCAAGCGGCGGTGACCAAGGAATCGCTCTTCCTGATGAACGCTACGCCTACCAGGACGACCCAGGCGACCTGAACGAACACGGTGAGATTACCCAACAGGTACAGGGTAAAGATGCTGCCTTCTATAAAGGTCGCTACGAACAGGAGGAAGGACCCGACAATCGCCGGGGCCACGCCCAACCAGATCGCGAGAGGCTTGTCCGCACCGATCAGGTCGGCATTCATCAGGGATACAGCCCAGAATGCCACACCCACCAGGGCAAGAACCGTCGCGAAGAGACCGACCGCCCCTCCTATCACGGTGAACGTGATGGCCGAGGCGATGGATTCTCCCGATGCTATGCCTTCGGCCGGTGAATAGCTGAGCGTCACAGATGTCAAGAAGCTCATCGCAAGGGACACGGTACGCACTGCCAGTGCGATCGTAAGGAGCAAGAGACCGACCTTCCTCAGGTACCCCTCATTGCCCGTACCGCCTATGACTTCGTTAACACCCCAGAAGCCCAGCAGCATCCCGAAGGCGGCTACGAATCCGATGTAAGTCAGGAGACTTATCAAGGTACTGTCCGGCACCATGGCTTGAATGGCGGCCTGCATTGCAGCTTGGACTCCGTCAGCGTTTTCTCCAGGAAAACTGCCTGGCCGAATACTACTAACTACAACGTCAACCACAGGCCCGACGACCAATAGCCACCCCGTGATTCTCCCTAGTCTCGCTCGTGTCACCTCTACCCCTTTGTAGTATCGACTCCCGCTGCCGGACGGCCGGGTCACGTTCTGTGGAGCCTACGGAAGCCTCAGAGCGTGTGGGGCCCGAGGACCGGTCCAGCACGGTTTCATCCCCGACGGTTGGCACACTCATGATAGGGTCGACGCTGATGCGCGGTCAACCGCCCGACATTGTGCGGTCGGTGTGAATCACCGGTGGCGAGCCACCGCCACGGAGGGCTCGGTTCATGGAGACCACCATTTTCAACGGCCTGTTTCGGGATAGCGAGGTCCCAGCCAACTCCGATACGCGCTCCGAACCTCACAACCTAAGAGCCGGCACGGGATCTGTGGGGATCGTTCCGAGGGATGATCAGAACGTGAACGTTCCTGACATTACGGTTGTCGCATCGACAGACGTCTCGACCCGCGCCGCGTTTCGCTCGGTCTCGGCTGCAACTTGCATCTCGCAGCCGGGGTAGACGGGATTGGAGAAGCGGACCAGAGCGGCCGACAGGCTAGCCGGATGGGCGCCTACGGCGGCTGCAACGGCATGGGCGGTCATACCCATTGTGGCCAGGCCGTGCAGGATGGGCCCATTCAGTCCCAGGCCGGCCGCTACGACCGGGTCGATGTGGACGGGATGTTTGTCTCCGGTTAGCCGGTAGAGAACCGCGGCGTCAGGTCCGACGTCCACCGTGCCGGTCCAGTCCGGGACGAGGGGCGCGGGCCGGTCGGACCGCGCTGGTGGATCTCCGCCCCAGCCCCCGATGCCGGGCAGCAGGATGGTGTAGACAGCCCGGAAGCTGGGGCTCATCACCTCTATCTCGATGATCGTGAACCTTCCCTTGTCGAAGACGGACCGGACGCAACCGTGGGTGCGGATCGGTCCGGGCCTGAGTGGCTGGTACACCGTCAGGCTCTGGCCGACATGGAGGGATCGGGTGCGATCATAAGCGCCGAGTTCGCCTGCTGCATGGACTGCCCACAGACCCAGAGCGCAACCGTATGCAGGTAGGACCCGGAGACTCTGCTCGTAGACCAGGTCCAGGTGCGAAGGAGGGGCACCTACGGCCAGCGCGTAGAGGATGGCGTCGTCGGCCGAGAAGTCAACGCGGCGCGGGCCGAGGTCGAAGCCTGTCAGGTCACTGAGGTGCATTCGTCCGATCCTTGCCGATCCCGGCTCGCCGGGCTTCCAGTTTTGCTCGACGTGCCGGTGATGCCAGGAGGGCCTCTCGTTCGGACTGCCAATCGGCAGCATCGAACCCTTCAGCGCTGTCGAGCGACGCCAGCAATGCCTTGGTAGCTGTTGTGGCGGCCGAGCCCGGATAGTGGCCCGCAAGCAGGCCCTTTGCCGTCTCAACGGTGGTCCCGGCGCGCACGATCATTGCTGTGTCAGGCGGAAGCTGCCGACCCGACAGTTCTTGCTGCAGCACGACAAGGCGACGGACGGTTTGCGAGCCGAGGCGGGCGTGCAGACGAGCCAACGATGACGGGTTGTAGAGGATCCCCAGGCCGGCCGAGGGCACGGCGAGACGCGCCTCGTCCGAAACCACCACGGCATCGCAGGACCACGCCAGGTCGACGGCGCCGCCATAACAGGCACCCTCGACGGCCGCAACCATCGGCAGCGGGCTCAGGGTAAGACGCCGGCAGAGCCTTTCGAGTTCGTCGTCGAATCCCAGATCGTCAATCGTGCCGGCCAACTCGAACAGATCCGCTCCTGCGCTAAACCGTTCGGGGCCACCGGTCAGCACCACTCCTGTTGCCCGGGTTGCGTCGGATCCCTGAGTCTCGACCGCGTCCAAGACCGCTTCGATCTGGCGAATCGTCCGGCGCCGGAGGGCGTTGGCACGCTGCGGCCGGTTGATCTCGATCTGCCAGATCGAGCCATCGACACTGCTGACGACATCGCTCGGGGGATTCACAGGCGGGGCGATAGTCGGGAGAAGGGACGCAGGTCCAGTTCGGTCTCGAGTTGCTCGACGAGGGACAGCAACTCGGTATCGCCCCCGTAACGTCCCACTAACTGGATCGCAACCGGGAGGCCGTTGGCAAATCCGGCAGGCAGAACCACCGCCGGATGGCCGGAGACGTTGAAGGGCGCCGCGAACGGAAAGGCCCCCCACAACCGGCCCACAGGCTCACCGGCGATGGTCCTGGGCCGGGAGCCCAACTCGAAGGCGGTGGTGGCCGTGGCGGGAGTGGCGATCACGTCGTAGGAGGAGAAGTAGCGGTCCACCCGCTTCCGGTACTGCGCCAGGGCGAAGCGTGCTGCCGCCAGAACACCTGGATCGAGTTGCTCGGCCGCCATCAGGGACCGTTTTTGATACCACGTCAACTCGTGCGGACCACGAAGCAAGTGGCCGCGGCGCTCGCCCTCCTCGGCCAGCACGAGTGGGCCGAATATCTCCTCCCAGCCGCCGAAGTCCAGGTCCACGGAACTCACGTCGTGGCCGCAGGCTGCCAATCGCCTTACCGCGGCAGCCAACACATCGCCGACGTCGGCGTCGATCGGGCGGCCTTCGGGCTTCGGGCACCAAGCGACGCGGCGCGGGCTCAGGTCGTCCTGAGTGTCTCGGGCGCCGGTGCCGTTGGCGGACAGCACCGAGTGCAGGCGCCGGGAGTCGGCGGCGGTGCGCGCCAGGGGCCCTACGGAGATGAACGGGCTGAACGCTCGGAATCCCCCGCGGTCGTCGATGGTCCCGTAGGTGGGCTTGAAGCCCACGAGTCCGCAGAACGAGGCCGGGATCCGGATCGAGCCTCCGCCGTCGGACCCGAGGCCCAGGGTGCAGGTACCAGAAGCCACAGCGGCCGCCGCGCCGCCGCTGGACCCGCCGGCGGTGCGAGAAGGGTCATAGGGGTTCGAGGTGTCGGGGCCCAGCAAGTTATCCGTGGTCGCCGACTGGCAGAATTCCGAGACGTTGGTCTTGCCGACCACGACCGCTCCCGCGCGGAGCATGCGGCGCACCACACCGGAGTCGTGTCGGGCCACGTCGTTGGCGTGGGCCAAGGAGCCCAGCGTGGTGACGTGTCCCTTGATGTGGAAAACGTCCTTGATCGAGACAGGCACGCCGGCGAGAGGACCGGCGCTGCCGTTCCGGTAAGCCGCTTCGGCCGCGACGGCCTGGCGGTGGGCCAACTCGGGGGTGGCGAGAACGAAGGCGTGCAGGGTCGGGTTGACCTGGGCTAGGCGGGCCTGCGCCAACTCGGAGACCTCTACCGGCGACAGCGCGCCGCCGCTGTAGGCCTCGACAAGTCGCTGCACCGGCCACCACAGTGGTCCCTCATCCACGAGCCGACACGCCTCCTGAGACGGTGAACACCTCACCGGTTACGTAGCCCGCCTCATCCGACGCCAGAAACGACACCATGCTCGCGACATCCTCAGGCTGCCCCATACGGCCCAGGAACGCCTTGTCGGACAGGTAGCTGTCGAAGAACTCCTGCGGGTAGATCCTACGCAAGAAATCGTTGTAGATCAGGCCCGGAGCCACCGCGTTGACCCGCACCCCGTGGACTCCGTTCTCGGCTGCAGCCACCCGGGTCAGCGCGAGGACGCCGGCCTTCGCTGCGGAGTAGGCGGCGCCATGCTCGGCGGACATCTCCCAGGCCGCTATCGAGGAGATGTTGATGATCGAGCCACCGGCACGAGGGATCATTACTTCGAGCGCGTAGCGCATGCATACGAATGTGCCGGTCAAGTCGACGTCGAGGCACCGCTGCCACGTTTCCAGAGACATCTCGGCCACCGGCTCGATCCTCGACCAGCCCGCATTGTTGACCAGCACATCGAGCCCGTTCTTTGCAGCTGCGACTTCTGAGATCACGCTGCGCACCTGATCGTGGTCGGTGACGTCGAGGCGGTAGCTGGTCACCTCGCGTCCTACCTCGTCGGCCAGTGCACCGGCAAACTCGCGGCACCGTCGCTGGTGGGCGTCGGTGACGACGACATCAAATCCGTCGCCGGCGAGCCGTCTCGCTACCGCCGCTCCGATGCCGGCGCCGGCTGCCGCGGTCACCATTGCCACGCGCCGGTTTCCTGTCATTAGCTTCCTCCTCCTGCCTCGACCGCACCGATCACCGTGTCTGCCAGCTGTGCCAGTCGTTGCTCGCGCCCTCCGGACAGCAGGGCGAAGGTGATCCGGTCGATGTCGAGCTGCCAGAGTTGACGGATCCGGTCTACGCACATGCCGAGGTCGCCCGCCAGCGCCACCGATCTCACGAAGTCGTCGGACACGGTGAGCTTGTGCTCAGCCTGCAGCGAGAGGTGGTCGACAAGACCGTACTGCCCCGCGGCCCGAGCGAACTCGGGACGGAACCTCTCCCAAGCAGGCGGCATCCGCTTCCATTGGTGGAAGGTGGCCGCCTGGCTGGTGGCCCATGCTCTCACGTCGTCGGTCGCGCTCTCCACATCGTCGCCCACCGACATGGTGACGAACAGGTCGACGGTCAGCTGCCTGCGGTCACGCCCGGCTGCTTCCAGTCCCTGGTGTATGTAGTCGAGTTGCCATGAGCAGAATTCGGGATCTGCGGCTCCCATGAGCACGGCTCCGTCGCAGGTTTCTCCGGCGAGCTGCAACATGGCAGGCTGCGAGACCGCCAAATATATGGGAACCTGTCGCTTGGCGGTGGCCAGGCGAACCTGGCTGCCATAGAGGTCGCACGGCTCGCCGCTGAAGAGTTGGCGGAACTCATCGATCCCGGACCGCAGCTCTTTAAGCCTGGACGGCGTGCCGCCTGCGCCGAGCACGGCAGACCAACCCGCTCCGAGGCCAAGCACGGCGCGGCCGCTGGAGAGTTCGTCCAGCGCAGCGGTGGCATTTGCGGTCACCGTCGGGTGACGCGTCACCAGATTGGTGACACCCGCCCCGATGAGCACTTTCTCGGTCGACAGTGCTGCCAGGTTCATGGCCGCATACACGTCTTTCATTCCGAGCTGGAAGTCGATATACCACAGTGCCTCGAAACCCCTGAGGTCGATTCGTCGCGCCAATTCGGCCGTCCGGCTCAGAGGCTCTCGGGGACTGACTCCCAAGGAAATGCCGTAGCGCTTCTTCATGCTGCAGTACACCTTTCGCGCAATAGCTCCGCGAGCAGCTTGCCGTAGGCGTCGGGTTGGTCTACGGAGAGCAGATGGCCGGCCCCGGCCACCTCGTGGTACCGGCAGTCGTCGACATTGTCGACGATGATATCGGCGGCCTGGCGCGGGCAGAATACATCGCCGGCCGCCCCGATGACGTCCACGGGAACCTCGATCTGCCTCAGCCGGGGGTTCAACGGCTCGGAGCGGATTCCTATCATCGCCCGGGCGGCGTTGATGTAGCCGCGGCCGTCCCCGACGGCGTCCAGGCGCTTCGAGGTGATTGCGTCGATGTCGGTTGCGGTGACAACCTGGCGGGCTGTGTCATCGCGGAGTCCGGCGGCGAAGCCGTCCCAGTCTCGGGTCTCGATCTGGGCGATGCGACGAGCGAAGAACTCGGCCGCTGCCGAACCGACCACCGATGACGTGGCGGCGGCGATCAGGTGGCCGATCAGGGTTCTTGGTGTGGACGCAGCCTTGAGCCCGATGGTGCCGCCCAGTGAGTAGCCGATGACAGCGGCAGGGCCGGTCACGACGCGCAGGAAGGCGGAGAGGTCATCGCTCAGTTGCGACAGGGTGCCGTCGGCCTCCCCCGAGGTTGTGCCGCCGTGACCACGAAGATCCAGCGTGTGGACAGCAAATCCGCCCAGGTGGGTGGCGACGGCGTCCCAGGAGCGGAGGTCCTCGGCCAGCCCGTGCACCAGCACGACCGGCTGCCCAGAGCCTCTGCGCCGGTAATTGACCACTATGTCGCCCAACTCGACGGTGCTCATCCGGCCGCGCTCCGATCCGGACCGTCGGGATCCGCTGCGGCAGTCGAGGCGGAGGCGTTTACGAGTTCATCGCGCAACTGCTGCTTGCGTATCTTGCCGGAGGCTGTACGTGGGAAGCGATCGACCTTTATCAGTCGTTCGGGCCATAAACGCCGCGGCAAGCCCTGCTCGGCGCAGGACGCGATGACATCGTCGATGTCGAGGTGGGCGCCGGCCTGAACGACCGCGCAGATGCGCTCGCCGAGACGCTCGTCGGGCCACCCGATAACGGCCACACCGACCACGTCGGGGTGGCCGGCGATCGCGTTCTCGGTCTCGACGGGGGAGATGTTCACCGCCCCACGGATGATCAGATCCTTGGCCCGTCCCGTGATCGACACGTATCCGTCGGGATCGATCCGGGCGAGATCGCCGGTGCGGAAGAACCCGTCGCCGACGATGTGCTCAGCGTACAACTCGGGTTGGCCGTAGTAGCCGTTGAACACCCCAGGCCCTCGCATGACAAGCTCACCGGCCCCCGTGGCTTGCAACCGCATGCCCGCGTCGAGGGTTCGCAGTTCCAGCCCGGGAAGTCCCACTCCAACGGTGTTCTCGACCTGGCTGTCGGTCGACGAGGGCACACAGGTGGTGAGGCCGCCCTCGGTCATGCCCCACAAGGGCGTGACGAACGTGTTCGGCAACTCGGTTCGGCAGCGCCGGACAAGGGCAGGAGGCACCTGGGCTCCTCCGCACAGGAAGCTCCGCAGCGACGCCAGCTTCGGCTCGCGGCCGGGCCACGAGGCATTGGCCAGATCCATCAGAAACGGGGTCGCAGCCGCAGTGAAGTCGGCGCGGTGACGAGCCACCAGCTCCAGCGCGGCGACCGGGTCCCACTCCCTTTGGAGGATGAGCAGTGCGCCCAAGAACAACGACAGGCGGGCACCATGAATAGCGCCGACGCTGTGGCCGAGCGGTGAGGGCATGAAAACGGGCGTGCCATGGTCGAGCCCGAACCGATCGGCGAACTGCACGTTCAGCGAGGCCAACGTGTCCTCGCTATGGCTGACGGCCTTCGGGGGCCCCGTCGTGCTCGACGTGAACATCACGTGTGCGGTGGTCTCGGGCACATCAACGGCCCGGGCCGGGGGGACCACCGGGCCATGCATCGCGAGGCGGGCTCCATCCACCGCTGCGACAGCGATGTCGGCGGAAGCTTCGGCGGCGGCTCGCCTGACCGCGTCAGCGGGCGACTTTCGACGGCTCCGGCCGGCGCAGACCACCAGGACCGGCTGGACGAGATCGAAGATGTGGCGCAAATGCGCCTCGGGCGTGGTGACCGGAAGCGTGGCCGGAACGTGGCCCGCTCTCAACACGCCCAGGAACATGACGACCCACTCCATACAGTTGGGCAGAGAGACGACTACCACCCGCCTGCCCCCACCGGCGACCCGGCGGATCTCCTCCGCGGCCTCGCCGGACGCCTCCCAGAGCTCGGACCGCGACAGCGTGTCGCCGCCGCTCACCACGGCAGGCTCGCAGGGCGCCTCGTTGACGTGCGCCTCGAAGCGGTCGACCAGCGGGCGGCCTGTCCACCATCCCGCGAGCCGGTAGCGTTCTGCGAGGTCATCGATCACAGCACGCCTCCAAGCCCGGCCGGGGTGCCTTGCCACAGTATCGCAGGATCACCCATAGTAAGAAACCGATGTCGCTTTCTTTGTTGGGTGGAGGCACGAAAGGTAACATCCTTCGCCGCGGGCCCACAGACTCGAGACGACCCGCACAGGGACCAGCAACACGGGGCCCGGTCACGTGCCTCACGACCTACAGACGCCCTCGAATGATGGGAGCGCCCATGGCCACCGAGCCGACCACCCCTAAAGGCCACCGGACGCGACAGGGGATCCTCGACGCAGCGTCGAAGGTCTTCACCAAGGACGGCTACGTCGATGCCCGCATGAGCGATGTCGCAGTACAGGCAGGACTCTCCTTCGGAGGCCTGTACAGGTATTTCGATAACAAGGAGGACCTCTTCCGGAGTGTCATCCGGAACCTCCACGAGGAACTCTTCCGGAGGAGCCGGTCGTCGACACCCATCGCCGAGGACCCTGAGGCCGCTCTGTTCGAAGCCAACCTCGGATACCTCCAGCACTACCGCGACAACAGCGGCGTGCTGCGGGCATTCATCGAGGCGACAACGGTCGAGGAGCGATTCACCACCATCTGGTGGACCATGCGCGAACGCCACGTCGCCCGGTTCGTCCATGCAGTCGAGGACGACGAACGCGTCCAACTCGACGGACTTGATCCAGCCACGGTGGCCCGAGCGATGGCTTCCCTGGTCGAGCAAACCGCCTACACGACATTCGCCCACGCCGCCCTCAACACGGCGCCCGTGGACGTGGAGACGGTAGCCCGTATCGTCACCAGAGCCTGGTACCGCACCTTCTACGGGAGTCCCTCCACAGACTGACAAGACCACCCAACCCGCCGCGCGGTCGAGGATGATCCCTGCCGACGCGGTGCCCGACGGGCGCCTCATGTCTCCGAGCCCAGATAAGCGGCAGCTAGCCTCTCGTCGGTCAGGAGCGCCCGGTTCGAGGCCTCCAGGACCACCTCCCCGGACTCGAGCACGTAGGCCCGTTCACAAATCTCGAGCGCCTCATGGGCGCGTTGCTCCACGACGATCGTTGCGGTCGTCTCGCTCTCGAGCAGCCGCGCGATGCCCTCGAAGACGCTGTCCGCGGCGCGAGGAGCCAGCCCCATCGAGGGTTCGTCGAGCATGAGCAGCCGTGGGCAGGCCATCACGCCGCGAGCAACCGCCAGCATTTGCTGCTGGCCTCCCGACAACGCGCCTCCGTCCCGGTTGAGCATGTCGGCCAGCGCAGGGAAGATCTCGAGCACCAGATCGAGGCGTTCGCCGTGCCGGTGCTGGGCGCCGCCGCGGTGGCTGCCGAGGCGAAGATTGTCGGTCACCGTCATCGATGCAAAGATCATCCGCCCCTGGGGCACGTGTACGATTCCGGCCTCGACGCGTTTGTGCGGCGGCTGAGAGTGAAGATCCCGGCCTTCGAAGCGGATCGTGCCCGCGTCTACCTCCACGGTGCCGCTGATCGTCTTCAGCAGGGTGGTCTTGCCCGCGCCATTGGGTCCCAGGATGGCCACACGCTCCCCCGCTCCGACCTGGAAGTCGATGGAGCGCAACGCCGGGACTCCGTCGTAGCTGGCACGGAGATCACTGATCTCTAACATGTTCCATCCATCTTGATCCGAGGTAGGACTTGATCACGCGCGGGTCCGACACGACATCTGCCGGTGGGCCTTGGACGATGACGCGGCCCTCATCGAGCGCGACCACCGATTCGACGTACTGAATCAGCGACCGGACCGAGTGCTCGATCACCACGATCGCCGTCTGCGGGGTGACCAGCTCGTCGACAGTCTCGAAAAAGCGGGCACGTTCGGCTTCGTTCAGGCCGGCGAGTGGCTCATCGAGCAGCAGCAACTCCGGCTCGCTCACCATGGCCCGCGCCAACTCGAGGCTCTTGATCTCGGCCGTGGTGAGAGCGCTCAACTCACCGAGCGCGCGACCGGCGAGGCCGACCCGCTCGAGCATCGCCATCGACGCGGCTACCGGATGCGGTATCGAGGCACCGATCGCAGCCACCACGACATTGTCGAGCGGAGACATGAGATGGAAACCCTGGGGAACTTGGAATGTTCGTGACATGCCGAGTTCGTAACGCCGCGGCGCGCGCATCCGATCCACCTTCATCCCCTTGAACAGGATCCGTCCGGCATCTGCGCGTAGGTGGGCGGTAATGATGTTGAAGAGCGTCGTCTTGCCCGCACCGTTGGGACCGATGATGCCGATACGCCGGCCGGCATCGATCCTTAAGGCCACGTCGGACAGTACGCGATTGGCGCCGAAGCTTTTGGCTACGCCCTCCACCTCGAGCACAGGCGCATCGCTCGGCCGCGGCAGCCTCGGCCGGAGGGGTCTTCGCGACATGCTCAAGAACGGCGACGGCCGTTGCGGAGGCACCGCGAGACGCCCGAGAAGGGGCCGACCTTCCGGCTCACGTGATCGACCGGGCCGGGTCGCGACCCAGCGCCAGCCCCTCTCGATCGCCGGGAGGATTCCGCGCGGTATCAGCAGTGCGACGAGTACCAGCGCGGCCGCGTAGACGAGCTCCTGCGCGCCGGGCACGGACTCGCCGATCGAATCGTCCAGGAACATCGCTAGCGGGATGAGGAAGGCCGCGCCGACGACCGGCCCCCAGGTCTGTCCCACCCCGCCTACGAACGCCACGGACAGCATGACGATCACCACGGTAATGCCAAAGACCTCCTCGGCGACGGTCACCCGCAGGACGGCCTTCACCCAGAGCACGGCCATGGCCGCCGACAGCGCCGCCGAGATCATGAACGCCGCCGTCTTCCATGCGACAGTACGAATGCCCACCGCCCGGGCTAGGACTTCGTTGTCTCGAACGGCACGTAGCGCGTACCCGAACGAAGTCACATCTATCAGCTCGCTGATCATCAACGCAACGACAAGCATCGCTAGGCCGACCCAAACGTAGGTGTGGGGATCGGAGAATTCCATGAACCTCCACTCGTTCTCGGGGTGGAACGGAACCGTGAGTTCGGGATCCCCGTAGTGGGACACCAACAGTTCCAAGATGAGCGGGAAGGAGATGGTGGCAAGGGTGAAGTAGAACCCCCTGAGCCGGAAGGTGGGCAGGCCGATGGCAAGCGCCACCACCGCGGCGACTCCCATGCCGAGAGCCATGCCGATCCATGGCGAGGTGCCGCCGCCTCGCAGCAGGATCGTGAAGCCGTACGCGCCGATGCCGACGAACGCGCTGTGGCCGAGCGAGATCTGCCCGGCCTTGGCCATCAGATTCCAGGCCACGCCGGCGAGCGCCCAGACGACCGTCAAGGTGAGCACCCTCACGTAGAACCGCTGCTCGAGCCAGCCGTTGAGGGCGGCGACGCCGACTACTAGCACTATGAACGGAAGCAGGCGCCGCATCAGATGGCGCGCTGGGCCTTACCGAACAGGCCGTTGGGCCGCACGTAGAGAATGAGCAGAAACAAGGCGAAGACCCAGACGTTCTTCACCGCAGCCGAAGTCCACACCTGCGACACGGACTGGATGACCCCGATGAGCACGCCCCCCACAAAGGCACCTCTGACACTGCCGAGGCCGCCGAGCACCACCGCTGCGAACATGACGACCACGAACCGGAGCCCCACGAACGGCGTGATGCTCTGGAACGTCACAAGGGCCGAACCGCCCACCGCGGTGAGCGCCACGCCAACCCCGAAGGCGATACGGTTCGTGCGATCGATGTCGACGCCCATGTATGTCGCTGCCTCCCAATTCTCCGACGCGGCCCGAATGGCCCGCCCGGTGGCGGACCGGTTGAGGAACAGGAAGACGAGCGCCGCCACCAGCACCGAGAGGAGGAAGGCGTAGAGACGTACTCGGCTGATGAATATGTCACCGATGAAGTCGCCCGCATTGGCGTAGGACGGCGCGACCACCCGCGGCTCCGACGAGTACCTGATCAGGATGAGATTCTGGAAGATCAGGCCCAGTCCGATGGTGAGTATCACTTGAGCATCGTGATTCTCACGCCGGCCGATCACAAAGCGGATGAAGAGCCAGTGGACCGCCATCCCCAACAGCAGGAACACGAAGAAGACGGCGGGCACCGCCAGGAACGGGTCCAAGCCGACACCGCCCGCGAACAGCGCCCATGAGAGGTACATGGCGAGCATCATGAAGTCGGCCTGCGCGAAGTTCACCACGCGCATCACGCCGAAGATCAGCCCGAGGCCAGACGCCAGCAGGGCGTAGACGCCGCCGATCAGGATCCCGGGAACAAGGAACTGCAGAAACTCGACCATCGCCTCAGCAGGCACCCTGCGCAGGTCGCTCTCGGTGCCGACGCCTCAAGTTCTCACCGCCCCCGCTCGGTTTGTCGTCGCTAACTGCTGAGGCTTCTTCCCGCTGCCAGAGCCCGCGTCCGGTCCCGGTGAGGACGACGTCGGGGCGCGGGCACCGAGGGAGCGCACCGCCGAGCCGATGGGGACAGACCCTCAGTCACTACCAAACCGGTTGGCAAACCGCGAACTCGACCGGATAGACGGTGCACGGGATCAGCCTCCCGTCAACCTCCTGCCATTGTGCCAGGACGCCGAAGTGCTGGTCGATGCGACCGGTTTCGCTGAAGCTGATCTCCGACGTCGGCATGAGGTCGACAGCGACGCCCTCGGTCAGCCTGATGGAGCTGAACGCCTCGGTAACCGCGGCCGGGGATGGATCGCCGGCCTGCTCGAGCACAGCCGCGATGAGCTGTATCACGAAGTAGCCGCCGATGTGGTCCTGGCGGGCGTAGGGCTGGTCGATCGCGGCTGCCAGCTCGGGGAACGCGTCACTACCGGCGAGGGGATTGGCATACACGAACGTGGACAGCCCGGCCACCTCCGGACCGAGGTCTGCCCATGCAGGCAGTAGCCCCTGTCCGCCGTTCTGGACGACCGGTGCAGTGACGCCGCGGGCGATCAACTCGTTCTGGAGTCCGCTCACATCGCTGAATGCGAATGCGATGTTGAAGATGACGTCGACGTCGGCGTTGGCGATCTTGGTTGCCACGCCCGAGGGGTCGTCAAGGCCACCCGGCGCCCAGGTGTCAGTAACTGCGACCTCGATCCCTCGCTCGCTGAACTCGGCCAGCAGTGCTTCCTGCAGCGGCACGGCTGCAGCCGATGTGGAGCCCACCACCGCCACGGTCTCCATCGTGATCCCCGCCTGGTCCAGGCCGGGCTGGATGGCCTCGAGTATCAGGCCCTTGATGGCCGACGCCGGAGGCGAGTAGCCGAACACATGGCGGAAGCCCTCACGGTCGGTTACGGAGTCGGCGAAGCTCTCGGTGACGAACGGGATCCCCGCTCGCTCGCTCACCTCGGTCGCGGCCAGGCTGAACGATGACAGCCAGGAACCGGCGATGGCCGACACGCCGGGTTCGTCGTCCAGGAGTCGCTCAACAGCGGTGGCCGCCTCCTCGGCGGAGCCGCCCGCGTCGTAAATCGCCAGCCGCAACGAGGCCCCGCACAGCGACTCGATTCCGCCCGCCGCGTTGATGTCCTCCACCGCCTTGGTCGCCCCGGCAATCTCGGCGTCTCCGACGAAGCTGAACGTCCCTGACATGGGCCACACGGTGCCGATGACCACCTCATCGACGCAATTGCGATCGTCCACGCCGGCCTCCACGGCCTGAGTCACGGCCGCGGTCGTAGCCGCAGTTGTAGCCGCCGTCGTAGCCGCGGTCGTAGCCGCCGTCGTAGCCGCGGTCGTGGGCGCGGTTTCTGGAGCAGAATCACCTGACGAGCCATCGCCGCATGCGGCCGCTACGAGGCTCACAATCGTGACTAGCGCGGGCAACAAGCGCAATCCGCGAACCTTCGCTCCCTTATCGGGTCGGATCATGTACATGGTCACTCCTTGGACTGACAAGACCCGGCGGAGACCTACGGCGCCAACCGGAATCCGACGATAGGTGGCCTCAGCGGACCTGTCAAGAGAGCGATATCGCTTTTGTAAATCCCACCGTAGAGCACGCGAGAGCAGATGTCGCAACTCGGTACGGACTCGATGAGCGTTCGGGATCCTGTCGGGTCGTCCGGCGATCAGGCCGCAGCGAGAGCGGCCGACGGTGCGTTCTCAGATGCTGCGCAATTGTGTGGGGCTGGGATGCTGTTGCTAGTGCGGGGAGTCATGATGCTCCTATCGCGCACAATCCGGTTGTCGAGTGATAACCGGCATTCCTCGAGACTGCTGGTTCTCTCGGAGTTGCTCGAGACCCGGGACCGCTCCCCAGGATGGAAACATCGTGGGCCCGGAGGGAGTCGAACCCTCGACCTTCGGATTAAAAGTCCGCTGCTCTGCCTACTGAGCTACAGGCCCAACCGGGAGGGTAGCCCCCACTAGGGCCCTTCATGAGCCTCCCCTCCGGAGCGCGCGGGAGCGATAGGCTGGCCGGGTGATCACGTTCGGATACTCGGGGATACCTCCGCCGGCCACACCGGATGAGGAGTTCCTGGACGGGCTGTTGGAGCAGGGCTACCAGGCCTTCGAGCTGGCGTTCACGAGGTCCTTCCCGTGGAACGAGCGGCGCTGCAGCTCCTTCGGGAAGGAGGCTGCCAAGCGGGGGATCCCGCTCTCCATCCACGCCCCCTACTTCGCTGTTCTCACCATCACCGAAGAGGACCGGGCCCGCAAGTGCCGGGGCGCGATCGAGCACACGATGAAGCTGGCCGCCGAGATGGACGCCCGGGTGGTGGTGGCCCATCCGGGCGGGCGGCGCAAGGAGGAGCCCGGCTTCCTGATGGACACCATCCGGCGCCATCTCGATCATCTGGCGACCAAGGTTTCCGACCTCGGGGTCGGTCTGGGCCTCGAAACCACCGGACGGGCCTCACATATGGGAAGCCTGGGCGACATCGCCCTCCTGGCGGCGGAGTATCCGTTCGTGCGGCCGGTCATCGACTGGGCACACGTCCACGCCATCAGCGGCGGAGGCCTCCGGTCGGTCGAGGCGTTCGAGGCGGTGCTCGGGTTCCTGCGGGAGAACTTCGCCGGGTGGAAGATCGATCCGCTCCACACCCAGTTCAGCGATGTCCTGTACGACGAGACAGGCGAGATCCGCCACCTCCCCTACGGCCAGGGCGACCTCCGGGTCACGCCGCTGGTCGAGGCGGTGCACCGGGCCGGATTCCGGATGACCGTCATCTCCGAGTCCCGCGACGAGCCGTCCCATCGCAGGATCCGGACGGAGATCGAGGGCGCGCTGGCGTCCGTGACCAAGCCCGAGACACCCGGCCGGCCCGCCGCCAGCGGTCGCGTCTCCTTCCCGACCGTGCCGAGGGCCTCGGAGACCAGACAGGGCTACGCCCTGGCCGGCTACGACCACCCCCTGCGGCTCTCCAACCTCGACAAGCCGTTCTTTCCCGACGGCTACACCAAGGGCGATCTGATCTCCTACTACGCCTCCGTCGCGCCGCTCCTGCTTCCCCACCTGGAGGACCGGGCGATCGTGATGGCCCGATTCCCCGACGGCGCCGAGGCCGCCTCCTTCTACGAGAAACAGGCCCCCGGCCACCAGCCGGCCTGGATGCCGCTGGTCCCGATCGACTCGGCCCATCGGGGTGCGGTGATCGACTACGTGACCGCCGACCGGCCCGAGTCCCTCATGTGGCTGGCCAACATGGGTTGCATCGAGATCCATCCCTGGCTCTCGAGGGTCCCGTCACTCCATGCCCCGGACTTCGCGGTGTTCGACCTCGACCCCGCGTCAGGCTCCAGCTGGGACCAGGTTGTGGCCGTGGCCGGCCTCCTCCGGGAAGCCCTCGCCCACCTGAGGCTGAAGGGATATCCGAAGACCTCCGGATCGAGGGGCATCCACGTCTACGTACCCCTCGACCCGGTCCACGACTACGTCCGGGTCCGGACGTTCGTGCAGCGGCTCGGCCACCTGCTGGCCACCGCCAACCCCGAGAACGTGACCATGGATCGCCACATCCCCAACCGTGCCGGCAAGGTGTATGTCGACTCCGGGCAGAACCGGGCCGGCGCCACCATCGCGGCCGCCTACTCGACTCGGCCCCGCCCCGGAGCGCCGGTCTCCACACCGCTCCGGTGGGACGAGTTGGAGTCCATCGATCCCACGAGCTTCACCATCGCCACGATCTGGGACCGGGTCTCCCGCTACGGAGACCTGTTCGCGGCCGTTCTCCTGGGTGGCCAGCGGCTCGACGAGGCCGAGGAGTCGCTGGGAATACGCGACTGACCGTCTCGGAGCGAGAGATGTGAGCGATCACTCCTAGAGTGGGTGCTATGGCTGGCGACGCTACGGCATATCGGGTGGAGCACCTGGCCGCCGAGGCCGGGGTCGGGGTCGACACCATCCGCTACTACCAGGGGATGGGCCTCCTACCCCCCACCGACCGGGATGGCCGCTCGGTGGTGTACCGGAGCGCCCACCTGACCCGGTTGCGGACCATCCGGGCCCTCGCCGACGACGGCTTCACCCTGGCTCAGATCAAGCGCCTGCTGGACGAATCGGGGCATCCGCTGCTGGAGTCGCTGGCCGGGGCCACTGTCGGCCTGGGGCGGGCCGAGCTTGCCGAGCGCTCCGGGCTACCACCCCATCTGGTGGACATCGCGGTGTCTGCCGGCCTCATCCAGCCGCTCGGCAACGGCGAGGAGGAGCGATTCGCTCCCGATGTGGCGCCGATGCTGGCTGCCGGCATGTCGCTGCTGGAGGCGGGGTTCCCCCTCGACAAGCTGGCGGCCCTGGCGGCCCGGCACGCCACATCCGTGGAGAGCGTGGTGGACGCGGCCATCGACCTGTTCAATGAACACATCCGCGACAACCAGCCCGACCGGCCCGTCGAGCTGGCCGAGCTGTTCCGGACTCTCGTGGTACACGTCACCCGTCTGGTCGCGCAGCATTTTCACCACACCGTGATCACCCGGGTGAAGGAACGGCTGGACGACTCGAGAGACGCAGCCCTGGTCAAGGCCCTGGAGGACATCGAGGAACGTCAGATGGTGATCCACACCGAGTGGCGATGACCGAGCGCAGGCGGCTGGAGCAACGGGTCGCCCGCGCCGCTGCCCGCGCCGCCGTCTCGGGGCGTCCCTCGATAGTTACGCTGGCCGCGCCCGCGCAGGAGAGCGATGCGCTCGCCATCGCCTTGGCGACAGGTCCGCCCTTCGCCTACTGGGAATCGCCGGACCGGGACTTCGCCATGGCGGCCTCCGGCGAGGCGCACACCATCCGGTCCCCGGCGGACGCCGCACGGTTCGGGACCGCCTCGGCCGCCGTGCGCGACCTCGCGAGCAGAACCCACCAGGCGGCGCTCGACGGGGCGGAACGGGCCCCGCTCCTGATCGGGGGCTTCTCGTTCGCCCCGGGCGGCGCTTGGCCGGGATTCCCGGCCGGGCGGCTCGTGGTTCCCGAGCTGGCCTACATCCGGCGGGACCCCGGCAACCGGGTGTGGATGGCGGCAACCGAGGTTCTCGCCGGCGCCGATCCCGCCGCGGTCGCGAGCGCGTTGATGGGGCGGATCCGGTCCGCGCGCCGGATGGTGCCGGGGCAGGTCGCCCCCGGGGTGACGGACGCCCGGCGGGCCGACAGCATCGACCTGAGCGATCCGGTCTACCTGTCCGGCGCAGGGGATGCGATCCGGTTGATCCGGAACGGAGACCTGAAGAAGGTGACCCTGGCCCGCAGGCTGGATGTCGATCACCGGCCGGACCTCGGGCCTTTCCTGGCCGCTCTGCGCCGGATCCACGGCGGTTGTGTCATCTTCGCCTTTGCCCGACCCGGAGGCGCCGTGTTCTGCGGCGCCACTCCCGAGTTGCTGGCCCGGGTCGAAGGGTTGACGGTCAGGACGCTCGCCCTGGCCGGAACCGCGCCGAGGGGGTCGTCCGGGTCGGAGGACAGGCGCCTGGCGCGCCTTCTCCTGAGCGATTCGAAGGAACTCGAGGAGCACGCCCACGTCCGCTCCGAGCTCATGCGCCGGCTGTCGGACCGGGGCTTCGCGCTGGATCCCCCGGAACGGACCGGAGTTCTCGAGTTGCCGGGCATCCTCCATCTAGCCACGCCGATCAGCGCGGTGGCGCCGGTCGGAACCGGCGTGCTCGACGTGGTGGGATCCCTCCATCCCACCCCGGCGGTGGGAGGCCTGCCTCGGGACCGGGCCACGAACTGGATCACGGCCCACGAGCCCTTCGACCGGGGTTGGTATGCCGGGCCGGTGGGCTATTGCGACCTGTCCGGGAACGGCGAGTTCCATACCGCCCTGCGGTCCTGCCTGATCGAGGGCAACCGGACCAGCCTCTTCGCGGGCGCAGGTATCGTCTCGGCATCGCAACCGGAGAAGGAACTCCTGGAGACCGATCTGAAGCTGGGAGCGCTCCTCCCGTCTCTCGCTCCGGTATGACCGATCACCGGCGGCGAGCCTACGCCACCGCCGACACCATCGCTGCCGCCCTCGCCGAGGGGGGCGTGGCCCGGGTGATCATCTCTCCGGGCTCCCGTTCCACGCCGCTGGTCTTGGCGGTGAGCGACAGTGGCCCGCCCACCGACGTGGTGCTCGATGAGCGCTCCGCCGGTTTCACGGCCCTGGGATCGGCCAGAACCACCGGGAGGCCGGCCGCCTTGGTCTGCACCTCCGGCTCGGCGGCTGCCAACTACCTGCCGGCCATGGTGGAAGCCGATCGGGGTCGGGTGCCGCTGGTGGTCGTCACCGCCGACCGCCCGCCCGGTTTCCTGGATCGGGACGCTCCCCAGACCATCAACCAGATCGGGCTCTACGGCTCGGCGGTGCGCGCCTCCGCAAACCTTGCGGTGGCGCACGAATGCGATCCCGAGTGGGTGGCCGGTGAGGTGTTGCGCGTACTGGGGGCCGCCTACCCGCCCAACGCCGGTCCGGTTCATCTGAACGTCCCCTTCGACAAGCCGCTGGAGCCCCCGGAGCGGCGCGACACCGGACAATCGTTCGAGATGTCGCTCCCCGAATCCCAGGACGAGGGGGTGCTCGGGCCGTCCGTGGAGACGCTGCAGGGGTTCATGGACCGGGCCGCTGAGGGCGTGATCGTGGCGGGCCCCAGACGGACCGACCAGGCCGAGGGGGACGCCGTACTCCGGTTGGCGGCGCGGTCCGGATGGCCGATCCTCGCCGACGGGATGTCGGGACTGCGAAGCCGCGGCGGTGAGAACCTGGTGACCACCGGTGACGTGCTGGTCGGGGACCGGAGCTTCTCAGCCCTGCAGACCCCTGACGCGGTAATCCGAATCGGCGGCATGCCCACGGGCACGATCACCCAGAACTGGCTGGAAGGGCTCCGAGCACCCGAGGTCGTCCTGGATCCGGACTTCCGGTGGATGGCAGCCGGTCCGGAAGCCATCCTGCGCGATCCGATCGCACCGCTCCTGGAGCGGGTGTCGCCCTCACCGCTGGACGGCGCCTGGACCCGTGCCTGGCGATCCGCAGAGCTCGGGGTCCTCGAGCGGCGGTGCTACGAGCGCACCCACCACCCCGACACCGAGCTGGCCCTGACAGCGGACGTGCTCGACAACGAGGCCCTGGTCTGGGCGGGTTCGAGCATGCCGGTGCGCCATGTGAACGCGATGCTGGAGCCGGGCTGCGGCGCGGCCGTGTTCGGCAACCGGGGTGCTTGCGGGATCGACGGTGCGCTGGCGTCGGCAGCCGGCGCGGCCCTGGGACTCGGACAGCGGGTCACCGCTCTGGTGGGGGATCTCACCTTCCTCCACGATGCCGGATCGCTGTCCACAGCCCGAGCGCTGGGCGTGGACCTGTCGATAGTCGTGCTCGACAACGGGGGAGGCGCCATATTCGAGATGCTTCCCTACCTCCGATCCCTCCGGGAGTCCGGCGGAGAGGGCGCCTACGCGCAGGCGCGGGAACTCTTCGTCACCCCCCATGACCACGACCTGGTGGCCGTGGCCGGCGGCTTCGGCGTGATGGCCGAAGGTATCGAGCCCACCGACATGGTGGAAGCCCTGCGAAGGGCAAGGTCGCGACCCGGCGTCAGCGTGCTGGTTGCGAAGACCGACCCCGAAGCCATGTTCGCCGCCTACCACCGCCTCTACCGGACCTAAGGTTCAGAACCCGCCACAGCACGCCACGAACCTAAGGCTCAGAGCGTCATCCGTGGTGCGGTGAACCTCAGGATCAGGACGTCAAATATGGTGCCCTGTGCATCAAGAACCGAGATTCCGGGCAAAACCCGCGAAAAACTCGCGAAAAACCGGCGCTCCGAAAAACCGGCGCTCCGCACCGGGCCCTCCCCCGCCACCACCTGTCCTGGCTTGGAGCGTGGTCAGCCATGCCCGGCTGGCTGCCGGGTGTAGGCGGTTCGCTCCACGAAGCCTTGTCTATTCCCTCCGGGCCGGCCGAGTCGATCGATGAGAGCCTTCGGGCCGGTGTAGGTGCTTGGCGACAGGCAACATATAGAAAGCCTGTGACACGTTTCATCCACTCTGTCCCATCCCGCCATACATCGCCCCTTGTTGTGCTGAAAGGCCGAGCGTCAGCGGAAGGGGAACGGCCAGACGGACCACCGTGTCCTGGCCGGGGGCGCACGAACACGAACGACCCCCGATTGCCCTCACTAGAGTCGCCGCCATGAGTTGGACCTTTGACAACGGCACCATCCTGACCAAGGCGGCGCTGGTGGGCGAGTACGCCAACAACGCCTTCGTGGTGGCATGCGCCCAGACCGGTCGGGGAGTGATCATCGACGCCGCCGCCGAACCGGATCGGGTTCTCGAGTTGGCCGACGGTGTGGAGGTGGAGGCCCTACTCACCACCCATGGCCACCATGACCATCTGAGGGCCGTGGCCCCGGTGGTCGACACCCTCGGCGTTCCCTTCCTGCTCCACCCCGCCGATCACGAGTTGGCGGCGCGAACCACTCGGGTCGCTCCGACCGCGCTGGCCGACGGGGAGGTGATCCCGCTGGGCGAGACCAGCCTGCTGACCATGCATACGCCCGGCCACACGCCCGGATCGGTGTGCTTCCTCAGTCCGGGCGTGCTCTTCTCCGGGGACACTTTGTTCCCGGGCGGCCCGGGCGCTACCGAGTACGAGGGTGGAGACTTCGACCAGATCATCAAGAGCATCAAGGACCGGCTTTTCACCCTCGATGAGAGCACCGACGTCTATCCGGGACACGGTCCGACCAAGACCACCATCGGGACCGAGAAGCCGGAGTTGCCCGAGTGGATCGCCCGAGGCTGGTAGCCGACCGGCGGTAGAGCGAGTTCTCGGACAGGGTCGAAGCCGGGCTAACCGCTGCCCCGTGGATGAGGATGGTCGTCCTGCGGGCCGCAATCCTCACAGGAGCCCACGATTGCGAAATGGTGTGGGCTGGTCTGGAATCCATATTTGCTGAGGAAGAGCTCGTAGAGGGGAGCGACCTCCGTGTGAGGTACCTCGATGGTCCTACCGCACCCTTCGCACACGAGATGTTCGTGGTCGTGGTCAAGCGTGATGTGCCATCTTCCCGACCGCCCGTTGCCCAGTGATATGTGGTGAACCAGCCCGATCCGGGCCAGATCGTCGAGGATCCGGTAGACGGTCGACGCTTCCATCCGGCCCGTGGTCTCGTGAACGTGATCCATGATCATCCGTGCACTCACGAACGGCTCGTCATTCGCCGCCAGGGCGCGAAGTACAGCCCTTCTCGGGAGGGTAAGGCGGAGTCCGGCTTCGCGAAGCCGCTCTATGAGCAGGTCCTCGGTCAGGATGACTTCGTTCGACACGTTGACCCCCACGCTGTAACAAGTACCTGCTCTAGCCAGCTGTGAGTCTATGTCATCTGAGTGGTCTTGACAACTGGAATGCACACGGTCCGATTCTGTCAACGACACTGATCGCACCTGTCGTTCTCCGGGCATCTGGCTCACGCAGCGACGACCGCTCGCATAACGGAGCGCGCGTGAGGTGGCCAGACCGCGCCGCCCTTCCGAAGGCAGGCCACTAGACTGACCGGTAGACCGGACGGAAAGGCGCGACCCGGGTAGGCGGGCCAATTCCCCTCACGGTTCACAAGATGACCACTTGCTCTCCGGCCTCCAGTGACGACTCTGGAGCCGGGAGGTGTCCCCCAACCTCGATGGTGGGGAGAAGGAGCAGTTATGTCGAACACTACGTCGAGCCACCCGCCCGGTGGCATCCGCAAAAAGGTCACCGCTCCGGCAGTGCGGGCCCGGAAGGGCGGGCAACCGCTGACGATGCTCACCGCTTACGACTTCCCCGGCGGCAAGGTCGCGGATCAGGCGGGGGTCGACATCATCCTGGTGGGCGACTCGGTGGCCAACGTGGTTCTCGGATACGAGACCACCAACGAGGTCACCCTCGACGACATGATCCACCACACCGCGGCGGTAGCACGAGCCCGCCCCAATGCCCTGCTGGTGGCCGACATGCCGTGGATGACGTTCCATGTCAGCCCTGAGGAGACGCTGCGCAACGCCGCCCGGCTGGTCCGGGAGGGCGGGGCCGAGGCCGTCAAGCTCGAAGGAGGCACGACCCGGGTCGAGATGATCCGCAAGCTCGTGTCGGCCGAAATCCCGGTGATGGGACACATCGGGCTGACCCCCCAGTCGGTCCATGCGGCCGGTGGCTACCTGATCCGAGGGGGGAGGCTGGAGGACGCCAGGCGGCTGATAGCGGACGCCCTGGCCCTTGAGGAGGCGGGGGTGTTCGCCCTTGTCCTCGAGGGTGTCCCCGCCCTCCTGGCTCAGGCCATCACCCGCCGGGTGACCGTGCCCACGATCGGGATAGGCGCCGGGTCGGACACCGACGGACAGGTGCTGGTGATGCATGACCTGCTAGGTCTCAACTTCGGGCACTACCCCAAGTTCGTCCGGCGCTACGCCGAACTGTCCGGAGAGGCCATGGCAGCGATAGATCGCTGGATCCGGGACGTTCGGGAGGGCTCGTTCCCGAGCGAGGAAGAGTCCTACCACATGATCGACGCCGCCGCCCTGGAACTGATCGAGGAACCCACCGGATCCGACCGCGCTATCGGCCACTGATCAGTCAGGCGGCGGCCCCCGGCTGCCAACCTCCCATCACCGGCTTGCCATCACCACTGATGGAAGGACGCCTAAGCTGCTCAGCAGGTCTGGGCCGAAAGGATCGAAATGGACAGTCAGTCAGGAGAGACGCAGGGCCAGGTCGCTCCTGCCGGCAACGGGATGGCAATCGCCGGGCTGGTGCTCGCCATCTGTGCCATAGCCGTATCGTGGCTGCCCGGAGTCAATTTCGTCTGCTGGATCCTGGGACTGATCTTCTCGATCCTAGGGCTGAGGAATGCCAACCGTGGAGCACCCTATCGCGGCTTGGCCATCGCCGGGCTGGTGATCTCGCTGGCGGGCATCGTTCTGATCATCGTGCTGATCGTCGCTCTAGGACTCGTGGCCGCTGTCGCCTGATCGGGTCTCAACCCCGCATCTACCAACTCACAGACGACCGACACCGGCTGTCGCGTCGCGCAAGGGCGTTGACCGAGGGTCTTGAAAGGACCCCCGAAACCACATACGTTGCCCGGCATGGGTAATTGGTCAATCGAAATCAGGGTTCCGAGGTCCGGTGATGCCGACCTCGACACCGAAGTTCACCGGCGGGCACTGAGCGAGCTCGAAGGTCAGAGAGTGGGTCGGGAGTTGTACAACCTCCTCCGCAGGAAGCACCAAGGCTCGTTCCTGAGCCGCGAGGGCGCCAGCGCGGTGTCGACCATCGCCGAGGCCGCCCTGGCCATCACCAGGGCAATGGAGGGCGCGCAGCAGGGCATCCCGTCCGAGTTGACCGTCATCCTCCACAGGAATCGATGAGCCGGCCGTGCGAGCGCCCGGACCGGAGCCGGCCGAGCCTCCGGTTAACTTGTTGGCCTGATGGCAGTTGACGCAGTCGCCTTCGACTTCGGAGGGGTGGTCATCCGGACCCCTTTCGAGATGGCGCCCGGGCTGGAGGACCGGCTCGACCTGCCGCGGGGCAGCATCGATGTGGCCGGTCCGTTCGACCCGGATGCCGATCCCCTCTGGCAGCGGTTCCGGGCCGGGGAGTTCACCGAACTCGAATACTGGCATCGCCAGGCCGACCGCCACGCAGAGATGATCGGCGCCGGTCCGGACCGCCTGCGCAGCTTCATCGACGCCCTGTTCGACGCACCCAGGGAGGAGGTGATCCGCCCCGGGGCCTGGGAGTTGCGAAGAACCCTGCGCTCCCTGGGGTTACGGGTGGGGGTACTCACCAACGACCTGGGCCGGTTCCACGACCCGGCCTGGATCGAGCGCATGCAAGTACTCGACCGTTTCGATCCCTTCGTCGATCTCTCCAACACCGGCATCCTCAAGCCCGATCCCCGGGGCTACCTGCGCCTGCTGGCGCGCATCGAACTGCCCGCCCATCGGGTGCTGTTCGTGGACGACCAGCCCGTCAACATCGCCGGCGCCGAGAAGGTGGGCATGCAAACCGTTCACTTCAACGTGCTCGACCGACCGGCCTCGATCGCTCGGGTACTGAGAACGGTCGGACCCTAGGACGCTGAAGTCGACTGGGGCCTCGGTTGGTGGCCGTCAAGCGATCACCGTACCGTCCGCCCCGGTCCCTATGGCGTCGGAGCGCGGGTCGGGTCTGCCCAGTCGGGGTTGTTTACCCGGTCGAATAGCCGTGTGATCTCCTCGGCTGGGGGCGCCGTCGCCAAGGTCACCACGATGGCCAGGGCCGTCGCCGCGGCAACGCCGGGAACGGCCGGGTTGATCTCCCACACACCGATCTCGGTGAGGCTCCTGACCGCGGACGCCAGCCCGAGAGACTCGGTCAGGCTGAGCAGGCCCTGGTTGCCCAGGTCCATCAGCCACCAGAGGGTGGAGAACACGGTGCCCGAGATGACGCCCGTGAAGGCCCCGGCCAGGTTGAAGCGCCTCCAGTACAGGGCCATGACGGTTACCGGGCCGAAGGCTGCACCCATACCGCCCCAGGCCAATGAGACCAGGGCGAACACCGACTCCGGAGAGAGGATCGAGATCACCGCGGCCACCACGCCGACCGCAACAAGCAACAGCCTCCCCACGGTCACCTGCCGTTCGGTTCTCATTCGCTCCGTGATCCGCTTGAGCCAGGGCATGTCTCTCGAAGCGATGGCGGACGCCAGCAACAATTGGGAGTCGGCGGTGCTCATGATGGCCGCCACCACGGCCGTCAGCAGCAGGCCACCCACGATCGGGTGGAAGAAGACCGACGAGACCACCAGGTAGAGCCGCTCCGAGTCGGGAATGTCCACACCTCGGGCGGCGAGGGCCGGCGCGGCGACCAGGCCCATCAGCAGCCCGAACGAGAACACGAGCGCGGCCCAGCCCACATTTGTGTAGGTACTGCGAGGAATCTGGCGCTCCTCCCTTATGGCCATGAACCGCGCCAGGAGCCTGAGTGCTCCAAAGGTGCCCAGTCCCCAGCCGACAGCGGATGCGTAGGTCGTCCAGCTCAGCCCGTCGCCGGCTGCGTCCGTGACCGGGTTCCAGAACCCGGGAGCAGCCTTCTCGAGACCTTGGAAGGGGTTGCCGGTGGTCAGGATGAGGGTCAAGGCGATGATGACGAACCCGCCCAGCATCAGGAGGGCCTGGAAGACATCGGTGCGGGAGACGGCGACAAAGCCCATGAACGTGTAGGACAGCAGGGCGAGCAGGGTGACGAGGATCGCAATGTTGTGGGCCGTGCCGGTGGGATCCAGGTCGAAGACTTCCTCGAGGAGCTTGGCGCCCGCGATAAGCCCCGAGCAGACGTAGAGCGTGATGAAGTAGAGGCTGATCGCGGCGGCCAGGCCGCGCAACGTCCCGGTGGTGTCCCCGAAGCGTCTCTCCCAGAACTCCGGGATGGTCAGCGCGTCGTCGGCCGTGATGGTGTAGCGCCGGAGCCGTTTGGCCACGACGACCCACACTGCCCAGATGCCCGCCACGAGACCGGCCACGGTCCAGAGGTGCAAGAGACCGCCGGCGAAGGCCAGCGCCGGCAACACCAGCATGGTCCAGCCGCTGGCGTTGGAAGCACCGGCGCTCAGGGCGATGGTGAATGCGCCGAGCTTTCGCCCGCCCAGGACGTAGTCACCTATGTTCGCCACGCGGTCCGACCGGTAGACCACGATGCCGATCAGGACGACGAAGTACAGCGAGAAGACGATCAGTGCCCAGGCCCAATCGGCCATGCGAAACCCCCTACCTCGATTCGTAGCCGTGCCCGGGGTCGCCCGCAAGGCCGAACCCGCCCTACCGGCACAGCGAGGGATTACAGCAGTATACGGCCGGGTTCCCCGGATCCATCGCGCCCGTACTCATCGTGCCCGGCGTCGGGGTGGGCATCGAAGCATCCGGGCTCGCCGGGCATCGAGCCCATGTACCGGTACCCACCGCTCCCGGCGATAATGCACGCCGGCAGCGAACAGAAGGAGCCAGCATGCCGGAGCCGGCATCGACGTACACGATGGGCTATGACGAGGACTTCCTGCAGATGCTCCACTGGCGCAGCGCGGAGACGCATGCCAAGCACCTGCTCCCGCACCTCGAGCCCGGCCTCAGCGTGCTCGACTTCGGCTGCGGACCGGGGACCCTGTCGGTGGGCCTGGCCAGAGCCGTGGAGCCCGGCGAGTTCCACGGCGTCGACATCGAGCCGTCTCAGATCGAGATGGCCCGGGCCGCTGCCGGAGCCGGCGGACACGGCAATGCTTCGTTCCAGGTGGCGGACGCCACCGACCTTCCCTTCGACGACAACACGTTCGACGTGGCCCACTGCCATACCGTCCTGAACCATGTCCCGGACACCCACGCCGTCCTGGCCGAGGTCAAGAGGGTTCTGAAGCCCGGCGGGATCATCTCCTGCCGAGAACTGATAGCTGCCTCCAGCTTCTCGGAACCCGCCTACAGCCTGGCGGGAGCATGGGAGACGTTCACGAAGCTGGTGATCGCCAACGGCGGGCATCCCCAGATGGGGAGGGAACTCAAGGCCACCCTGCTGGACGCCGGGTTCGTGGACATCCGGGCGACTGCCTCCGTCGACATGTTCAGCACCCCCGAAGCCAGAGCCGTTCTCGACGCTGTGATAACCGAGTGGTTCTTCTCGCCCAAGGTGATGGCCGCCGCCGCGGCCCTGGGGCTGGCCACCCAAGAGCAGTTCGACACATGGAAGGTCGACCAGGCGAAGTGGCGAGACCATCCGGGAGCGCTGGGCGCCATCGCCTTCGGCGAGGCCATAGCCACCAAGCCGTGACGACGAAGTAGGTCATCCCGGCCGGATCACACCTCTACGATTCGGGCTCGTGCGTCCAGGACAGAGAGCAGCATCCCCAACTCATCGGAGTCGGATGTCAGCAGCGTGACCTCCTCGTCCGAGCGCCGAGCGCGAGCCACCGCGAGCGCAACGGACGCATCGATCACGTCGCTCGTAGCCGCCCGGCCACACAGTTGGCCGCCGGCGCGAGCCGTCGCTCCGTCGAGATCGACCTCGTCACATCGGTTGAGCGTTCGCGACAACAGGGCTTGGCGGTCAGGGTTTCTCCAAGCCTGGCCTATCACGCCGGTGGGAACATGAACGGCTTCACCCCTGTCGAAAGCGGCATCGAGCGCGGCCAGAACTTCTCGGTTGCCGCGATCCACTTGGATCAGGGCGCCCGCGTCGAGCACGAGTGTCACGGTCTACCGAGGATGGCGCGGCCCCGGCGGAGCTCTTCCTTGGTGAATGCCCCGTTCTCCGCCTGCCACTCCTCCATCAGTTTGCGGAAGCCCTCCGCTGCTTCGCGCCGCCACTCCGGACCGTAGCGGAGCCTGTCCCGCCGGTCCGCCGCCTCGAAGGCTTTCTCCATGAGGTCGGCCAGCACGGGATCCGCAGGGCCGCCCATGCTGATGATCTGGATCGCGACGAGACCAGAAGGCTCGGGTGACTCGACAGGGCGATGCTCAGCCTGATCCGTCCGGTCCCGAACCTCGTCGCCAACCGATGGATCAGGCGTCCGAGGGGGCTGGACGATGCCGTCGTCGAGCGAATCGGCAAGAACTTTGGTTTCCATACCGAGCAATGTACAGAGCCTTGTTGGAGATGTCTAGACCCTCGTTTAGCGGTGCGTGGCCTCCGTCGGGCCCCGCCGAGGGTTCAGGTAGCTCGCGAGGTCCGAGCAGCTGGTGGCCACCCGGGTGTGGTCGAAGAAGAAGCCGGGCATGCCGACGGATTCGGCGCCCTCGATGTTGACCGCCATGTCGTCCACGAACAGGCACTCGGAGACGTGGAGCCCCATGCGGTCGGCCGTGGTCGTGTAGGTGAGGGGATGCGGCTTGCGGACCCCGAGGGTCACCACGTCGATGACCTGCTCGAACAGGTGGGCGTAGGGCCACGTGTCCCACCACCCGTAACCCAACCACTCGCTCGAATCGTTCGAGAGGGTGGCCTGGCGGAACCTCCGGCCGAGGACCTCGATGGTGGACATCACCTCGGGACGCTCCGTACCCGTCCAGTCGATCTCCCTCTTCAGGTCCAGGGGGCGCCCGTTTGCCGCGCTGGCCTGCTGGTACCTCTTCCAGTACTCGGTCTCGGTCAACTCCCCGGTCGAGCACTTGGCGTAGTCGGAGTCGCCCCCGGGCGAGAAGGGTCCCCGCGGCAGGGTGCCCGGAGGCCAGCCCCTGGATGCTTCGAGATCGTCGAGCAGCTCGAAAGGGGTCGGGTAGAGGATGCCGCCCATGTCCCATATGACGGCCCGGATGTCAGCCATCCCCGCGGTCCCACTCCCGGGCGTGCTCCAGCATCACCTCTCGCATGGACCGGGGCGGCTCGGGCTCGGGTAGATCTACGAGGACCGTGCCCGACTCGATCCTGACCGGGTAGGAGTCGAGCCGGAGCTCCGGCTCCCCGCACTTGGCGCCCGTGTCCGCCTCGTAGCGCCAGAAGTGGAGGGGACAGGTGATGACCCCGTCCTTGACGAGCCCGCCCGCCAGCCGAGACGCCTGGTGCAGGCACTCGTTCCGGTAGGCGTAGGCCCGGTCGCCGACCCGGACCACTACCGCCCGCCCGTCGTCGATCTCGACACAACTGTTGGTGGGCAGGTCCTCGACAGGGCCGGCGCTAACCGTGAGCATGGTCGCCCGTGACGGACACGCCCTATCCGTCCAGCTTCATCACCACAGCCTTGGATTCGCTGAAGAACTCGTAGCTGTACTCGCCCCCCTCCCGGCCGACGCCGGAGTCCCCGTAGCCGCCGAAGGGCGCCCGTAGGTCGCGCACGAAGAAACAGTTCACCCACATCGTGCCGGCCCGCACCTCTCGGGAGACCTTGTGGGCGGTGTTGACGTTGGTGGTCCACACCATCGCCGCCAGCCCGTAGCGGGTGTCGTTGGCCATCTCGATCGCCTCGTCGACCTCGTCGAAGGGGATGATCATCTCGACCGGTCCGAAGATCTCGTCCTGGCAGGACCGCATGTGGTTGTCGGCATCGGCGAAGATGGTCGGCGCCACATAGTTCCCGCTCGCCAGGGCGCCGTCGGTAATCCGGTGGCCGCCGGTCATCAGCTTGGCCCCTTCGTCGGTGGCCAGGTCGATGTAGGACAGCACCTTCTCCATGTGCTCCCGGGTGACCAGCGGGCCCATGCCGGTGGCGGGATCGAGCGGGTTGCCCACCACGTACCGCTCGGCGCCGTCCACCATCCGGGCCACGAACTCGTCGTACACGGGACGCTGGACGAGCAGGCGGGCTCCGGCCAGGCACACCTCACCCTGGTTAGTGAAGATGCCCCGGAGCGATCCGGCCACGGCCTTGTCCAGGTCGGCATCGGCGCAGACGATGTTGGGCGAGTTGCCGCCCAACTCGAACGAAAGCTTCTTCAGGCTCGGCGCCGCGGCCGCCATGATGGCCTTGCCGGTGGCCGACTCCCCGGTGAAGGTGATCCCGTCCACATCGGGATGCCTGACCAGGGCCTCGCCGGCCTCGTCCGGCCCGAAGCCGTGGACCAGGTTGAACACCCCGTCGGGCAGGCCGGCGTCCCGGCAGATCTCCGCCAGCAGGGTGGCGGTCACCGGGGACTGCTCGGCCGGCTTGGCCACCACCGTGCAGCCGTAGGCGAGGGCCGGCGCCACCTTCCAGGTGAGCAGCATCAGGGGGAAGTTCCAGGGAGAAATGGCGCCCACCACACCCAGCGGCTCCCGCAGCTCGTAGGTGAGGACCCCGTCCCAGGGCTTGGAGAAGGCCTTGGTGTGGGCATGCTCGGCGGCGTCGGCGAAGAAGCGGAAGTTGTGGGCGGAGCGGGGAATGTCCTTGGAGCGGGCGGCCGAGATCGGCTTGCCCATGTCCCGGACTTCCCACTCGGCCAGCTCGTCGAGGCGGGCCTCGATCCCCTCTGCCACCCGGTACAGGGCCTGGCGGCGCTCGGCGGGGTCCATCGATGCCCAAGCCGGCAGCGCGGCCCGGGCCGCTCCGACCGCCCGGTCCACGTCCTCGGCGTTCCCCCTGGCCACGGTGGCGATCGGGGCGTTGTCGATGGGGCTCACCGACTCGAACGTCTCGCCGGAGGACGGGTCCTCGAACCGGCCCCCGATGAAGTTCCGCAGCGTGATCATGCGTTTCCCTCTCTCTGCGCGGCTGCCGCCTCCCGTTCGGCCATCACCACCCGGGCGGGTCGCCCGGCGATGCCGAAGCCGTGCGGCGCCATCTCGTTGACCATGATCCGGACGGTCTCGATGGGAGCGTCGAGGCTCCTTACCAGGGCGTCGGAGACTTCGGCGATCATGTTCTCGATCTGCTCCGGCGAGCGCCCTTCCATCAGGTTGACGGTGACTATCGGCATGACGACTCCTCTCTGCTGTTACCGCTGACTACTCATGGACCCGCATCGAAGCACTGCCCAGGCGATCTATCTCGACGAAGACGGTCGTGCCGGGTAGGAGGTCGACCGGACCCGTGAGGCCGCCGGAGATGATCAGATGGCCGGCCTCCAACCCTCGACCCGACCGGGCCAACCGCCGCACCAGCCAGGCGACGCTGGCCGCCGGATGGCCGAGAGCGGCCGCGCCGGACGACGTCTGGAACAGCTCCCCGTTCACCGTGACCACTACTCCCACCCTGGACAGGTCGAAAGCCGGCCTAGTAGCCCGCCTGCCCAGCACCACCATCCCGGCGGACGAGTTGTCGGAGGTGTTGTCGAGTTCCCGGAACCGGAAGCCGGCGAACCTGGAGTCGACCACCTCGATGACCGGCATCACGTAGGCGGTGGCGGACAGGACGTCCTGGGCCGACACCGCGGCGCCCTCCAGGTCCTCGCCGAGCACGAAGGCGATCTCCGGTTCGGCCTTGGGGTGGATCAACTCGCCCAGCGACACCTGCCCGTCCGAGACGATCATCGAGTCGGTGAGCCATCCGTAGTTGGGCGAGTCGACGCCCATGGCCTGCCGCATGGCTGCCGAGGTGAACCCGAGCTTGGCGCCCACCACCCGCTCGCCAGCGGCCAAGCGCAGGGCGACCCCGTGGTCGGCGACGGCGTAGGCATCGGCTTCGGTGAGTCCGGGATGATCGTCGGTCAGCCGGGTGGTGGGTGCCCGGGACCGGCGTGCCTCGTCGAGGCGGCCGGCCAGTTCCGAGATGGTCTCCTGGTCGAGAGGCGGCGGCGCGGCACTCCTCATGCCACGGACAGCCCGACCGAGCCGATCCGGTCGAAGGATGCGACCACCGAGTCCCCGGGGCCGATCGGGACCGCGCCGGTCAACGCTCCGGGCAGGACCAGGGAACCGGCGGGCAGACCCTTGCCCCGCTCGGCCAGCTTCCGCACGAACCAGGCGACCGCCGCGGCCGGATGCCCCAGCACGGCGGCTCCGGCGGCGGTCCCCACCAGCTCGCCTTTCTTCTCGAACACGCATCCCACCAATGACAGGTCGATGCTCCCGAGGGGTACGGGGTTCCCCACCAGGAAGGCGCCGGCGCTGCAGTTGTCGGCCACCACGTCGGCCAGGGTGAACGAGTAGCCGGCGAAGCGGGAGTCGAGAATGTCGAGCGCCGGCGCCACGGCCGCGGTGGCGGCGAGGACGTCGTGGAGCCCCACCGGTCCTTCGAGGTCGCGCGAGGTGATTAGGGCGATCTCCGGCTCGGCGCGGGGCTGGATGAGCCGGCCGCTGTCCAGGGCTTGTCCGGGGTCCAGGCGGTGCCGGTCGGTCAACCACCCGTACAGGGCTTCCGACACCCCCATCTGCTCCTGCTTGGCCCGGCTGGTCAACCCAAGCTTGGCGGCGACGATGGTCTCGCCACCGGCTACGGCGCGGGCCAGCGCCGCGTCCTGGATGTCGTAGGCGGCGTCGACGGTGAACTCGCGCTCGCCGGTCAGGGAACTGATGGCGGTCCGGCTCTCTACCGCCTCCGCCAGCCGGGCCGCGAACCCTTCCACCAGATCGCCCGGAGATTGTTGCTCACCCATGGCCACTCCTCTCACGCTACGGCGGGCTGCACAGCCGCAGCCCGGCGCTGCAGCTCCATCGCCACGTCGATGATCATGTCCTCCTGGCCTCCCACCACTCTCCGCTCCCCCAGCTCCAGCAGGATGTCCCTCGTGGGCACCCCGTACCTCTCGGCGGCCCGCTTGGCGTGGAGCAGGAACGACCCGTAGACGCCTGCGTAGCCCAGCAGCAGCCCGTCACCGTCGATGACTCCCTGCTCGGGACGGATGGGCCGCACCGCCCGGTCGGCCACCTCGATGAGGGAGATCGGATCGATGCCGGTCTCCCAGCCGGTCTTCTCGCAGGCCGCCACCAGGATCTCCGTGGGGCAGTTCCCGGCCCCGGCGCCCAGACCGGTCATGCACCCGTCGATCTGGTCCACCCCTTCCTCGAGGGCGGCCAGCGAGTTGGCGACTGCCAGGGACAGGTTGTTGTGGGCGTGGATTCCCACCTGGCATGACAGGCCGTCCTTGAGGGCGGCCACCCGGCGGCGGGCGTCGTCGATGGTCATCGCCCCGGCCGAGTCGACCGTGTAGACCACGTCCGCCCCGTACGACTCCATGAGCCGCGCCTGGTGGAGCAGCGCCTCCGGTTCGATCATGTGGGACATCATCAGAAACCCCACCGCCTCCATGCCCAGCTCCTTGGCCAGAGCGATGTGCTGCTCGGAGATGTCGGCCTCGGTGCAATGGGTGGCGACGCGGGCAACCCGGACGCCCATCCCCGCGACCCGACGCAGGTCGTCCTTCACCCCGATCCCCGGGAGCATCAGCACCGCGATCTTGGAATCGACCGCCGCCTCGACGGCCGTCCTGATCAGGTTCATCTCGTTGGTGTGGGAGAACCCGTAGTTGAAGGAGGAACCGCCCAGGCCGTCGCCGTGGGTGACCTCGATAACGGGCACCCCGGCCGCGTCCAGGCCGGCCACCACCCGCCGGACCTGATCCTCGGTGAGCTGGTGGGCCACCGCGTGCGAGCCGTCGCGCAGGGTGGAGTCGGTGAGGCGGAAGGCGGCGGTCATCGGGCGGCCGCCACGGCCTCGGCCACCCGCACTGCCGAGGCGGTCATGATGTCGAGGTTGCCCGCGTAGGGGGGCAGGTAGTCGGCTGCGCCCTCCACTTCGAGAAGCACCACCACACGGGCCTTCACATCCCCTCCGGGAGTACGGAACAGGTCCTCGTCGAACACCGGCTCCGCCTTGAGCCGGTACCCGGGGACGTAAGATGCCACGATGCGGACCATCTCGGTGATCGAGTCGGCCACCTCGTCCCGGTCGTACCCGTCACCCAGGGCGCAGAAGACGGTGTTGCGCATCAGGATGGGAGGCTCGGCCGGATTGAGGATCATGATGGCCTTGCCGTGGTCGGCCCCACCCACCTCGACCAGCGAGGCGGAGGTGGTCTTGGTGAACTCGTCGATGTTCTGCCGGGTGCCCGGTCCTGCCGACACCGACGAGACCGTGGAGACGATCTCCGCGTAGGGCACGGGCACGACGGCTGCCACCGCCGCCACGATCGGGACGGTGGCCTGCCCGCCGCAGGTGATGAGGTTGAGGTTGGGGGCGTCGAGATGGGCGTCGAGGTTGACCGGGGGGACCACGAGGGGTCCCAGCTTGGCCGGGGTCAGGTCGATCGCCGTGAGCCCTGCCTCCCGGTAGCGGGGGGCGTTCGCACGATGCACCCAGGCGGAGGTGGCCTCGAACACCAGGTCGAAGCGGTTGGCGTGTCCGAGCAGCCAGCCAGGCCCCTCCGAGGTGGCCTCGACTCCTTCAGCCGCGGCCCTGGCCAACCCTTCCGAGTCGGGATCGATGCCGACCATCGCAGCGGCCTCGAGGGCATCGGAACGCTGGAGCTTGTAGAGCAGGTCGGTGCCGATGTTCCCGCTGCCGACGATGGCGCAACGCATCCGGCTCAAGTCAGGCCATCCTGAGAGCGACCGGGCCCAGACGGTCGAAGTCGGCCCGCACCGCGTCCCCGGCTCCCACGTCGACCGCGGCGTGCAGCGAACCGGTCATGACGAACATCCCCTCCTCCAGGGTCACATCGTGGCGGGCGAGGGTGTTGGCCAGCCATGCCAGCGCGGTCAGCGGGTTGCCGAGTGCCGCCGCGCCGGCGCCGGTAGCCACCACCGAACCGTTGAGCGAGAAGGTCATGCCCACCAGGCGCAGGTCGAAGTCGAGGGGCACGATCCGGCTGCTCATCACCACGCCCCCGATGGAGGCCAGGTCGCTGATGGTGTCGGCCAGCTTTATCCGCCAGTCGACGATCCGGGAGTCCACCACCTCGATGGCGGCCACCGCTCCCCCCACGGCCCGGGCCGCCGCGAGGGTTGTCACTCCGGGACCCCTGAGAGGCCGGTCCAGGACCAGGGCGATCTCGGCCTCCACCTTGGGCTGGATGAAGGCGGAGGCGTCCAAGTCCCCGTCATGGACCATGGAATGGAGGACCGGCCCGAAGTCCGGATCGGAGATGCCCATCATCTGTTGCATCGCCTTGGAGGTCAGGCCGAGCTTGTAGCCGGATATCGAGTCGCCGTCGGCCAGAAGCCTGGAAGCGAAATGGGTCTGCGCGGCATAGGCGTCATCGGCCGTCATCCCGGGGTCGGCATCCGTCAAGGGCTCGATCGGAACCCGGTTCCTGCGGGCCGCGTAGAGCGCCTCGGCTCTCTGCTGAGCGGTGTTCATTGAGTTGCGGTCCTTGCCCTGGCCTGACGCCTCTACCGTACCCAAGCCGTCGGGCAGGTACGGACCAACGTTCTTCTATGCGGTACGGTCGGTTGGTGGCTGCGGGTCGGCCGCCCACAGCCTTCTACGTATAGGTTGGTGATCAACAGGGTGCACCTCGCAAAGACAGAGACCGCCCGAACCGGGCGGTCTCGACCCTACCTCCGAAGCGATAGGGGAGGTATAACCACTATATCAAGTCAAGTTTGGATTCCCGGCAGGGATGGAATCCGCCGTGAGCATCGGCCGCAAGGTCCGGAGAGGCCGTCACCTGCGGTAGCCCAACTGGTGTGAGACGACCGCGGCGGCTTCGAGGACCGACTGGGTGAGGGCCAGCATCTCCGGCTCCAGACGTGACTTAGGCCCGGCTACCGACACGGCCGCGACCACGGTACGGCTCCGGTCGCGGATCGGGGCCGAAACCGAGATGACCCCCAACTCCGACTCCTCGAGATTGCAGGCGTAGCCGAGGCGACGGATCTCCGCCAGTTGCCCGCGGAGCGTGGCGATGTCGGTGATGGTGTGGACGGTCTTCGACTCCAGTTTCCAGCCATCCAGGATCCGGTCGAGCGTCGTGTCGTCGAGGTGGGCGAGCAGGCATTTGCCGGTGCTGGTGGAGTGGGCCGGTTGGCGCCGTCCCACCTCTATGAACAGGCGCAGCATGTGAGGGGAGTCGAGGCGCTCGATGTAGATCACCTCGCGGAGGTCGAGCACGCCGGCATGCACGGTTCCGCCGGTCACGTCCTGCAGCCAGTTCATTGGGGGGGCCAGCGCAGCGTGCAGGTTGAGGCCCGTGACGGCGGTGTTGCCCAGGTCGTACATGGCCAGGCCCAGCCGGTAGCGACCGGTGTCGGGGTTCTTCACCAGCAGGTGCTCCTCGGTGAGCGTGGTGAGCAGGCGGTGCGCCGTGGACTTGCCGAGGTCGAGGCGCCTGGACAGTTCCGAGACGCCGATCTCGGGGCGTTCCGCGGAGAACTCCTTCAATGCCCGGGCGGCGTTGCGGACCGAGGACAGGGTGCGGCCGCTCATCCGGATCCTCTCAGTGCCGCCAGCACGGCCCTACGGACTTTCGTGCGGTCGCCGGTGGCCACCGAATCCTTCACCGGTTCGCTCCACGGAACCAGGGCGAGGGCCACCAGCCCATGCGCCCGGGTCAGTCCGGCCGCGTCGGCTGCCGCCAGTTCGTCGACCAGCCCCGGATCGCCCGAGGCGTGGGCGCGGATGGACTCGTAGTCACGGGCGGCGGCGAGATGGGCGTTGGCCAGGCCGGTGCCGGCATGCGTCGCGTGGTGGGCCGTGAGGTCCGACCCGGGGCGCACCACCAGGTGGTAGTGGTGCCTACCTATCCCGACCACCCTCCTCACCGCGCCGGGATCGGGCCGGTCTCCGGCCTCAGCGGTCCCGAGAGCCGGAAGCACGACCGGATCCAGAAACCGGAGCGTCCAGGCCATGCCGTCCTGTTCGAAATCGGCCGATACCTCCGGGCCCCGCGGTGCGGCGAGCCGGTCCCCCGTGGCGACCACGTGCAGGTTGCGCGCCCCGGCGGCCACCACCGTGAACGGGTTGGTCAGCAGCTCGAGACTTCCCTGTACGGCGGGCGGAAAGGTGAATGCGATCCGGGCATAGGCAGCGTGGACGTTGCCCACGTAATCGGCCATGGCGGCCCGGATGTCTTCCGGGCGGGGTCTGGACATGGCCGTCCATGCTAGCCCCTGTTCTTCTATGCGGAACGAGGCTTCGGAATCGAGGACTGCGGGCGTAGGTTACGGTCGTGACGTCGTCAGGGGCTGCATAGCACATGGGCATTCTCCGGTTGAGCCATGTGGACATCACGGTTCCCGACCTCGATCTGGCCTCCGCCTACTACACCGGTGTCATGGGGATGATCGAGGTGGAGCGGACCTCGGACCGGGCCTTCTTCAAATGCTGGGACGAGGAGGACCATCACTCCCTGGCGGTCCGCTACGACCCCCGCGTGGGTATCGACCGGTTCTCGTTCAAGGTAGAGGACGACGAGGATCTGGCCGAGCTCGAACACCGGGTCGAGTCGTTCGGCTTCCGGGTCGAACGGATCTCGAAGGGCGAGGAGATCGGGCAGGGCGAGTCGATCCGGTTCGCCACCCCGTCCGGCCACACCATGGAGTTGGTGCTGTCTGTTATTCACCTCTCCGAGCCCCC
>VXRE01000132.1 GCA_009838635.1 Acidimicrobiia bacterium | reverse complement strand
GGGGTCGGGTGGAGTCGGCCACCAGCACGCCGTCGGCGTTCGGCACCAGATGGAACCGACTCGAGGCTCGTCAGGTCACGGCCAGCTGGGTTCCCCGACTCGACTATTGGGCGACCAACGGCTATCAGCTACTCCTTCTATCAAGACGCGAGACCCGCCTCGGCTCCTCGGTCGCAGCCGCCCTGGCGCTGCCACCAATAGATGGTCTGGTCCGACGCACCGAGATCAGAGGACAGAGACGCCAGCGAGCCGCCCGCAGCCAACGAATCCATAAACTTCGCGACTGAACTCGGGCGGACACTTCGATGCGGCATGAGGCAATGCGCACATCAGCAGCCCCGGTCCCTGGCGAGGCCTCACGCGAACACACCAACTCATGGCCAGCATCGTTGTTGACGATCATCGAGAATCGCTCATACTCGGGCCGGTAGTGGTTCGCGGCCGGGGTTAGAGGCTGAGGGTGCTGCGCAGCACCTCGCCGAGGGCATGGAGATCCGGCGGGTCGATGCGGCCGAGCCGGTCTACGAGCTGGCCGGTTGACACTGCCCGCACCTGCTCCACCTGAACGGCCGTGTCGGTAACCAGACCGTTGCCGCGGTCGGGTGAGACCACCACGTGCAGCGGGATCCCGCGGATGGTGGACGTTCCGGGAACCACGATCACTATCCTTAGGTTGGGATGGTGGAGGCGGTCATCGGACACGACAAGCGCCGGGCGGCGGAAGGCCTGTTCGGGGTCGCGAGGGTCGGCACCGAAATCGACGAGCCACACCTCGCCGCGGTGCGGGCGCACCTCACCGGCCATCGAGGCCGTCCGCGGCTGCCGCCTCCAGCCTGCGGCTCTCTTCCCGGTACGAAGCCGCGTCAGCTCCGGGAGGCTGTCGAGCGCGCCGCGAACCGACAGCCACCATTCGTCTCGGCCGAGCCGCTGCACCGCGTCGGTCACGACATCGACCATTGTTGTGCCCCGGTGCTCGGCCAGGCGGGATATCTGGTCCCTCAATTCGGTCGAAATCCGCAAAGTAGTCGTCCTGGATGTCGTCTGCGAAAGCGCATCAATGTATCCTACGCGCCTTAGGACGCGCTACGCCCCGAAACCCTCTTTCATAGCAAGAACGTAGCTATGGGAGGTGGGTCGTGTCCGAGGATCGAATGGTGTTTTCGGTGGGATTGACACTCATCGGGATGTCCATGTTGGGGCGGTAGTGGAACCACCCCGCGATTTCCGAACGGTTAGAAGTGCTCGGCCTTGACCCGACGTCGGCGGTCGCGACTATGTTCGTCGAAACGGATAGCTGTCTGCCCGCCGTAGGTGGCTTCGGCCTTCATCGAAGGATCCACGCATCGGTAACGCCGTGCCCTAGGCGCCGGTTATCATCCGAGACCGGGGCCGGGGTACCCGGATTGGCCCGTTAGTCGATTAGCCGGCGCGGGACTATCCCCGAGGTATCCCGCCCCGGCCCACCTGGTGGGTGAGAAGAAACCCGGCCCGCCGGCCTGCTGTGGCCGGCCAACCGGGAAACACGTGTCGCAACGGCCTGTTTACACTTCCCGTACCGGCGCCGATCCCCCTGGGATTCTTCTGCGGGTCGGGCGCTTCTGTCGGTGAGCAGTTCCTCTATGTGGTCTAGGCGCTGGTGAAGGGAGCGGACTTCGTGGGAGAGGTCATCCTCCTTGTCGTCTTCGATGAAGAACGCGGCGATGTTTGCTGTGATGAAGGAAACAACCCCGCAGCTGGTCACCATCAGCACCACAGCCGTTGCTCTCCCGCCCGGGGTGGCAGGCGACAAGTCGCCGTAGCCGACGGTGGTTAGGGTCACGACGGTCCACCATAGGCCGTCGGCCAACGAGTGGCCCTTCGAACAGGGCGAAAAGAGCTCCAGTTGTTAGAGCGATCAGAAGGAACACAAAGGTTACGTACCCGAATCCACGTTTCTTGAACAGCCGACCCAGCGCAGCGAAACCCCGGGCCAGGATGGGGATCAGGCGCAGCGTACGGGCTAGGCGGCTGAGCCGGGCAAGGCGTACGAGCCGGGTCAGGGCGAGCAGTTCCGGCAAGACGGGAAACGAGATGACAATGATCACCAGGTCTAACCAGGCCGGCCTGTGGGCCCGCGTCGCCGCGCTCGGTTGTCATTCTTTGATTATCGGTTGTCATTCTTTGATTACTGGGCCCCAGGAGACCGTTCTGACTTCGGTCTTGCGGTGGACGAACGCTCGTACAACGATTACGTATCCGGATTGTAGATCGGCCGGGGGTATCCGTACGGCATGCCCGTTACGAGTTTGGTGCTGCTGCCACCTGTTGCAACCATGGGGGCCACACTCGACGGCGATGGTCGGCATGTCGTCGGCGAGGTCCCTCTTAGACGCATATACATCGACTTCAACGAGGACGAGGCCTTCGGTGGGTCCGATAGCGATGGTGAGGGGTCTGTCGTGGTCCAGACCGACTTGGGCCAGGCCGCTTTGTGGGTTCTCGGTGTCAGGTTGAATGTTTTGGGATGGGTTGGTCAGGTTGGTGGTGGCGGGTCGGTTGATTGCGGTCGCTCCCGTGTCGGTGACGACGCAAAGCTGTGTCTGTGTGGCTTCCGGGGGGCAGGGTCTCGCGTCCGCTGTCGTGCAACTAACCGCTGCTGACGAAACGACTGGGAGGCATATGGCTAGCATGGCAGCGCGTCACCCGATGCCAGCGATAGACAAACCAGTCCGACCTCTCGTACGGGTCGTCGCAACATCCAGTGTCGTCTTGCGCGTGTTCTGACACAGGTTGGGGCGAAGTGAGCCAGATAGAGCTCTCTGTCCCAAGCGCGCAGGGGTAGCTGCTGGGGGACCGCTCCCCCAGCAGGGCGCTGCACTCGGCTTCCAGCACGCATCTCCATGTGAAATCGATCCGGCTCACACCGCCTAACGTGAGGGCATGGACGGTCTGTTCAAAAGACCGGTGACCAACCAGGTTGTCGGCGTTAGCAAGCGAGTCGACCACGACCCGGGCCGCCCGGGGAGGACTCTCATATCGAAACTGCCGATCCCACACGCGGGCGTTGCCCGTTTTCGCAGCCCACAAAGCCCATGCGCTCGCCGGCTCAACCACCGGAGCGGTCCACAGCCTGCCGACCGGTTTCCACAACAATCGTGTCGCCGGACTCAGCCCATTGCGTTGCGGGCCGGCTGATGTGGCCATGTGCACTGCCGGCAGAACGAACCGGTCGACGAGCACTTCGCTGGCAGCGGCAACGGCCCCGAGGACTTCCCCCAGGATGCGCACATCTCGTGTGCTGGGACCTAGCCCCCTGTCTGTGTGCTGCGCTTCGTAAAGTGAGCAGGAGATCTCAACCAGCGCATCAATCATGAGATGATCATCGACTGAGCTGGCTCCTTCAATGACCGCAATATGGTCGCTCAGTTCCTCCCAGCACAAGAGATCAGCAGCCAAACCACCACGCTGCTCAACAGTCGATGTCAGCCGGCGCCTATACCTCGTACGAAACAAGGTGGGTACCGCCCCAGGAGTAATGGCCGAACCCGGTAACCCGGATACGGCTTTGTCGGCATGCCGCGCTCACATGCACACGGTTGCTCTTGCCCCTAATCAGGTCAGAAAAGTTCGGCCCTGCGATGACGCTGTAACTCCACCATCGCCTCTCCCAAAGCTTCGCCTCCGTAGACAGATTATCAACCACCCTACGCACTTGATCGAAACTCCCGCGTTGATCGAGCCGCGCACATGCCTCGACTCATGAGGCCGAAGCGCAGTAACCGTACACTGCCCCGGGTTCCAGCCGAAACTGTAGGCCGTCGACCCACTCGAGCCAGTCTGTGTAAACCCACTGGTCGAAGGTACGTCCGACTCCTCAGTCGACGCCGGATCGCTCCCCTCCAGTTCCTCAATCTCGGTTCCCTCGGCCATACCCTAAACCAGCGCTCCTCCTCCGGCGCCTGAGCCGACGGGACACCTACCACCAGCACTCGACAGGAACACACAGCTATGGCTGCAGATCGCTTCATGACACAACCTCCCTCCACGGTTTGGTCGGCCGAGCGGTCAGGCCACCCTAGAACCCGAACCCAGGGCAGTCTCGCTGACCCTCGGTCGTTGTCACCCCACACAAAACAAGACTTCGTTTCGTAACGTCGCCCGCAACGACTGCGAATGGGGCACTCACCGACACACCAGAGGTTGTGTCTGAACTGCCAATCATCAGACTCTCTAATCGGACTCCCCACAAACCCGGAACGGATCAACAAGTTCATCCCCTGACCAACGGAACCCGCCCGCGCCACCATGACCGACGGCTCATGGCACCACTGCTCACCAAGCACGGCCAGCGGCCCGAGAACTTCGTAGGGCAGACCCAGCACATCGACGAGCACCGCGCCGGTCCAGGTCACGGCGCGCGGCGTCCAGGTGGACCCGAAGGCCAGTCGGACCGATCCTAGGGTCTGAGGGTCTGGCGGCTAGCCATTCGAGTGGTCGGGTCGGCGACCTCGTCCCCACCGCCTGATCCACCAATAAAGAGCGCCGGCCACAACCACTATGGGGACGAACGGCAGCAACAGGCCAACAATCGCCACCACATAGCCGAGGACTTGCACCAGGCCCCCGTAACCGACACGGATCGAGTCGACGAACGACGGCGGGCCTTGCTCCTCATCTACCACGACCCAAGCGGACGAGGCGCCGGTCACCGGATCCAGCGGGACGCCATCCTCGGACACCGGCGTGGCGGAGACCTCGAATCCAACCTCGGTGCCGCCCCTAGTCGCCACCCGGCCGGCAATCCGCCCGTCGCTGATGGCCACGTCCAACACCGTGCTAACCAGCTCTCCCGGTTCGATCCGCTCGAAGCTCCCCGACACCAACTCGAACGATCGCCGGTCGGTCCGGGCGGCCCGGGGCGGCAACCGGGGAGGATCCGACGAAACCACTATGTCGGTGATCGCAACCTCGCCGGTGTTCTCCACCGAGACACAGAAATAAGCGTCGTCATCGGGAGCAGCCTCCAGCGTGTCGCTGCCCAAGCAGGGATCCTCACCCGAAGCCGCAACCCACACGTCCACGTCGATGCCCGCCTCGGGAACCGGTTCCCGCAGCTGGTTGATCGTCATGTCGATAGTCGAGAGACTCACCTGATCGCTCAGGGTCCGTAACCTCCCCCGCAAGGTCTCCAGATCAGACTCCCGAAAATGGAGTTCTCCTTCGAGAGCAGCCAGCCCCGCGACGTCAGTGGCATCCTCCATCAGCGAGCGCAGCCTCACGACGCTCGCCTCCGCGGTCGCGATCCGGCTCTCAAGATCCACCACGCGCTCGGTGACATCGTCGGCGCTCATCGTCCGGTTGACAAGCTCTCCAACCTCCGACAGCCGCTCCAGAACCCGTACGAAGTCACCGGGCGCCACCTTGAAGGTGAACTGCGCCCACGGATCTGGGTCGCCTCGAACCTGCTGAGCGAAAACGAAACCCCCCATACCCACCACGATGCTCACAGCCTGGTTAACAGCCACCCCGATATCCTCCGCCTCCACCCAGACGGCGCCTCGATAAACGATGTCACGCCCCAAATCGGCCGGTGTCGACACAGGCAACCCAACAGCCACCGAAGACTCCCCGTCTGCGGCTACCCCCACATCGGCGGAAGACTCCTCAGCCACCGCCATCATCGCAGTGGTAGTCACCATCGCCTCATCCGACATGCTGGCGGGAGCCGCGCTGGTGGCCACCGCCAAGGTAGCCGCCGGCGAATCATCCGCTCCGCACCCGGCCGCCACCACCAGCACAAGGACGAACAAGCCACAGAGTAACCGGTACCACACCCCGCCACTACCAGCACCCTCCCCACGGAGACCACAAACCCGACCAACAGCCATAGCAACCACTCTATCCACTACCCAAACACTACGCGCCACACACAGTCAGCACCCAGAGTTCCGCCGCCCGCAAACAATCCAACCCCGGCCACCAGCACGCCGCCCCCACCCGCGCCCCCCCACGCGC
>VXRE01000167.1 GCA_009838635.1 Acidimicrobiia bacterium | reverse complement strand
TTCGTCAGCGGGCCTTGCGAGGAACACCGCTGCCGACGCCATACCACACCGCCGTCCCGCATACAGACCACAGGGCTACAGGCAGACCGCTACGGGCCTACGAACCGAACGGCGGGTCGGATGGTCCTTTGCGCACGCAGGCCGCCCAGACCGTCTCGTAGTGGTCGATGTCGTAGGCATCGATGTGGGGGAGCACCATGGCTTCCCAGGCGGTGCGGAGCGGGTCCTCCCACCGCTCGTACACCATCAGGCCCACTGGAAGGCGGTCGAGAACCGTCCGCAGGCTGATCGGGGTCTCCACCCGGGTGCCCGGGTCGGTCGAGAGGAACGACCGGTTGATCTCGGTGGCCAGCCTGCTGATATGGCGCACGTATACGTCGCGCATCGACGGGTAGCGGCGGTCCAGCATGGCCTCGATCTCGGAGATGTCGGGGAAGTCCTTCTCCCAAATGACCCACCGGTCGGCGAATGCCTTGTTGAGGGTCTGGGTGCCGGCGTAGTCACGTAGGTCGGTCGGGTTCATCGTTCCGAACAGGCGGACATCATCCCTGAGCGGTACTGTCTCGCCGGTCGGGAGGTCGAGCGCCGCGTAACGGTCGAGCAGGCCGTGCAGGGCGAAGAGGGTCTCTGCCCCGGCGGCGTTCAGCTCGGACAGGTTCACGAGAGCGGTTCCTCTCAGCGCCCGGGTGATGTCTCCGTCCTCCCAGCGGCTCTCCGTGCCGCCGAGGCCGTCTCCGTAGAGCTTCACCGAACCGATGAGGGTGATGTCGCGCACCTCGCCGGTCAGGGGGATCCGGTAGTAGGGGAGGCGCAGCAGGGCGGCGAACTGTTCGATGTCGTGATCCTTGCCGGTCCCCATGTGCCCCCGCACGGCCAGGTGGAGCGGTACGGTGCCTTCGGGCTCCTCCCGGCGGATCTTCTCCACCTGGGCGAAGCGATACAGCATGCCGACGTCGACGTAGTGGGGGTCGGGCTCGGGGATCTTGTTGATGCGCTGCTCGTAGTCCCGCACCTCGGTCCTGGGCACCACCACCGTGTCCAGGGTGATGGGCCGGCCGTCTCCGGTCGGGTCGGTGAACGTGACTTTCGCGGGTTGGTCAGGCACTGCGTAACTCCGGCATTAGGGGGCTGCTCGCGGTTTGCTGGCGTCCGGCCCGGATCCACCAGGTGTCCTCCCCGTCCAGGGCCAGGCCCCGCCGGAGCGCCATCCGTACTCCGGCCACCATGGAGTTGGCCAGATCGTCCGGACGGGAGATCACCTGATGGTGACGGTAGGCGGAAACCACCGTATCGTCTCCCACGCCGATCCCCAGAACCGTAGTGCCCCGCCCGTCCACTTCCTCCACCGACCGGGCCAGGGCCTCCACCGACCCCCTGGTCATCCCGTCGGCCAGCACCACCAGCACCCGGACCCGGGCGCCGTGGTTGACCAGCCGCCCGGCCGCGTAGGTGACGTTCAGCTCGTCCACGTTGGCGCCCTTCTCGAACAGTGACACGGGTGGGGTCCGGCGCGGGTTGCGCCGCGCCTCGACGCCCGCATCGCCCGCATGGGCCGCCGTCCAGAACAGTCCGGCGAGGAGGTCGTCGGATCGCCGCCAGGGTTCGTGGAAGGCCGACAGCACGTAGTGGTTGACGGTGGAGGTGAGGCGATCGGCTGCTGCTCCGTGGCTCTGGCGCAGCTCGCTGATGGCGGCTGCCCGCCGGCGGGAATAGGTCCACTCGGTGTCGTCCACCTGGGCGACGAAGGCCCGGTTGAACAATGCCACCTCGAAGTCCACCCGGAGTTCGTTGCACATGGCGGCCAGGGTCCAGGCGCCGAGCATGGCGGCCGCCAGACCCCAGGGCCGGCGGTCGCGGGGGGCCGACAGGCGCCGGGGCTGGAGCATGGAGGCCGATCCGTCCACCAGCACGCTGACCGCGTAGGAGCGGCGGGTCGAGACGGACCGGCGCTCGAACATCCGCTGGTAGAGGCCACCCCCCAGGAGCAGCGCGGCGTGGGGTGAGAGGTCACCGGCGTCGAAGCCCGATCTCAGCCCACGGCGCTGGTTGGCGATGAACAGGGGATGCAGCTCGCCCCCGACCTGTCGCTGATCGACGTTCCAGTCGCGGGCCGCGTTGACGAGGGCGGTTCGTCCCCGGTCGGAGAAGCTGCGGAAGGAGTCGGGAACGCGCGCCACGGCCAGCTTGCCGCTCTGGCCGTTCGGGAGATAGATGACCGGCGCCTGGCTGACCATCAACAGTTGGTCGGTCCCTTCGCCGGCGGTCCGGTCCATCCGGGCCGGCCTGAGGTCGAGGCCGCTGGGATCCTCGGCCCCCCGGCGGATCTCGTTGTAGTGATCGGCGTCCTGGACGGCGGGAGAAAAGAGCCTGACCCGGTCCAGGCCGTCTGTCATGGCCTCCTTCTCCGCCTGTTCCCGTTCCTGGCGAGCCTGAGGTTGGTCGTCGGGCGCGCTCTGCTGTATCAGGCTGTGCGCCTTGGCGATGGCGAGGAGCTGCATCGCCAGATCGGCGGTGTCCCAGGGCTGCGCGGCGACCGATGCCTTGTCGAGAACGGCGCGGGAGTCCGCCCAAGCAGCCCCGGAACGGGAGTCGAGGAGCCGTTCCAGGCGGTCGGGAGGCGCGTACCCGCCCACGGACATGAAGCAGGCGATGGTGTACCGGGCCAGGGGACCGCGGCCTGCCAGTGCCCCCCGGAGTGAGGACCGGTAGAGGTCCTCGAGAACGGAGCGGGCGCCCGGATAGGCCTCCAGACCCTGACGCTCCTGGCGGGCGTCCTCCACGGCGAAGAAGAGAGCCTCGGCCGGGGGCCCGCCGGCCCGGTCGAGGGCCTCCAGCAGGGTGAACTCCTCGCCCTCCTGCGGGCCGGGCAGGTCGTCCTGGAGCCAACGATCCGGTAGGGGCCGGCACTCGTCGAAGTCGGAGGAGACCAGGTGGATCACCTCGTGGAGCGCCGAGGCGAGGGCGGTCTCCTCGGCGGTGACGGGAGCCCTGCGCCCGTAGGCGGCCTGGAAGAGTCCGGGGTCGATCACCACCTCGTGCTCGGACGCCTTGCTGGTGGAACCGAGCGTCACCCGCAGCTCCTCCCTACCGGTCAGGGTGCGTGCGACCCGGGTCACCGCGCCCGCCACCCGCTGGTACCGGCCGACCACCGACTCGATGGCGCGTTCCTCCGGGGGCAGGATCTCGGTCAGCAGCGAGCGATCTCGAAGTGTCACAAAGCTCTATTGTCGCAGGTCCGGACACATGTGGCGCCGTATGAGTGGTCTGCTTGCCGAACAGCCAGGCATGTTCCTCGCTGTGTTCCGCTTCTTGACGTTCCGCTCGTTCAGGCCACGACCACGGCCAGCATGCCCACCAGGATGAGTGTCGATGGCACGAGCGTTCGCATCAGGTCAGCGCTGGGACCGGCGGGAATCCGCTGCCAGGCCCACACGATGAGCATCCCCGCCACCAGGCCGCCCACATGTGCTTCCCAGGCGATCCCGCGGACCAGGAGGGGCAGCGCGAGGTTCATAGCCAGCAGGAGGAGGAGCTGGCGGAAACGGGCGGCGCCGGCCGGGGTGTGGCGGAGCGGATAGGTTCCCACTAGGACGGCGCCGAAGAGCCCGAAGATGGCGCCCGAGGCCCCCACCGCGGCGCCCTCCGACAGGTACTGGAACGTCACCCCTCCCGCAACCGCGGCGGCGAGGTAGAGCGCTACGAAGCGGACGGTGCCGGCCCGCCGCTCGATGTACGGACCGAACACGTAGAGGGCGTACATGTTGAAGACGATGTGGAGGACGCTGCCGGTCGAGTGCAGGAACGCGGCGGTGATGACCCGCCACCACTCGCCGGCGCTGACCGCCGGAGTTATGTGGGCGTAGTCGATGGTGAACTGGACGTTCAGGCGCTGGGCCAGGTAGGCGGCCACCGAGATCACGATGATGGTGAGGACCGCCGGGGTGATGCCGGAGCGGATGCTCCGGGCGGGCACGACGCGGGTCGTGGCGCCGGCGCACTCCGGGCATCGCTGGCCTACCGGTGAATCCTGGGAACAGTCGCCGCAGATGTGCCGCTCGCAACGCGAGCACCGCAGGTACGTGACCCGGTCCCGGTGCCGGTGGCAGGTGGCCGGGCCGGCTGCGCCCGACGTTCCGTCGTCCATTCCGTCCATTGTACGGGCAGGGTGACGAGTACTCGATGCGCCGTTTAGCTTGTACCATCCCCGCCCATGCAAGTTGAGATTTCACAGACGTCCACGGGGTTGACCGTGCTGACCGAACCGGTTCCGGGAGTCAGGTCGGTAGCGGTGGGTTGCTGGATAGACACCGGTAGCAGGGATGAGCATCCCGGCGAGGCCGGAGCGGCCCACTTCCTCGAACACCTCCTCTTCAAGGGCACCGAGGAGCTGTCGGCCCGCTACATATCCGAGACGTTCGACGCTATCGGCGCCCAGAGCAACGCCTTCACCTCCAAGGAGTACACGTGTTTCTGGGCCCGCATGCTCGACAGCGAGTTGGCGACCGGCATGGACCTGCTGGCGGAGATGCTCCAGCGTCCCGCCTTCCGACCGGAGGAGATCGATTCCGAGCGCAACGTGGTGATCGAAGAGATCAACATGAACGAGGACGACCCTTCGGATGTGGCGGGGGAGACCTTCATGCGGACTCTCTTCCGGGGGCATCCGCTGGGCCTGCCGGTGCTGGGTACCCGTGAGTCGATCGGTGGGATGACCGCGGCGGATCTGAGGGGTTACTGGCAGCGGCGCTACGGAGCGGGGACCGCGCTGGTGGCGGTGGCCGGCAATGTGGAACACCGGGACGTGGTGGAGATGGTGGAGCACCGGTTCGGCGCCTGGGAGGCGGCGGACGGCACCCATGACCTCGCCTCACTCCGGGTGGAACCGACGGCGAGCGTGGTGGCGCGAGACACCGAGCAGGTCCACCTGGTCTTCGGAGGCGAGTCGATGCATCGCACCGACGAGGGTCGGATCGTCGACGGCGTGATGCATCACATACTGGGCGGCGGCATGTCGTCTCGCCTGTTCCAGAAGGTCCGCGAGGAACGCGGCCTGGCCTACGCGGTTCACAGCTTCGCGATGCGCTTCGCCGAGACGGGCGGCTGGGGAGTGTACGTCGGCACCACGCCGGCCAATGCCCATACGGTCATGGAGATCCTCGTCGAGGAGATCGAGCGGATGATCACCGACGGTGTGACGGCCGCGGAACTGGACAGGGCCAAGGGACACATGCGGGGCGCCCTCGCCCTCTCTATGGAGGACACCAACACCCGGATGATCCGCCTGGGGCGCAACCAGCTGTTCGGCCTGCCCCACCTGCCGCTCGATGAGCGCCTGGCCCGGGTCGAGGCCGTCACCAGGGCGGACATCGAGGACATCGCCGCCCGCAACCTGACGGGTCCCCGCGTGGTCGGCGCCGTCGGTCCGGTCCCGGCCCGCGAGTTCGAGGGATACCTGTCGTGATCTCGGTCGGGATATCGGGCGCTCCCGGAAGGATGGGACTCCTCTCGCAAGCGGCGATCGAGCCGGAGGAGGACTTGGTCGTGGGCGGTCTGTACGCACCGGGCCATGACGGTGAGCGGCTCTCCGGGGGGACCTGCTCGGACGATCCTGAGGACTTGCGCCGGTGTGACGTGATCCTTGAGTTCACCCACCCGGAAGTGGCTCCCTTCAACGTCCGCCGGTGGAAGTCCTTCGGCGCACATGTCGTGATCGGGGCCTCGGGCTACGACTCCTCCCGCATTGCCCGGCTCCGGGACGAGTGGGCGGGGAGCGATCGGCGATGCCTGGTGGTCCCCAACTTCGCCCTGGGCTCGGTGCTGATGATGCGGTTCGCGGAGATGGCCGCGCCGCTCTTCGCCGCGGCGGAGATCATCGAGATGCACCACGAACAGAAGCGCGACGCACCCTCTGGAACCGCTCTCAACACCGCAGCCCGCATGGGACGGGCCCCCCGGGGGGGGGGGCCCCCCCACAGCGCGAGGGGCCGGGGGGGGGGGGGGCGGCGCCGCCCGGCCCCCCGGCCGGCGGGGGCGCGCCCCCACCCGCGCCGCCC
>VXRE01000135.1:48754-56686 GCA_009838635.1 Acidimicrobiia bacterium | reverse complement strand
CGGTGGGACAGGTGGGAGGGCCCTGATGCGCACGCTGGTGCTGGGTGCGGGCATCTCGGGGCAGGCCGCGTCGCGCCTGTTGACTCGGCTCGGGATGGAGCACCGCGTCTACGACCGGCGCGCCGACGCTCTCGGTGACGCTCCGCCGGGAGTGGAGATTGCCACCGGGGAGTGGGACCCCTCCATGCTGGCGGGCGTCTCGCTGGTGGTGGCCAGCCCCGGGTTCATGCCTCATCTGGCGCCGCTGACGGACGTCCGCGCGGCGGGGATACCGATCTGGAGCGAGGTCGAGCTGGCCGTGCGGCATCTCGACTGCCCGGTGATCGCCATCACCGGCACCAACGGCAAGACGACCGTGTGCCGCCAGACCACCGAGATGCTGGCCGAGTCGGGCATCCGGGCGGTGGCGGCCGGCAACATAGGAGTCCCGATCAGCGATGTCCTACCTGGAACCTGCGAGGTGGCGGTCCTCGAGATCTCCAGCTTCCAACTCGAGTACACCTACTCCCTGGCGCCGCGGGTCTCGGTGTTCATGAACGTGGCGGACGACCATGTGGACTGGCACCGATCGCTGGTCGCGTACCGGCTGGCCAAGGGCCGCATCTCCCGCCATCTCACCGACGAGGACCTCCTGGTGTACGACATCGGGGATCCGGGCGCGGTCGCCCATGCGCTGGGGGCGCCCGGCCGCAAGGCGCCGGTGACCGGTGCGGAACCCGGCCCGGGTCCCGAAGGGCCGTTCGGGTTCGCCGCCGGCGGCCTGATGCTTCCCGGCGGCCCGGCGCCGATCCGGGAGATTCCCGACCTCGACTACTCCTTCCGGGTGAACCTGGCAGCCTCGGCCGTGGCCGCCGTCGAACTGGGCGCCGACCCGGCGGCGGTGGCCAGGGTGGCGTCCCGCTTCCGCCACCGGCACCACCGGCGGACAGTGGTGGGCTCGCTCGGCGACGTGACATGGGTGGACGACTCCAAGGCCACCAACCCGCACGCGGCCATGGCGGCCATCCGCTCCTATCCGTCGGTGGTTCTCATCGCAGGCGGAGTGCGGAAGGGACTGGACCTCTCCCCGCTCGTCCGGGCGCCCAACGTCCGCTACATGGTGGCGATCGGGGAGTGCGGTCCCGACCTGGTGGAGATGGCCGCGGATCTGCCCACCGCCCTGGCCGGATCCATGGAGGAGGCGGTACGGATGGCCTCCGACCAGGCCCGGGCCGGGGATACCGTCCTGCTCTCACCGGGCACCACCGGTTTCGACATGTTCACCTGCTACGAGCACCGGGGGAACGTCTTCATCCAGCACGTTGACGAGTACCTGGGCCGGGTCCGCGCCGGGCGGGACCCGCGGGCGCCGGCATCCGCGGTGGTGGCTGAATGAGCAACCGGCTGTCGTCGATCGCGGACCTCCGCGCCTGGGCGCGCCGCCGGGACGAGATCGCTCTGTCCCGAACCAGGGTGGTGGTGTTCGTCCTGGTGCTGGCCGCCTGCCTGCTGGTGATCGGGCTGGGAGCCACCCTGTCGGCCTCATCGGCGTCCGGGATCATCCAGGAGTCGGATCGATTGGCGGTCTTCAAGCGGCAGGCGCAGTGGGTGGCCGTCGGGGTCTGCGCGATGGTGATCATGGCCATGGTCCCCTATAACTGGTACCGGCGGATCGCCCCGTATGCCCTGGGCCTCTCGTTCTTAGGCCTCCTGGTGACCCTGATGGTCGGCGTGAGGAGGGGCGGCGCCAACCGGTGGCTGGAGTTCGGCGACCTGACCGTCCAGGTCTCCGAGTTCTCCAAGCTGGCCGTGATCGTGTTCCTGGCCGCCGTTCTCGCCCGGCGAAGAGATCGCCTCGACGAGGCGAGCCAGTGGATGGGTCCGATGGTCTTCGCGGTGGGCGGTACCTGTGCCCTGATCGTCTGGCAGCCCGACCTGGGGACCGCCATCATCGTGGCGGGCGCGGCCGGGGTCATGATGATCGCGGCCGGGGTGCCGTTCCGGTACATAGCCGGCATCGGAGCCACGGGACTGGCTGTGATCGGGTACGCCACGTACTCGCTCCAATACCGCCGCCAGCGATTCCTGTGCTTCCTGGACCCGCTGTCCGACCCGAGCGACGCCTGTTTCCAGATGATCCAGAGCCTCATCGCCCTCGGAAGCGGCCACTGGCTGGGTGTCGGGTTGGGCGCCTCCCGGTCCCGCTGGTCATACCTGCCCAATCCCTACACCGACTTCATCTTCACCATCATCGGTGAGGAGACCGGATTCATCGGGGCGACAGCCCTGCTGGTGGCCCTGGCCGGCCTGTCACTGGTCGGCGTCTGGGTGGCCTACCGGACCAGCGACATGTTCGCCCGACTCCTCGCCAGCGGCATCACCGCCTGGCTCGGGGTGCAGTCGCTGGTCAACGTGGGGGGTGCGGTGGGCGCCATTCCCGTCACCGGCCTTGCCCTGCCCCTGGTGTCGGTCGGCGGCAGCGCCATGCTGGTGGCCATGGCCGGGGTCGGGATCCTGGTGAACGTGGCGCGCAACGCCCCTCACGTACCCGATCCGGTGCAGGAACGGCGAAAACGGTGACGTTCGCCATCGCCGCGGCGGGCACCGGTGGGCACATCTTTCCGGGCCTGGCGGTGGCCGAGCAGCTGGTCGCCGCGGGAGTCGGCCGGGAGAACGTGCTGTTCATCGGAGGGGACCGGATGGAGGTGGACCTGGTCCCGAAGGCGGGTTACCCCATGCTGCGGATACGGATACACGGCCTGGAGCGGCGCATGTCGCGCCGCAACCTCCGCATCCCGCGGCTCGTGTGGGAGGCTGCCCGGACCGTGGCGAGGGAGCTCCGGGACCGCAAGGTGGGGGCCGTGCTGTGCATGGGAAGCTACGTCACGGTGCCGGTCGCCATCGCGGCCCGGCGAACCGGTGTGCCGCTCTACGTCCACGAGCAGAACGCCGGGGCCGGGCTGGCGAATCGCCTCGCCGGCCGCTGGGCAGACCGATCCCTGGTCTCGTTTCCCGACACCAGGGGACTGGACGGGGAGGTGGTCGGATACCCGCTGAGGTCAGCGCTCACCACGCTCGACAAGGCCTCCGTCCGGCCCGGGGCGCTGGCGCGCTACGGACTGGTTTCCGGCGTGGACACGGTGGGGGTGATGGGAGGGAGCCTCGGCGCCGGCTCTATCAACGAAGCGGTCACCGCCCTGTCCGCGAACTGGAAGGGAGAGCCCATCCAGATCGTTCACCTCGCGGGCGCGCGGAACCAGGATCAGGTATCCACCGCCGGGGACTCGCCCTCGGTGACGAGGCGGGTGCTGGGCTTCGAGGACCGGATGGACCTCTTCTACGGCGTCTCGGACGTGGTGATCGCCCGGGCCGGGGGAGGCGTGATGGAGGCGGCCGTCACCGGCACCCCCAGCGTCCTCGTACCCGGTTCGTTCGCCGGTCGCCACCAGCTCGCCAACGCCCGATCCATGGTCGAAGCCGGCGCCGCGGTGCTGGTGGACGATGCCGAGTTGGCTTCGGTGGGCGGGATTCTGGAGGACTTGCTGGCCGACCCCGAGCGGCGCGACCGGATGCGCCGGGCCGCAATTGACGCAGCCAGGCCGGGTGCTGCTGCCACCATTGCCACCATGATGATGGATGGCGCGGATGTCGCGGCTCGATGAGGTCATACGAGTCCACCTAGTGGGGGCGGGCGGCGCCGGGATCGGACCGCTCGCCAAGTTGCTGTCGGCCATGGGTCACGTCGTGTCGGGATCCGACCTGGTAGGGGACGCCGGCCTCGAAGGGTTGGACGGTCACCGCGTGGAGACCTGGGTCGGGAGCCGTCCCGGCCGGATGGCGGAGTGCCACCTGGTGGTGGCCTCATCGGCCGTTCCCGCTACGGACCCGGAATTGGTGGCAGCGGGAGAGGCCGGGGTCACGGTGTGGGATCGTCCGCGCCTGCTCCACGAGATGACCGGTCGGATACCGACCCTAGGTTTCACCGGCACGCACGGCAAGACCACCACCACGGCCCTGGCGGTGACAGCGACGAGAGCCCTGGGGATCGACGCGTCCTTCATCGTGGGCGGTGACCTCGGGGGTTCCGGTGACAATGCCCACCTCGGCGAGGCGGACCTCCTGATTCTCGAGGCCGACGAGGCGTTCGGAACCTTCGCCCATCTGGTCCTGGCCGGGCTTGTGGTCACCAATGTCGACTCCGACCACCTGGACCACTTCGGGACGCAGGAGCACCTGGAGGATGCCTTCCGGGATGTAGTCGACCGGGTCGACGGTCCCGTGGTGGTAGGGGTGGACGACCCGGGCGGACGACGCCTGGCTGAGCGGACCGGGCGGCCCGGGTACGGCACGTCCCCCGATGCGGTCTGGAGGATCTCGGATGTCGAGCCCGGTCCCGGGTCGGTGTCCTTCCGGCTCGGCGGCCGGTTCCCTCCCGGCTCGGTGACGGTGGGCAGGCCCGGCCTGCATACCGCCCGCAACGCCTGTGGCGTGCTCGCTCTGCTGTCCGAGCTCGACTACGACCTGGCAGCTGCCATCGAGAGCCTGCCGCGCTTCGAGGGGGTGCGCCGCCGGCTCGAACATCGTGCCACGGTGGCCGGAGTGACCATCATCGACAGCTACGCCCACCATCCCGCCGAGGTGGAGGCAGACATCCAGGCCCTCGCCCCGGTGGATCGGAACCGGCTCTGGGTGGTGTTCCAACCCCATCTCTACTCGAGGACGGCGGCGCTGGCTTCCGAGTTCGGGGAAGCGCTCGCCGGGGCGGACCGGGTGGTCGTGACCGACATCTACGGGGCCCGTGAGGCGCCCCGGCCGGGAGTCACCGGCGAGTTGGTGGCCGATTCGGTCGATGACCGGCACCGGGCCGTGAGCTACGTCCCGGGCCTGGAGGAGGCGGCGGATCTGGTCGCCGGGGAGGTCCGGCCGCATGACCTGGTCCTCACGTTGGGCGCCGGTGACATCACCACGCTGCCGGACCGCCTGGTCGACCGGCTGGCGGCGCGCTGATGGAGGGCTGGGATGGACTCGTCGCCGGAGGCCGTGTCCGGGCGGGGATGGAGTTGTCCCGGCTCACCACGTACAAGCTGGGCGGACCGGCCCGCTGGTTCTGCGAGCCCGGTTCCGTGGAGGAGTTGCGGTCGGTGTCGCTTGCGGCCCGGGCGCGCGGGATCGAGATGGTCGTCATGGGACGGGGAAGCAACCTGGTGGTGTCCGACGAGGGATTCCCCGGTCTGGTGATCCGGCTGGGCGCCGGGTTCAGGCAGGTGGCGGTGGATCGGGAGGCGCGGATCGTCAGGGCGGGCGCGGCCGTCAGCCTGCCCGTGCTGGCTCGGCGGATGGCCGACGAGTACCTGGCCGGCCTGGAGTTCTACGTCGGCAGTCCCGGTTCGGTGGGAGGGGCGGTTCGCATGAACGCCGGATTCTTCGGCGTGGAGACCGTTGACGTGATCAGGTCGGCGTCGATCCTGGATTCCGGTTCGGGGTCGGTGATCGAACGGGAGGCCGGCCGGCTCGGGTTCAGCTACCGGACCAGCAATCTGGGCCCCGATGAAGTCGTGCTGGATGCTTCCTTCTCGGTGCGTGACGGGGATCGGGAGCAGATCGCGGCGCTGATGCGGCAGGCGATCCGCTGGCGGCGCGATCATCAGCCCGGCGGAACCCTCAACGCCGGTAGCGTGTTCCGCAACCCACCGGGAGACAGCGCCGGCCGGATCATCGACGCGCTGGGGCTGAAGGGAATGCGCCGTGGTGGCGCACATGTCTCGCCGAAGCACGCCAACTTCTTCGTAGTGGATCCGGGGGGCACGGCGCAGGATGTATTCGGCCTGGTCCGGGACGTGAGGCAACTGGTACTCGACAGGACGGGAATCCTGCTGGAACCGGAGGTGAGGTTCATCGGTTTTCCACAGGATGGGGCAAGGCCTAGAGGAAACCGGGATTGACCATCGAGCCCCGCATCAAACGTCGGCGCCAGGAGGTCGCCGAACAGCAGGCTCGGGCTCGTATCCGGAGGTCCATCTGGATGCTGGTAATCATGGCCTGTGCCGGTGGTGTGGCGTGGTTCCTGGTGTCCCCGTACATGAGTGTCGAGGAAGTGGCAGTCAGCGGTGCGGTGCGGGTGCCGGTCGAGGAGATCCTCCACCGGAGCGGGGTGGTCGAAGGCAGGCCGCTGGTCACCATCCGGGCATCCACGGTGGAATCGGACCTCATGGAGGACCCCAGGATCGCAGCCGCCTCCGTGAAACTCGTGTTCCCCACCCGCGTAGAAGTGGTGTTGCGAGAGCGGGTGGACACCGCCTGGATCGACTTGGGGGACAGGTGGGGCGTTCTGGCCGACGATGGGGTGGTGCTCGCATATGCATCCACCCCCACCACTCGGCTCCCGCAGATACGGGTGGTCACCGATGACCCCGGCCTGGGCGTCAGGATCGAAGTCCCGGAGGTGAGCGGCGCGCTGGACTTCATCGCAGCCCTGCCCGGTCACCTGGCCGAGCGGAGTCTCTTCGAGGCCAGCGATGGCGAACTCTGGGTCTGGGTGGGTAATCGGATAGCCCGGCTCGGCCTGCCGAGCGACATGGCGGCGAAAGCGACCTCGCTCCTCACGATCCTCGACACCGCCCCGGTCGGCCTCATCGATGTCACAGCCCCGAGCCGTCCTGCAGTCCGGCCCTGGAAGTCGGTCGGCAATACGCTGCCCGGACTCGAATACCTTAAGTCTCAACTAGAAGCAGAGATTTATCTAGAACCTTAAGGAATCGGATGGCGTATGCTTCCGAGTCTCCACTAGAACGCGAAACTTTGCCGGTAGGATTGGGTCCGTCCGGAGCGGACTGCCAATGCCGAAGCGGTGAATGGAAGGAACGACGCACCCAATGACCGTTATCAACGAAAGCGCCCTCCGTAGCTACGTGGCTGTCATCAAGGTGGTCGGGGTAGGTGGCGGCGGCACGAACGCCGTCAACCGGATGATCGACGCCGGAATCCGGGGAGTGGAGTTCGTAGCCGTGAACACCGACGCCCAGGCGCTGCTCATGTCGGACGCCGATGTGAAGCTCAACATCGGTGGCGAGCTCACGAAGGGACTCGGCGCCGGCGCGGACCCGTCGGTGGGGAAGACCGCCGCCGAGGACAACAGGGAACAGATCGAGGAGGCGCTGGCCGGCTCGGATCTCGTATTCGTGACCGCCGGCGAGGGCGGGGGGACCGGAACGGGCGCTGCTCCCGTGGTGGCCGACATCGCCCGCAACCTCGATGCGTTGACCGTCGCGGTCGTCACCAGGCCCTTCGGATTCGAGGGCCATCGCCGTTCCAAGCTGGCCGAGCAGGGCATCGCCGCGCTCAGGGAAGCGGTTGACGCCATGATCGTCATCCCGAACGACAACCTGCTCGAGGAGGCCGATCGCTCCACCACGATGATGGAGGCCTTCGCGATGGCCGACCAGGTGTTGACGGACGGGGTGAACGGCATCGCCCAGATAATCACCACGCCGGGCCTCATCAACGTGGACTTCGCGGATGTCAAGACGGTTCTCGGTGGAGCAGGTGCGGCCGTGCTCGGCATCGGACGGGCGTCGGGCGAGAGCCGGGCGTTACAGGCGGCCCAGCAGGCGATGTCCAGCCCCCTGCTCGAAACCACGATGGACGGGGCCAAGGGCGTCCTGCTCTCGATCTGCGGCCCGCCCGACATGACCCTGGCGGAGGTGAGCGAGGCGGCCATGGCCGTTCAGGAGCACGCCGAGTCCGACGCCCAGATCATTTTCGGGGCCACGTCCGACGAATCGGTCGGCCAGGAGGTGCGTGTCACCGTCATCGCCGCCGGCGTGGGGTCGCCTTCCGCCGGTCCGTCCGGGCCGGGGGGGGGCGCGCCCGAGGACGACCGCCGGGAGGCCGGGGTGGGGGCGGGTGGGGGTCGTACGGCGGGCGATAGCAGAAGGGGGCGGGGTGGGAGGGCGC
>VXRE01000135.1:0-48744 GCA_009838635.1 Acidimicrobiia bacterium | reverse complement strand
CGCCGGCGTGGGGTCGCCTTCCGCCGGTCCGTCCGGGCCGGGCGCGCGCGCCCGGTACTCCGACCGATCGGAGACCGTCTTCCGCTCGGATGAGGAAGATCCGCTGGACATTCCCGACTGGCTCCGGGAATAGAGGGCACTCGGAGACGCCGGGAGGCCCGGCGGGTTGACCATGCTGATCCGGCCTCCCGGGTTCCGCGGCGCCGCTTTCACCACGGCGGTGGCGGGCGACATGTCGTCCGGCGATCGCGGGGAAGTGTCGGGGACGCTCGGGATCCGGGCGGAGTGGGCTTCGCTCCGGCAGGTTCATGGATCGGACGTCCTGGCCGCTACCGAACCGGGCCGGGCCGGCCCGGGCGATGCCCTGGTCACCGGTACCCGGTATCTCCCGCTGGCTGTGATGACCGCCGACTGTGTGGGCGTGGTCCTCGAGACCGAGGATGCCGTGGGTGTCGCTCACGCCGGATGGAGGGGGGTGGTGGCAGGCGTGGTGGCTGCGGCAGCCCGCCGTCTGGAGGGCCTGGGCAGGCGGCCCGGTCCGGTATTGAGGGCTGCCATGGGTCCGTTGATCGGGCCCTGCTGCTTCGAGGTCGGGCCGGAGGTGGCCGGGTTGTTCCATGACCGCCACGTCAAGTCCATCGGCGGCATGACGACCGTGGACCTGGCGACCGCCGTCCGGGACCAGGTCCCGGAGGCCGACTGGTGGTCGGTCGAGGCGTGTACTCGCTGCGAGGAGGGCTGGTTCTCGTTCCGGGCCGACCGCACCGAGCACCGGCTGGCGGCCCTGGGATGGATTCCGTGAGCGTTGCCGCCCGTCTCCACGAGGTCGTCCGGCGTGTCGATGAGGCTGCGCGCCGCTCGGGCAGGGACCGCGACGACGTGAAGATCGTGGCGATCGGCAAGGGCCGCCCACCCGCCGTACTGGAGGAAGCCGTCGCCGCCGGGCATCGGGTGTTCGGGGAGAACCGGGGACAGGAGCTGGCGTCGAAGGCCGGCCGGCTCCCGAGCAACCTCGAGTGGCACTTCGTGGGTCCGCTCCAGACCAACAAGGTGCGGGTCGTCCGGCCCTTGGTGTCGCTCTTACATTCCTTCGACCGGGACCGCCTGGTGAAGCCGTGGCTGCGGGGAGAGGACCGGCCCCCACCGACCCTGCTCCAGGTCAATATCGGGCAGGAGCCCCAGAAGTCGGGAGTCGACCCCCGACTCGTGGTCGAGACTTTCGAGCGGTGGGAGTCGGCGGGGGTCCCGCTGACCGGGGTGATGGCGATACCTCCGATGGGTGCCATACCAGAGGATTCCCGGCCCTACTTCGTCCGTATGCGTGAGATCAGGGACGAGTTGTCCGCCCGGTTGGAGCGGCCGATGGCCCTTAGCATGGGCATGACGGACGATTTCGAGGTGGCGATCGAGGAAGGATCCACCATCGTCCGCATCGGACGGGCTATCTTTGGGGTCTGAGCCGTCGCGGTACAGAAATGAGCGCCATGAACAAATTGCTGACATGGATGGGTCTCGTGGACGAAGGAGAGCCAGCCCTGAACCCCGGTTATGGAACCCGGCCCGATATGCCCGGCCGCCGGCCTCCGCCGCGGAGCCAGTTCCGCATAGTGGACGACCAGCCACCCACATCGGGAGACCGGAGCTCACGGATCGCCGAGCCGGTCCCCCCCTACCAGCGGCCTGCGGTGGTCTCCGCACGGGGTGACTCGGATGTAATCGTGCGAGGCCCGGAGTCTGCTGTCATCTCGGCCAGCTACACCGAGATACTCGAGGCTCGCGGCTTCGATGACGTGAGGAAGGTCGCCGACGTACTCCGGGAACAGGTTCCGGTGGTGGTGAACCTGAAGAGCCTCGATCCTCCGACGGTACGGAGGCTGGTCGACTTCCTGTGCGGATTGGTGTACGCGCTGGAGGGGACCATCCAGAAACCGGCCGCGGGAGTCTTGCTGGTCCGCCCTCCGAGGGTGACGATCACCCGGCAGGAGCTGCAGCGCCTGGCCTCCCTGGGCCTGTACGACATCGACGTCTGAGGCGGGCTTGATCCGGCTGATCTGCAATCTGCTGCAGCTCTACGTGGTTGCGATCGTCGCCCGGGCCGTCCTGAGTTGGGTCGAGGTTCCCGGTGATCACCCGGTCGGCCGCGCCGTGGCGGTGCTCTCGCGGATCGTGGATCCGCCGCTCCGGCCGCTCCGGCGGTCCCTTCCCGCCATTCCGGTGGGTGGGGTCAGGTTGGACCTGTCGCCGATCATCCTGATAGTGGCGATAATGATCGTGGCGAGGATCATATGCAGATGACGAGGCTGGTATGCGGATAACTTCGAACGAGGTCCAGGCGGTCAAGTTCTCGGTCGCCCTGCGCGGGTACGCCGCCGACGAGGTGGACGCCTTTCTCGAGATCGTGGTCAAGACGATCTCCGAGTACGAGGGCCAGCATGATCGGCTGCAGCGTGAGGTCGGCCGGTTGCGGACGGCGCTCGACGAATGCCGGGAGAACCGGATCGCCGAGGGTTCCGGCAAGGCCCGGACCGTGGTGACCGTCCAGGCCGACGAGGCGGTGGCCCGGGTACGGGACATGATCGACGAGGCCGCCCGGACATCGGAGCAGATGGTCGAGAACGTGCTGGAGGCGGGTGAGCACCTGCTGGACCAATTCCGCGCCGCAATGACCCCCGGAGCGCAGCAGGACGGTCCTGCCGCGCGTTGAACAGCGGTCCGCCGAGGGGTTCCAGATGCCGTTTCCGTCCTCCGAGGGGTCGCCTCCCGTGACATCCCTGCCCCGGCGCGCCGACGTGGCGGTGATCGGGGGCGGCGTGGTCGGGTTATGCGTAGCGTACGAGTTGGCGGCGCACGGCCGCCAGGTGGTCGTGATCGACGGAGGACCGATCGCACGCGGTAGCGCCGCGGGCAACGCCGGGCTGATCACCCCGAGCCATCTGATCCCCATGGCCGCCCCCGGCGTGCTGTCCGGTGTGGTGCGGGGGATGATCCGGCGCACCGGGCCGGTGACGGTGCGTCCGTCCATCGACCCGTCGTACCTGCGCTGGATGGTCCGGTTCGCGCTCAAATGCACTTCCCGCGCAGCCGAGGCCGGGGCTGTCGCCCTGCGCGCCCTCGGGTTCTTGAGCGCTGACCTGGCGGTGGAGTGGATCGAACGGGACGGGATCGAGTGCGGCTACCGCCGGCTCGGGCTCTATTACGTCTACGGAGACCCCGGGGCCTTCGCCGCGGCGCGGCACGAGGCCGACACGATGGAGCGTCACGGCGTGGCCATCGAGAGATACGGCGCCGCCGAACTCCGCGAGCGGGAGCCGGCGCTGGACGAGGGCATCATCGGGGGGTTCCGGTGCGTGGACGACGCCGGTCTCGATCCCGCCCGCTTCATGGCCGGGATCGTGTCGGTGCTGTCGGGACGCGGGGTGGTGTTCGTCCCCCGGACGAGGTTGCTGGACTTCCGGACCTCGGACGGAGCGGTGGACAGGCTGGTGACCTCGCGGGGCGACCTGGCGGCTGACGAGGTCGTGATAGCCACCGGCGCGTGGACCCCCGGGGTGGCCACGCTGCTCGGCGAGTCGGTACCCATACAGGCCGGCAAGGGATACAGCATGACGGTGGCGGCGCCCCGCCAGGGCCCTCGCACCAACCTCCTGATAGGAGACAGGTGGGTGGCGGTGAACCCGATGGGAGACCTGCTGAGGATGAGCGGCTGGCTGGAACTGGGGCGCCTCGACACCCGGCCCTCGCTCCGGCGGCTGGCGCAGATAGAGGCGAACGTCCGATCCCGCGTGCGGCTCGATCCCGAGCTCACCGTGCTGGAGAGATGGGCCGGTCTGCGACCGGTTACGCCCGACGGGCTTCCCATAATCGGTCGGTCGCCCGGCTGGCGCAACGTCACCTACGCCGTCGGGCACGGCAAGCTCGGCCTGTCGCTCGGACCGGTGACCGGCCGGCTTGTGGCCCAGATCGTCTGCGACCGACCCACCGACCTCGAGCTGGATCCTTTCTCGCCCCGCCGATTCCGCTGAGGGCTAGCCGGCCTTCTCGAGGCGCACCGACAGGACGCTCTGGCCGATCTCGAATCTGGTCCCGCCCTCCATGGGTCCGGAGAGGATCGCCACAGCCAGCACCTCGCCGGCGATGAAGTCCGCATGGGTGTCGACGGCCTCGTAGAGGAGGTCGTCCTCTGTGTGGTACCGGAGCCGGATCCGATCGGTCACCTCGAGCCCGAGGTCGCGCCGGGCGCGCTGGATCCGTGACACCACCTCGCGGGCCAGGCCCTCGCTCCGTAGCTCGCCGGTCAGCACCGTGTCGAGCGCCACCGACAGCGAGCCATCCGATGCCACCGCCAATCCCGGACGGGGCTTCCTGCTGATTACCACGTCGTCGGCGCTCAACTCGTGGCCGGCGACGGTCATCCCGCCGGCCTCGAGCAGGGACGCCACCTGTTCCGAGGGCAGGGCGGCCAGCGCGGCGGCGACCTCCCGGACCGCGGCGCCGAGGCGGGGACCGAGGCGCTTGTAATTGGCCTTGGCCGCCAGCTCGACCACCGACAGCTCGTCATCACGGGTGCCGATCTCCTTGACGTTCAGCTCCTCGGCGATCACCGCGCCGTGACGACGAACCGCGGCCGTCACCTCCGGATCGCGCGTGATGACCGCCAGCCGCGCCAGGGGCTGGCGAACGCCGATCGAGTGATCCGACCGGAGCGACCGCCCAAGCGTCACCACTGTGCGGGCCACATCCATCGTCCGCTCGAGGTCCTCGTCGATCGTGCCCTCGTCCACCACCGGGTAGTCGGTGTGATGGACGCTGGAGGCTTCCGGGACCAGGCCGGTGTGGATCTCCTCGGTTATGAAGGGCAGGACGGGCGCCAGCAGGCGGCTGAAGGTCACCAGCACCTCGTAGAGGGTGGCGAAGGCGGCTTGCTTGTCGGCCTCGTTGCCCTCACGAGCCCGCCAGAACCGGCGCCTGGACCTTCGGACGTACCAGTTGGTCAGGTCGTTGACGAAGCCGAGAGCCGGGCCCACCACGGCGTACAGGTAGTAGCCCTCCATCAACTCGTTGGTCCGCCGGATCAGCGACTGCAGGACGCTCAGTATCCAGCGGTCGATCTCGGGCCGGTCGGCGGGGGCGGGCGCCGACCGGAGGTCTTGGAACCGGATACCGTCCGCCTCGGCATAGGTGGTGAAGAAGGAGAAGGCGTTCCAGAACGGCAGTATCACGGTCCGCACCACCTCGCGTACCCCCGCCTCGGAGAAGCGGAGTGGCTCGGCGCGGAGCACCGGCGAGTCGATCAGGTAGGCCCGGACGGCGTCTCCCCCGTACCGGTCCAGAACCGCTGAGGGCTCGGGGTAGTTCTTCAGGCGCTTCGACATCTTCCGCCCGTCCTCGGCCAGGATCATGCCGTTGACAACGCAGTTGCGGAAAGCCACCTCGTCGAACAGGGCGGCGGCCAGCACGTGAAGGGTGTAGAACCATCCCCGCGTCTGGTCGAGACCCTCGGCGATGAAGTCGGCGGGGAAGGTCCGCGGGAAGCGTTCCTCGTTCTCGAAGGGATAGTGATACTGGGCGTAGGGCATCGACCCGGACTCGAACCAGCAGTCCAGGACTTCAGGCACGCGGACCATGACGCCCCCGTTCGAGCATGACGGGCACGGATAGGTCACCTCATCCACCACGTGCTTGTGGAGGTCCTCCAGCCAGACGCCGGTCCGTTCGGCCAGATCTTCCCGGCTGCCCATGCATTCCTGGTAGCCGCAGGAATCGCATTCCCACACCGGGATGCAGCTTCCCCAGAACCGGTTGCGGGAGACCGCCCAGTCCCGGGCGTCCTCCAGCCAGTTCCCGAACCGGTTGGCCCCCACCGGCCCCGGCACCCAGTGGATCGACCCGTTCAGCTCCACCATCCGGTCGCGGATCGCCTCGACGCGGACGAACCAGGTCGGGATGGCCTTGTAGATGAGCGGCTGATCGGTGCGGTAGCAGAAGGGGTAGGAGTGGACGATCCGCTCGTTCTTCAAGAGCGCTCCCGATTCCTGAAGCAGGCCGATGATGGCGTCGGCCGCTTCGAACACATGAACCCCGGCCAGGTCGGGGGTGGCGGCGGTGAACCTCGCCTCGAGGTCGACGGGATCGACGATCACATCCAGGCCTGCGTCCGCCAGCGCGTAGAGGTCCTCCTCGCCGTAGGCGGGCGCCATGTGGACCAGGCCGGTCCCCTCGTCGGTGGTCACCGAGGGGCTGCGAATGACCCGGAAGGCCCCGCGGGCGTGCCGATCCTCGAAGTAGGCGAAGGGCGGCCGGTAACGCACGCCGAGCAGCTCGGTGCCGGAGGCGACCGCAGCCGGCCGGCGGGCCTCGCCGAAGACCTCCTCCACCCGGCGGGCAGCCACCCAGTAGCGGTTACCGCGGTCCTCGACCGCCACGTACTCGATGTCCGGGCCGACCGCGACCGCCAGGTTGCCGGGAAGCGTCCAGGGAGTGGTGGTCCAGATGGTCAGGTAGTCGCCGGGGCGGGCCGGCGCGCTCGGGTCAGGGGCCTCGAGGATCTCCAGGCGGACCGTGATGGCGGGATCGGGGTGGTCGCGATAGCCGCCCAGGCTCACCTCGAAGTTGGACAGGGTGGTCCCGGCGGCCCAAGAGTAGGGAAGTACCTTGAAGGCCCGGTAGACCAGGCCCTTGTCCCACAGGGCCCGGAATACCCACCAGACGCTCTCCATGAACTCGGGGTCCATGGTCTTGTAGTCGTCCTTGAAGTCGACCCAGCGGCCGATGCGGCGGGTTATGCCGTCCCAGTCAGCCGTGGTGACCTCGACCATCCGGCGGCAGGCGTCGTTGAAGACGGTCACGCCCAGCTCCTCGATCTGGCGGGGGCCCGAGATGCCGAGCTGCTGCTCGACCTCCATCTCGACCGGCAGGCCGTGGGTGTCCCAGCCGAAGCGGCGCTCCACCCGGTGCCCTCGCATGGTCCAGTAGCGGGGGACGATGTCCTTGATGATCCCGGCCAGGATGTGGCCGTAATGGGGGCTCCCGGAGGCGAACGGGGGTCCGTCGTAGAACGTGTACTCGTGCTCACGCGGTCGCATCTCGACGGAGGCGTGGAATGCGCCGGTCTCGTCCCAACGCTCCAGGATGCGCGCGTCGAGGGCCGGGAGGTCGAGACCGGGAGGCACCCGGGTGAAGTCGGAAACCGGCGGGGAGGCGGGTTGGCTACCTGGCATGATCCTGGGAGTGGCTGGCGGGCGCCATCGTACCCGTAGCTGCTGGTGGTGACGGAACCCGGCCGGCGGGCCGGAGCGATGCCTGCGGCCGGGTTACGGACCTGCTACCTTCAGTCGGCCCCACAGTCGCGCCCGGAGGAAGAGCGGTATGGCATCTCGCCGCAAGCTGGCCGAGTCCACACTCGCACGTTTCAAGAGGCTCCTCGAGGAGAAGGAGCGGAGCCTCGTCTCGGTGATCGCCGACCACGAAGCCGAGCGGAGCGAGGTCAGGATGGCCGAGACTGCGGCCGAGCGCAGACCCGATCCGGACTCGGCCGATGGCGGCTCGATGGCCTTCGAGTTCGAGAAGGAGTTGTCGGTGGACCGCAACAGCCGTGACCTGCTCGGCCAGGTCCGCAGCGCGCTGCAGGCACTGGAGGACGGTACCTACGGCGAGTGTCGAGTCTGTGGAGGCACCATCCCGGTGGCGCGCCTGCGGGCCCTTCCGCAGACCAGCCTGTGCGTGAAGTGCGCGTCGCGGCGGCGCTGACCAGCCGACGCATCAATGCCGGCCTCCTGGGCGGGGCCGTTCTGGTAGCCGATCAGATCAGCAAGCTCTGGGCGCGAACGGCACTGGCCGACCAGAACCTCGTGATCATTCCCGGCTGGTTCCGGCTCGCGGTCACCGAGAACTCGGGGGCGGCCTTCTCCCTGTTCCAGGGTTACGGGTCCTGGTTGGGGTTGGCCGCCGTCGTGGTGGCGTTCCTGATCCTGGTAATGGTGGAGCGCACCAGGAGCACCACCGAGTTGGTGGGGTTGGGCCTGGTGCTCGGCGGGGCGACCGGAAACCTCGTCGATCGGCTCCTGGGCGGACCATGGATGTCCGGCGCGGTCACAGACTTCATCGACTTCAGCTTCTGGCCCACCTTCAACGTTGCCGACTCCTCCATCACGGTGGGCGTGGTGATCCTCGTATGGGCGGCCAGACGCATCTGACCGTCCCCCAGTCCCTGGACGGCGCCCGCTTCGACCTGATCCTGGCCCGGCTGGCCGGGGTGAGCAGGGCGAGAGCCAGGCGGATGATCGAGTCCGGCGGAGCGGGGCTGACAGCACGCGGGCCGGCCGGTGGAGGCCGGCCCAGCACCCGGCTCGGCGCCGGTGACGGCCTCTGGTTCGTGCCTCTCGAGACCGCCCCGCTGCGACCGCATCCTGTCGAGTTGGACGTCCGCTACGAGGACCGCTACCTGGCGGTGATCGGCAAGCCCGCGGGGATGGTCACCCATCCGGGGCCCGGACACGTCGAGGCGACGCTGGTCTCGGCGCTTCTCCATCGGTGGCCTGAGGTCGAGGGGGTGGGTGAGTACCCGCGGTGGGGGATAGTTCACCGCCTTGACATGGAGACCTCGGGGGCCATCCTCATCGCCCGGCACCCGCTCGCGCACCGTCGCCTGACCGAGGCTATGGCCGCCAGGGAGGTGCGCCGCCGCTACCTCACGCTTACCCACGGCGGCTTCGCCGTCGCCTCCGGGACGATCGAGGCGCCGATCGATCGGCGGCGGACGAGACGGTTCGTGGGTCCCGGCGGCAAGCCCGCCGTCACGCACTACCGCTGGTTGGCCACGTGGGACCGTCCCGTGCTGAGCCTGCTGGATGTGACGCTCGAGACGGGGCGTACCCACCAGATCCGGGTGCATCTGGGCTCGATCGACCGGCCGGTGGTGGGGGATCGGGTCTACGGGCGGCCCGCCCGGGCCGGCGTCGATCCGGGGCGCGTATGGCTCCATGCCCACCGGCTCGGTCTCGTCCACCCGGTCACCCGCCGGGACCTCGACGTGGAGGTGCCCCTTACCTCCGATCTCCGGTCGAGCCTCGAAGCCCTCGGTAGGCCCGCCGACGGAGAGGTGCCGCGGGAATAATCCCGAACAAGCCCGGTTGACGCGCCGGAGTTCGCTAGTGTTTCGGATCGCTGGGTGCCCCTGACCGGTCGACGGGTAGCGGTCAAGGATGGGGCATGGCGAGAAACGGTTTCGTCCACCTCCACGTGCACAGCGAGTTCTCGATGCTGGACGGCGCAGCGCGGATCGAAGACGCCGTAGCGGCGGTCGTATCAGACGGCCAGCAGGCGCTGGGCCTGACTGATCACGGCGTGCTCTACGGCGCGGTCGACTTCTACCGGGCTGCCACCGCGGCGGGCATCAAGCCGATTCTCGGCGTGGAGGGCTACCTGACCACCGGCTCCCGCTTCGATCGGCCCACCGGCCGCGACAACGTCCGCCATCACATCACCCTGCTGGCCGAGACGCAGACCGGCTACTCCAACCTGGTCAAGCTGGTCAGCAGGGCCTTCCTGGAGGGTTACTACTACAAGCCCCGCATGGACCACGAGCTGCTGGCCGAGTATGCCGAGGGGATCATCGCCACCAGTGGCTGCCTGTCCGGTCATGTGCCAACGCTGTTGGCCCCGGACGCGCCGCGAGAGGACGGGTACGGCGGCGGCCGGCGGGACTTGGAGAAAGCCGTGGAGGCAGCCGGCCTCTACCAGGACATCTTCGGCCGGGACCGGTTCTTCATCGAGCTCCACGACCTCGGCCTGGAGAGCCAGCAGCGCATCCTCCCCGACCTGGTAGAGATCTCGCAGCGAGTCGGCGCTCCGCTCCTGGCCACCAACGATGCCCACTACACCCGCCAGGACGAGGCGGCCGCCCACGATGTCCTGCTCTGCATCCAGACGGGGTCGACCATGGGGGACCCGGACCGGAGCCTTCGTTTCGAGGGCGAGGAGTTCTATCTGAAGACCCCTCGGGAGATGCGGGACCGGTTCCCGGAGGACACTTATCCCGATGCGTGCGACAACACGCTCCTGATCGCCGAGCGCGTGAACGTGGATCTGGACTTCGACCAGTTGCTCCTGCCCCACTTTCCGGTCCCGGACGGCCACACGGCCATGTCCTACCTGCGGGAGTTGGTGACCGAGGGCGCTCGCCGCCGCTACGAGGGCAAGACCGGCGGCGAGGTCGGGCAGCGCATAGAGCACGAGATGCGGATCATCGAGGACATGGGCTTCCCCGACTACTTCCTGATCGTGTGGGACCTGGTGCGCTACGCGAGGTCGCGCCGGATCAGGGTCGGCCCGGGGCGGGGCTCGGCGGCCGGGTCGATCGTGGCCTACTCGCTGGGCATCACCGATCTGGACCCGATCGGGTACGGCCTGATCTTCGAGCGCTTCCTGAACCCCGGCCGGCGGGAGATGCCGGACATCGACATGGACTTCGACGAGCGTTTCCGGGGCGACATCATCCGGTACGCGGCCGACAAGTACGGATCCGACCACGTGGCCCAGATCGTCACCTTCTCCACGATCAAGGGGAAGCAGGCTATCCGCGACTCGGCCCGGGTCCAGGGTTTCCCGTACGCGATGGGGGACCGCCTGGCCAAGCTGATGCCGGATCCGGTCCTGGGACGGGAGGCATCGCTCGACATCTGCTTCAACCCCCCGGCCCACGATGCCGATGGGATCACCAAGGAGTGGTATGCCAACGCCGCCGGGCTGCGGGAGGACTACCGGGATAAGGAGGACGCCCGCCTGGTTCTGGACACCGCGCGGGGTCTGGAGGGACTCCGCCGCCAGGACTCGATCCACGCCGCGGCGGTGGTGATCGCTCCCCGGCCGCTCACCGACCTGGTGCCGGTGCAGCGCAAGGGCGAGGACGCCGAGGTCGTCACCCAGTACGAGATGCATGCCATCGAGAAGCTGGGCCTGCTCAAGATGGACATTCTCGGCCTGCGCACGCTGTCGACCATCGACCGGACGCTGGATCTGATCGAACGGAGTACCGGGGCCCGGCCCGACATCGACCGGGTCCCCCTGGACGATGCCGACACCTACGAGATGCTCTGTAGAGGCGACACCATCGGGGTCTTCCAGCTGGAGGGTACCGCCATGCGCTCCCTGATCAGGAGCCTGCGGCCGGACCGCTTCCAGGACATGATCGCCCTCGTGGCCCTGTACCGGCCCGGGCCGATGTCGAACGACTGGCACAACGCCTATGCCAACCGCAAGAACCGGCGCAGCAAGGTGGATTACCCCCATCCGGCCACCGAGGGCGTGCTGAGGGAGACCTACGGCCTCATGATCTACCAGGAACAGGTCATGCAGATCGCCCGCGACATCGCGGGGTACTCGATGGCCGACGCCGACGCCCTGCGCAAGGCCATGGGCAAGAAGATCCCCGCCATCATGGAGCAGGAACGGGACAAGTTCGTTGCCGGCGTGGTGGCGGGCGGCAACACGCCGGCGTTCGGGGGTGAGCTGTTCGACTCGATCGAAGGCTTCGCCGGTTACGGCTTCAACAAGTCGCACAGCGCCGCCTACGGCCTGCTGGCTTACCAGACCGCCTACCTCAAGGTTCACTTCCCGGCCGAGTACATGGCCGCCCTGCTCACGTCGTCGCACCGGGAGAAGGACCGCAACCGCCTGTACCTGAGCGAGTGCCGAGTGATGGGGCTGGAGGTGTCGGCGCCATCGGTCAACGCCTCCGAGAGCGACTTCACCGTCCGGGACGGCAGGATCGTGTTCGGACTCTCCGGGGTGCGGAACGTCGGGTCGGCGGTGGTGGAGAAGATCATCGAGGCCCGCCACGCCGGGGGCGCCTTCGCGGACTTCCAGGACTTCGCCAACCGGGTGGAGGCCACGGCCCTCAACAAGCGGGTGGTGGCCTCGCTGATCAGGGCGGGCGCCTTCGAAGACCTGGGGCACACCCGAAGGGGCCTGAACGAGGTGGCGGAGTTGATGATCGAGCGTACGCTGGCCCGGAGGCGGCACGAGGAGGCGGGTCAGTTCAGCTTGTTCGGCGGGGAAGCCGAGGTTCCGGAGTTCGACGAGGTGGCGATTCCGGAGGATGAGTGGAACAAGTTCGTCCTGCTGGCCCACGAGAAGGAGATGCTGGGCCTCTACGTATCGGACCATCCGCTGAACGGCCTGGGCCGAGCCCTGGCGCAGCACACCAACGCGACCGTGTCCGGGCTGGCGGCGCTGGCGGACGGGGAGCGGGTGAGGGTCGGCGGGATCGTCAGCGGAATCACCCGCCGTTACACCAGCTCGGGGGAGCAGATGGCCTACTTCAACATCGAGGACCTCGACAGCTCGGTCGAGGTGGTGGTGTTTGCGAAGACCCTGGCCTCGGCCGACGAGATTCTGGAGGAGGACGCCATCATGGTGGTGGAGGGCAGGCTGAGCAACCGGGATGAGGTGAAGGTCCGGGCCTTCCGGATCACCAGACCCAAGCTCGTCCCCGACAGCGACCTCAGGCTGCGCCTGGAGCCCCGCCGGGCGCTAACGGATCAGGCTGCCTTCATGGCGTCGCTGCGCGAGCTCAAGCAGGTGGTGTCCAACCATCCGGGGCCGGCGCCGGTCTACATCGACCTCACCGCCGGGGAGAGTCGGAAGGTCTTCCAGCTCGACGAGAAAGTGGAACTTTCGTCCTCGCTCTACGCCGAGGTAAGGGGCATTTTCGGGGAGGCGGCCCTCGCATAGACGACTAGTTTCTAGTTGTTAGTTGCTAGTCACTAGTGGTCTGCGATAGATTGTCTTAGGCGAGATTGATCCAGCATCCGTAGGCTGTGACTCCCAGAATGTAGTGCAACAGACTCCCTAAGTGCAGTGCATTGTATTCCTAGAATGTAGTATAGTTTGTTCCTAAAATGTAGTGTGAAAACCTCCTGACAGCACAATCGTTGTCCTGGGCGCGACGATCGTAACGCAGGAAACAACAAAGGAGACCATGAGTTCATGGGACCCGAGCAACGCAACTCACGGACGCTCACCATGCCCGGGTACCTCCCGCGTCTTGCCGACAACGAGATCGGGAGCGCGCTCCGGCGGCGTGGGGCCGTGCTTGTCGAGGGTTGCCGAGCATGCGGCAAGACCTGGGCGGCGCGCCATGTCGCCCGCAGCGAGGCTCGCCTTGACGATGAAGCAACGCTGCTGATGGCCGAGGCAGACCCGTCAGCCGTGTTGCAGGGCGCCACACCCCGTTTGCTCGACGAGTGGCAGAACGCGCCCCGGATATGGAACAGGGTGCGCCGGGAGTGCGACGACCGGGCGCGGTTCGGGCAGTTCGTCCTCACCGGCTCCGCGGCTCCTCACGACGACATCACCCGGCATACCGGAGTGGGTCGTATCGCCCGGGTGTTGATGCGGCCGATGTCACTCTACGAGTCGGGAGGGTCCACCGGCTTGTTGTCGCTGCGGCGCCTGTTCGATGGCGAGGCCATGTTCGCCCTGCCGTCGGTCGTCGGGCTGCGCGAGGTGGCGTCGTCCATTTGCGTCGGAGGATGGCCCGGGAGCCTGGCACTCGAGGAAGCCGATGCTCGCTTGGCGGTGGCCGATTACGTAAGCGAGGTCGTCCGGCTGGACATCCCGTCGGCGAGCGGTGTCAGGCACCGACCGGCGGCGGTGAGAAGGCTGATGCGATCGCTGGCGCGTCACGTTGCCACGGAAGCGAAGGCGACCACCATCATCTCGGACATGGGCGGCAAGAGTGTCGCCAGCCGTTCCTCCGTCAACGCCTACCTGGAGGCTCTGGAGCGCGTCTTCCTGGTGGAGAATCAGCCTGCCTGGTCGGTAGGCCTTCGTTCACGGGCCACCTTGAGAAGGGCGCCAAAGCGCCACTTCGTCGACCCTTCGCTGGCTGCCTCCATGCTGCGTGCTACGCCCCAGAGGTTGCTGGCCGATCCAGGGACGTTCGGTCTGCTGTTCGAGTCGCTGGTCGTGCGCGACCTCCGCATCTACAGCCAGCCGGATCGCGGCGAGGTGTTCCACTACCGCGACGACACCGGCCTCGAGGTGGACGCTGTCATCGAGCGAGACGACGGCAGATGGATAGCGGTCGAGGTCAAGCTGAGCCCGGCGCCCGACGTAGTGGACGAAGCTGCCAAGTCCCTACGGCGTTTACGGGACAAAGTGGCCGCGGATCGCGTGGAGGACTTGGCCCTCCTGATGGTGGTCACCTCCACCGGCCCCGCCTACCGCCGGTCAGACGATGTCCAGGTGACGCCTATCACGGCGCTCGGCCCGTAGCCGGCTAGGGGCCCAGGCAGGCGCGCGCCACCTCCTCCCATCCGGCGGCGAGGGGCGAGATCACGTCCATGTGGTCGGCCTCCAGCACCTCGACCAGGCGGGATCGGTCGCCGGCCGCTCGGGCCGCCTCGACGAACCGGCGGCTCTGATCCGGGGGCACTGATCGGTCCAGGAGGCCGTGCACCGCCACCGTCGGAACTCCGGAGGGAATTGCGCGGATGGGGTCGACCATCGGGAGGCGAGCGTGGCGGTCATCACCCAAAAAGGCCGAGATGATCTCGTCGAAGCCCGAACCGGCGTTCCCCAGGTCGAGCATCCCCGCCAGCGCGACGAAGCCGGCCGGACGCACTGAGGCGTTCTTGGCGGCGAAGAACCCCAACTGGGCGCCGGCGGAGTGCCCGATCACCGTCACCCGGCCCAGGTCGAGCCCATGGTCGCCGGAGATGGAGGACAGGGCGCCGACCGCGGCGGAGACGTCCGCCATGGAGTCACGCCAACCTCCCACCGGCGGGATCCGCCGGTACTCGACACTCCAGGTGGCCGTTCCCCTCGCGGTCAGGTCGACCGCGGCCCCGTCCATCAGGTCGCGGGTGTAGGGGTCGGTCCACCCGCCACCGTGGACCAGGACCGCCACCGGGTGGGGTCCGGGAGCATCGGGGAGGCGCAGATCCGCTACCTGGTCCGCGTGCGGCCCGTACGACAGGGTGAGAGGCGGATGGAGATCCCGGTAGTGGAGGTGGGAGATGGCGTCCAGGTAGCCGGTGACGCCCCGGCCGAAGACCTGGTACGCGCAGCCCGGCTCGGTCACCGAGATGCGCCGCCACGGCTCGCGTTCCCGGACGTTGGAGATATGGATCTCGACAGTAGGAATCCCGACCGCCTCTATGGCGTCATGGAGGGCATAGCTGGTGTGGGAGAAGGCGCCGGGGTTGAACACGATCCCGTCAGCGGTCTCCCGCGCGGTGTGGATGGCGTCGATCAACTCTCCCTCGTGATTGGACTGGAAGTCCTCTAGGCGATGACCGAGCCGGGCGGCGTGCGCGTGGCACTGCTCGGCCACGTCTTCGAGCGTGTCCGAGCCGTAGACCTCCGGGGCGCGCGTGCCCAGGAGGTTGAGGTTGGGGCCGTTCAGCAAGAGGATTCGCATGGTTACCAGAGCGTAGGCGGGTCTGGGCGCCAGTTGGGATGATTAGTCCCCCGACGCCGCGGGCCGGGTGATCACCACACCACCCGGCCGACCGGGAGCGGTACGGCCCGGACGGTACACTCGGGCCGGGGAGGCGATGCGGTGAGAGATGGCAGCATAGGCTTCGGCCTGGTCGGGACCGGTATGTCGGGTGGGTTCATGGCCCAGGAGCTCGATTTCGTCGATGGCGGCGAACTGGTGGCGGTGTGCAGCCGGAACGAGTCCAACGTCCGGGGATTCGCCGAGGCCCACGACGCCAGGCACTGGTTCACCGATTACCGGCGGTTGGTGGAACACGATGATGTCGATGTGGTGGTCGTATCGGTTCCCACCGGTCTGCACGCCGAGGTGACGATCGCCGCCTCGGACTCCGGCAAGCATGCCTTGGTGGAGAAGCCCCTTGACACCACGCTGGAGAGGGCTGATCGGATGATCGCCGTCTGCCGGGCGAACAACACCAAGCTCGGGGTGGTCTTCCAGATGCGCTTCGGCGTGGTGGCCCGCACCCTCAAGGAGGCGGTCGACTCGGGTCGTCTGGGGCGGGTGTTCCTGAGCGACGCGGTCGACAAGTCGAGCCGGACGGCCGCTTATTACGACTCTGCCGCCTGGCGCGGAACCGAGGCGCTCGAGGGCGGGGGCTGCCTGATGACCCAGTCCATCCACATAATCGACCTGCTCCAGCATCTGATGGGACCGGTGCGGTCTGTGATGGGCCGGGTGGCTACCCAGTTCCACGACATCGAGGTGGAGGACACCGCTACCGCGGTGGTCAGCTTCACCAACGGCGCCATGGGGATCCTCGAGAGCACTTCCTCGGTCCGGACCGCTCTCAAGTCCCGGATCGAGCTGCACGGCGAACTGGGCACCGTGGTCGCCAACGCCCAGTACGACAGGTTCCTTGTCTGGGATGTGGAGGGTGACGAGGATCGGGTGGAGGTGGACCCGGACTTCGGGTTGACCGACATCGACGATCCCTGGGCCTACCCGCAGACCCGCCACCGGATCCAGCTCCAGGACATGGTCGACGCCATCCGGGAGGATCGTGATCCGGTGCTAACCGGTGAGGACGCCCGGGTGTCGCTGGCCATAATCGCGGCCATCTACGAGTCCTCCCGGCTGGGGAGGGAGGTCTTCCTCGATGCCTACCGGCCGGGGAACCCCGTCCCCTGAGTCCGGGTGGGGTCGCTAGTAGTCATCGCGCCGGCGGGGTGCGTTGATCTCGCTTCCGAGGTGGAAGGTCACGCGCCGGAGCTCACCCTGGAACGGGAAGGGCGCTTCATAGCGAGTGCTGATGGGACCGTACTCGTCACGGCCCACGTCCATACCGGCCAGGGAGATCCAGATCAGTACGCGGTCGAAGTCGAACCACTCCCCTTGGTGGTCACCGGCGGTCAGACGACCCCGGCCGGCCCTCTCGCCGACAAGGTCGAAGTCGAACCCTAACGTCAGGGGGTCGCCGTCCGGCACGGAGATGCTGTGGGCTATGACCGGGCCCGCCGCGTTGTACTCGTAGTGGAGGCGCCCGTCCTTCATGTACAGCACGAAGCCGGATGTCGGGTGGCCGTAGGCGACGATCACACCCTCCATCTCACCGGAAGCGACAGCCTCGATCTTGTAGGAACAATGCTCGATCGGGGGTGTAGCGGCCCGCTCGACGTGGCTGAGGGGTGGGTAGTAGTCGACCCGCCGCCGGTAGAGCGGAGAGCGCTCGTCCATGCTGTAGGACCAGAACAGCTCCATGTAGCGGTCGTCCAGCGGCAGCACATCGTTCGCCTCCGCCTCGTGCCAGAACAGGCGGTCCAGTTCAGCCAGCCTCTCGGGCTCGGAGGCGGCGAGGTCATTGGACTCGGAGAAGTCCTCCTCCAGGTGGTAGAGCTCCCACTCCTCCGTCGCATAGGGATCGCCGGGCGTGTGGCGAGTGACCGCCTTCCATCCGTCCGCCCAGATCCCCCGGTGACCGGTCATCTCGAAGTACTGCGGGCCCTTGCGGCTCGGCACGGTCGGATCACCGAACGTGTAGGCCATGCTCTTGCCGTGGATCGGCAACTGGGAACGCCCCAGGTACTCGGTGGGCGGCTCCACTCCCGCCACCTCGTAGATGGTGGGTGCGATGTCGATCATGTGGTGAAACTGATCAAGCACGGCGCCGGGGGAGGCCATACGGTCCCCCCACTTGACGATCAACGGAACCCTGATGCCTCCGCCGTGGGTGTAGCGCTTGTACCACTTGAGAGGCGTGTTCGAGGCTTGTGCCCAGCCCCGAGCGTATTGCGAGTCGGCGGTGGGACCTCCGATCTCGTCGATCCGATCGATGATGTCCGCTGCACCGGGCTCGATGTCGTTGAAGAAGTAGATGCGCCCGAAGGCCCCGATATCCCGGCCGTCCATGGCCGCCCCGTTGTCCGAGCACACGAAGATGAGCGTGTTGTCCCAGCGGCCCACCCGCTTCAGGTGGTCGAACAGGCGTCCGAGCGCCGTGTCGGTGTGCTCGATGAAGGCGGCGTAGGCCTCCTGGAGGCGCGCCGACACCAGACGCTCCTCCGCGGTGAGGCTCGCCCACGGGCGAACATCGGGATTGCTCGGGGGCAGCTCGGTACCGGGCGGGATGATGCCTGCTTCCAACTGCCGCTCGTACCTGTCCTCACGGATCCGGTCCCAGCCGGAGTCGAATCGACCGCGGACCCTCTCCATGTACTCGGGGGGCGCATGGTGCGGTGCGTGGGCAGCGCCGAGAGGAAGGTAGAGAAACAACGGATCCCAAGGGCGGTGGGCGATATGGTCGGAGACGAACCGTGAGGAACGGTCTATCAGGTCATCGGTCAGGTGGTAGCCGTCCTCCGGCCTGGCCGGAGGCTCGATGTGGTGGTTGTCGCGCACGAGTTCGGGGTAGTAATGGTCGGCCGCGCCCCCCAGAAACCCGTAGAAACCGTTGAAACCCCGGGCCAGCGGCCAGTCGCCGTAGGGCCCGGCCGGTCCCTGGCTGTCGGCCGGGAGTAGGTGCCACTTCCCCGCCGCGAATGTGTTCCACCCGGACTCGCGCAGCACCTCGGAGACGAGCGCTGCCCTCCTGGTGACCCGTTCCTGGCCGCTGGGGTAGTCGTAACGGGTCCCGGTGAGCATCCGCATGCCCACCGCATGGTGGTTTCGGCCGCTCAGCAGGCAGGCCCGCGACGGCGAGCACAGCGTGGTGGCGTGGAAGTTGTTGTAGCGGTGGCCGCCCGCGGCCAGTGCGTCGAGGTTGGGCGTGGCGATCTCGGATCCGTAGCACGCCAGGTCCGAGAAGCCGATGTCGTCGAACATGATGAGCAGCACGTCCGGCCTGCGGCCGTTACCTTCGGTCGCACCGCCCGTGCGCGGCTTCCGTTCTGTTCCACCGCCGTTCATTACTCGGCGAGCCTACTCCGCCGCCCGCGTATGGCGCCGCTCAGCTCAGGGCTCGCGGACTCAAGACCTCCTCCCTCGGTGGGCAATCCCGAGCCGAGAGGTCGTCACCTGGTCGCTGCCCCTTTGACACCAATGACAGGTGTATCTACGGTCCTTGGGGACAGGCTCAGGGGGTCTGGATCCCCGCTCAGGCTTGCACCCATGTGCAATCACTTCGGAGGGAGGATCTGATGATTGCCCGAAACCGGAAACACTTTTCCGTTCTACTACTTTTCACAGTCTTGGCGCTAGTAGCGGCCGCGTGCGGGTCCGACGAAGACAGCACACCGGCTACCGCCGCCGCGACCCAAGCGACAACCACCACGGCAGCCATGGCGGAGGAAGCTCCGACCACCACCGAAGCGATGGAAGAGGCTCCCGCCACCACCGAGGCGATGGAAGAGGAAGCTCCGACCACCACCGAGGCGATGGAACAAGAGATGATGGGAACCATGGCTGACGTTCCCATGTACGACACTTGGGATGACGTGCTCGCTGCTGCCGACGGCACCACGGTCAACTGGCACATGTGGGGCGGCAACGAAAACCTCAACTCCTGGGTCGACACATATATCGGCGATGTCGTGAAGGAGCGTTACAACGTAACGCTCAACCGGGTCCCGCTCGGCGACACCGTCGAAGCCGTCAACCTGGTCCTCAACGAGCACCAGGCCGGTGTGACCGAAGGCGGCAGCGTCGACATGATCTGGATAAACGGTGACAACTTCAAGACCCTGAAGGAAGCCGATCTCCTGTTCGGACCGTGGTCGGAGGGTATCCCCAACGCGGCGCATGTCAACTGGGACGATCCGTCTATTTCCTACGACTTCGGCGTCTCGGTCGACGGCCTCGAATCGCCGTGGGGATCGGCGCAGATGGTCTTCGTGTACAACTCGGCCTTCGTGCCGGAACCGCCCAGGACCTTCGAAGCCTTGGCGGAGTGGGTCCACGCCAACCCGGGCCTGTTCACCTACCCGGCCCCGCCGGACTTCCACGGCCTGAGCTTCGTGAAGCACATGTTCTACTGGGCGGCCGACGACTACTCGGTGTTCCAGCAACCCTTCGACCAGGCGGTGTTCGACAGCATCGCCCCGAAGGTGTGGGAATACATGAACGACATCGAGCCGGACCTGTGGCGCGGTGGCGACACCTATCCGACCAGTATCGGAGCCCTGCAGGACCTGCTGGCCAACAGCGAGGTCTACTTCGGCATGTCGCTGAACCCGCGGCGACCCTCGACCTTGATCAACAACGGTACGTATCCGGACACCATCCGCACATGGGTATTGGACACCGGAACGCTCACCAACAAGAACTACGTGACGATCCCGAAGAACGCCTCCAACCCGGCGGGCGCGATGATCGTCGCCAACCACATACTCAGCACCGAGAACCAGCTGATCCAGGCCAATCCGGAACAGTGGGGATGGGGACTCCCCACCGATACCAGCACCTGGACGCAGGAAGAGCGTGACATCCTCAACTCGTACGACCGGGGAGTGGCAACCCTTCCCTTCGACGTCCTTGCCGCGGCCGGACTGCCCGAGCCGCACGCCTCATGGCCGACGCAGATGGAGGCGGGCTGGATCGAGAACGTCCTCGAGGCCTAGTCAAGAGGTGAGGAGCACGGTGGGGCCGGCGCCCGATCAAGCAACCGGCCCCACCCCACCTTCGGTAGGGAACGCACTCGTGCCATGACGCTTGAACGACGCCAGACTCCGCTGAGGGAGCGGCTGAAAATCCCGCTGATGCTGACACCGGCGCTGGCGGTGATCCTCCTGCTGTTCCTCGGGGGATTGGTCGCGGGTCTCATGCAGAGCCTCGGCTACTTCCCGGCCGCCGGCCTCACCGAGTTCACCTTCCGTCATTACGTGGACGCGGTCGCCGACCGGAACTTCCTCGTCTCGCTATGGACCACATTCCGCATCGCCTTCTCGGTCACGCTGCTGTCGACCGTCTTCGCCGTCGGCGCGGCTCTCGTCCTGAGGCAGCGCTTCCCGGGTAGCCGTCTGGCGACGTTCCTATTCCAGATTCCTCTCCCGGTGCCGCACCTGGTGGCCGCCAGCGCCGTCATCCTGCTGTTCGCCCAGAGCGGTCTCCTGTCTCGCATAGGCGCTGCACTAGGACTGGTCGACGCTCCGGGTGACTTCCCGGCGATCCTGTACGACAACGCCAGCATCGGAGTGATGCTGTCGTTCATGTGGAAAGAGATACCGTTCGTAGGCCTGGTGGTGCTCGCCATCCTCCAGAGCGTCGGTCCCCAGTACGAGGAGCTGGCCCAGACCCTGGGAGCTACCAAGCGGCAGCGGCTCGTGCACGTCTTGCTGCCTCTCATCATGCCCGGGGTGGTCTCCACGTGGATCATCGTGTTTGCCTTCACGTTCGCGAACTTCGAGATCCCGCTCCTGCTCGGACGGAGTTTCCCGACCACCCTTCCGGTTCAAGCCTTCCGAGAGTTTCAGCGTCCCGAACTGACATCGCGGCCCAAGGGGATGGCCATTGCCATCGTGCTGGCCGTCATCACGGTCCTCCTGCTGATCGCGTACAGGCGGCTGGCCCGCTACTCGAGGTCGACGTGAGACGGGCGGTCGGGATCCGATGACCTCGACATCTACTCCCGGGCCTGCCCCGGGTCCGGACCAGGCAGTGAGCGAACGACGGCTAGCCGGGCGGCGGCAGATCAACTGGTTGCGTTGGGCCACCGTAACCGTCATCGTGGTGTCGGTGGTCCTACCGGGGGTGTCGCTGCTGCTCAGGTCCTTCGCCTTCCGCTGGCACTATCCCGACGTCTTACCCGGCGAGTGGGGCCTCGACGCGTGGGCCTACACCATCGACGACACGTCACGTGTGTTCGAATCGCTCGGGAACAGCCTACGCATCGCGCTGCTGACCACCACTCTGGCGCTCCTGGTCGGTATGCCGGCAGCCCGAGCGCTGGGCCAGCACCAGTTCCGCGGCAAGCGGATGGTCGAGTGGATTCTGATGATGCCGATCATCGTGCCTTCGCTGGTAGCCGCCATGGGGATCCACATCGTGTTCATCAGGCTAGGCCTCACCGCGACCGTCCTGGGCGTGTCGCTGGTCCACCTGATACCGGCCACACCCTATTTCGTCCTGGTGATGTCCAGCGTGTTCGCCAACTACAGCCCAGCCCTGGAGGAGACGGCCCGGACCCTCGGCGCCAGCAAGATACGAGTGTTCCGGTACGTCACCCTGCCCGCCATCTCGTCGGGACTACTCGTGGCCTGCCTCTTCACGTTCCTGATCTCGTGGTCGCAGTACGTGACCACGGTTCTGATCGGTAGCGGAATACTGATCACCCTGCCGATGGTGCTCTTCCCGTTCCTCGGGCAGGGCAATGCCGCGGTGGCGGCCTCGATTACATTGATCTTCGTCGCACCCGCGGTCATGGTGTTGATCCTGACATCTAGGTCGTTGGGGCGCGGCTCGACCGTGATGGGAGGTTTCGGCAAGGTATGACGGATGTGTCTCTCGTCCATCTCGGACGGGCCTTCGGTGACAAGTGGGCGGTCAAGGACCTGAACCTGGAAATCGCCTCGGGGGAGATGGTTGCCCTGCTCGGTCCTTCCGGGTGTGGCAAGACCACCACCCTGCGAATGATCACCGGGCTGGCCCGCCCCACCACGGGGGATGTGCTGTTCGACGGGTCATCGGTGGTGGAGGTCCCAACCGAACGGCGCGGTGCGGTGCTCATCTTCCAGCAGCATCTCCTGTTCCCCACCATGACCGTGGCCCAGAACGTCGGCTTCGGCCTCAAGATGGCCGGCATGGGCAAGGACGAGATCAACCGGAGGGTGGAGGAGATGCTGGAACGGGTCGAGTTGTCCGGCTTCGGCACCCGCAAGGCGCACCAACTGTCCGGAGGCCAGCAGCAGCGGGTGGCGCTGGCGAGAGGCCTGGTCACCCATCCCAAGGTCCTGTTGCTCGACGAGCCGCTCGCCAACCTCGACGCGAACCTGCGCATCACCATGCGCCACCTGATCCGCTCGATCCAACGAGATCTCGGAATCACCGCCATCTTCGTTACCCACGACCAGGAGGAGGCGGTTATGCTCGCCGACCGGATCGCCCTGATGTTCGACGGGACCCTGCAGCAGGTCGGCCGGCCGGACGAGTTCTATCGCCATCCCCGCACGGCCGGCATCGCCAGCTTCTTCCGCAGCCAGAACTTCCTGCCTGGGACTCGCCACGGCGACGTGGTCAGCACAGGCGCGGGCGACCTCGCAGTGGGTCACAACGTGGCCGACACCGGCGATGGGCCGGTCGTCGTCACGGCGCGGCCGGAGACCCTGACGCTGTCCAACCGGGCAGGTGGTGAGAACGGCCTCCCGGCGACGGTGACCTCGGCGATATACATGGGTACCCATACCCAGGTCTTCGTGCAGCTGGCGGAGACCACATGGACGGTCCACGCCCCGCCGTCCGTCACTCTCAACCCGGGCGACCAGGTGTTCGTCGAGTTGCCCAAGGAGCACATCTGGATACTCGAAGATGACTCGGCAGCCCAGGACGGCCGGTAGGAACCCCCCGACCCCGGCGAGGCTTGATTGGAGCAGGTGATGGGCGGTCCTCAGAGAATCGGAAAGACGAGAGAAGAGTCTGAGGTCCGCTGGCCGCAATCCTCGCCCGTTGCCGACGGCCGGACCAACGTGGTGGTGATCCTCCTGGACGACGTCGGCTTCGGGCAGATCGGGTGCTACGGGTCGTCGATCCGCACGCCCAACATTGACGCGCTGGCGGCCGACGGGATCCGCTACTCGGCTTTCCACACCACCGCCTTGTGCTCACCGACGCGGGCGGCGTTGCTGACCGGGCGGAACCACCACAGCTGCGGCATGGCCAGCATCCCGCAGCTCGCCTTGGGATATCCAGGCCACAACGCGGTGATGCCCCCCACGCACGGGATGCTCTCGGAGATCCTGCGGGATCGCGGATACAACACCTTCGCGGTGGGCAAGTGGCACCTGACCCCTGACTACGAGCAGACCGCGGCCGGCCCGTTCGACCGCTGGCCCCTAGGGCGGGGCTTCGAGCGTTTCTACGGGTTCCTGATGGGGATGATCGACCACTGGCACCCGGGCGCCCTCGCCCAGGACAACCAGTTCGTCGACCGTCCCGGCGGAAACGGCTACCACCTGAGCGTCGACCTGACCGACCGGGCGATCGACTACTTGGCGGGCGCCCACTCGGCCAACCCCGCCAAGCCGTTCTTCCTTTACCTGGCCTACGGAGCGGGCCACTCTCCGCACCACGTACCGCTGGAGTACGCCGACGCCTACCGGGGTGTCTTCGACGAAGGCTGGGACGTGGAACGGCAGCGGGTGCTGGACCGCCAGAAGGAGCTGGGGCTGATGGCGGAGTCGGTGGAGCTCCCCGAGCGAAACTGGGGAGTGGCGGCCTGGGATACGCTGTCGGACGACCACAGACGACTGTACACGCGTATGCAGGAGGTCTACGCCGGCTTCATCACCCACACCGACCGCCAGATCGGGCGGGTGGTGGAGTTCCTGCGTCGCATCGGCCGCCTTGACGACACGATGATCGTGTTCCTGTCCGACAACGGCGCCAGCCTCGAGGGCCAGGAGCACGGGATCATCAACGAGTACGCCATGTACAACGCCTTGTTCCCGGAGTTCCCCGAGCTCCTGGAACACATCGAGCGGATCGGCGGGCCCGGCTACATGAATCACTACCCGCGGGGCTGGTCGATGGCCGGCAACACGCCATTCCGGGAGTGGAAGCGGTCCGTATGGCAGGGTGGGATCGCCGATCCCTTCATCGTCCGGTGGCCGGACCGGATCCGGACCGCCGGTCAGATCCGGCGCCAGTACCACCACGTGACCGACGTGATGCCCACCATCCTCGAGGCACTGGACATCGAGCCTCCGTCAAGTATCGATGGCGTACCCCAATCCGAGATCGAGGGCGTGAGCATGTGGTACAGCGTCCTGGAGCCCGACGCCCGGTCCCGCAAGCTGGTGCAGTACTACGAGATGCTGGGACATCGCGCCATCTACTACGACGGCTGGAAAGCGGTGGCCGATCATCCTCCCATGAGCAGCCGGGGCGACTTCGACCAGGACCGCTGGTTCCTCTACGACATGGAGGCCGACCCCAACGAGACCACCGATCTGTCCGCTGAGCATCCTGACATGGTCCAGGACCTGGTTGACCGATGGTGGGTGGAGGCCGGCCGGTACAACGTTCTCCCCATCGACGACCGCGGTCACGAGCGCTGGCCCGATCCCCGGCCCTCGGTCGGCCCCGACCGGGACACGTTCGAGTACCTGCCCAACACCCAACCAGTCTTCGCGCGGGGAGCGGTCAACACCCTCAACCGGGACTTTGACATCGTCACCACGGTTTCTCCCTGTCCCTCTGGACTGACCGAGGGCGTCATATTCGCCCACGGCAACCGATTCGGCGGCTATACCCTCTTCGTCAAGGACGGCGAGGTGCGTTTCGTCTACAACCTGTGCGGCCTTCGGGAATACCGGGTGACCGCCCCACTGCCGGAGGGCGATGGCCCGGTGAGGGTGTCGGTCATCTACAGGAGAGAAGCGGACCATCGAGGCAACGTGCGGTTGATCGTCGGGGAGGCCGAACCCGTCAAGGGACGCATCGGCATGACCATCCCCTGGGTCTTCCCCGCCCACGGCAGTCTCAACTGCGGCTTGGACAGAGGCCTGTCGGTCTGCCCGGACTACGAAGCCCCCTTCGCCTTCACCGGCCGGATAGACAGAGTCTCCGTCACCGTCGGGGAACAGGGTAGCCTGGACAGAGCCAAGATCCTCGAGGCCGCACTCGCCGAACAGTAGTGACGGGACCCGATGCGGTCCGACCGAAAGCCGCGACCGGAGCGATGCCCTCGCTGGTTATTCAAGTGACGACACTTCGAAGGCGGCGCTGAGCCGACCCGGTTCTGGGCCCTGATGGACTTGAGGAGCTGTGGCGCAGTTCGGTCAGCGCGCCTGCTTTGGGAGCAGGAGGCCGCCGGTTCGAATCCGGCTAGCCCGACCCTGGCGATATAGTACAATCGAGTAGTACAGATCAGCAGGGAGGCGTCCCGTGTCAACCGCCGCCAAGTCCTCAGCGGTGCCCGATTCGATCCCATTCTCGGAGTTTCGGGCGAACTGCTCTCGAATCTTGGACCAAGTAGAGGAAACCGGCAACCCCATCACCGTCACAAAGAACGGACGTCCGGTGGCCTCGATAACGCCCTGCCCGAAGCAGCCCACGAGGTTTTGGGACCGGCTTGGTGAGATCATCAAAGTAGAGCCGGGCGCAGATATCGACAACATCGGCGAAGCAGAATGGGGTGCCGATTGGTGCCCCACCAATGAGGTGACCGGCTGATGCCGGCCCTGCTGCTGGACACCAACGTTGTCCTCCGATCGGACCAGCATCGTAAGCACGAGGTGAGCCGGGCGGCAACAACGCTGATCGACGCCGCCGCCGCTAATGGAGAGGCAGCCCTCAGTTCCATAACCTTCTTGGAAGTCGCCACGCTCGCAGAGAGAGGCAGAATCAGCGTTGACGCCGAAGAGTTGTACCGGTATGTCATTCAGAACGGAATCCGGGTGATCCCGCTGGACGCACGTATGGCCATGCGCGCCGGGCGATTGTCCGGAGAGGGATATGCAGGCCGCGACCCCGCCGACCGCATGATCGTCGCCACAGCGATACTCGCCGGATGCGACCTCATCACGATGGACCGGGAAGTGATTGACTGGAACGGCCCCTTGCGGGTCATCGACGCCCGCGCCTGACCCCGCCGGCTGCCGTGTAGCTGGTACGAATAGCCGAGGGGGGAAGTGAGCGGCTCAGCACGTTAGATCGGCGTCGCTCTTAAGATCGACGTGTACAGCAGGAGGTCCCGATCTTTCACGACTTCGGTGGGGGATGGTGGTCGTACGTGCGCCACGACCGGGACCAGCGCGGTCCCGAGATCGATCGGGCGTTACTACGACGGGTCTTCGCCTACGGTCAGCCCTACCGGATGTTGCTGGCCGGGGTCCTGGTCACCATCCTCCTGGTATCGGGCCTTACGGTGGTGCCGCCGCTCCTGATCCGCGACCTGGTCGACAACGCCATCCCGGCCGCCGATGTGCGGCGGCTGACCCTGCTGGGTGGCGCCATGGTGGTCGTGCCGCTCATCAGCGTGTCGGTGGGCGCGCTCCAGCGGTGGATGAGCGCCAAGGCGGGGGAGGGGATCATCTACGACCTGCGGCGGGCCCTGTACACCCACCTGCAGGGCATGTCGCTTCGGTTCTTCACCGAGACCAAGACCGGAGAGCTGGTGTCCCGCCTCAACAACGACGTGGTCGGCGCCCAGACCGCCATCACCGGCACCTTCGTCACCATCGTGTCGAACGTGGTCTCAGTGGTGGCCATCCTGGCGGTGATGATCCAGGCGGAGTGGCGCCTCACCCTCCTGGCTGTGGCCGCGCTGCCGCTGTTCGTCTATCCGGCCCGCCGGGTCGGGCAGATGCTCCGCGCCATCACCCGGCGCCAGATGCGGCACAACGGGGTGATGTCGACCATCCTCAACGAGACCTTCAACGTGAGCGGGGCCTTGCTGGTCAAGCTGTTCGGCCGCCGCAACCAGGAGATGGCCCGCTTCTCCGCCGAGGCCCGCATGGTCCGCGACCTCGGCGTCCGGTCCGCGGTGGTGGGAAGATGGTTCTTCGCCGCCCTCGGGTTGGTCGGCGCCATCGGCACCGCCGCCGTGTTCTGGGTGGGCGGTTACCTGGTCATCCAGGGCACCATGAGCCTGGGCACGGTCATCATGTTCTCGACCCTCCTGGTACAGCTCTACGGGCCGCTGTCGGCCATGTCCAACGCCCGGGTGGAGTTCGCCACCTCCCTGGTCTCGTTCGAGCGGGTCTTCGAGGTGCTGGACCTCCGCCAGGAGATAGTGGAGCGTCAGGACGCCACCGACCTCCGGCCCGTGAGCGGGACGGTGGAGTTCGACGAGGTGTACTTCCGCTACGCGCAGACCGAAGCGGCCGGGTTGACGGCCATAGCCGGATCCGGCGGGCCGGACGAGCCATCCCCGTCCCCGCCGTCTCCCACCCGGCGCTGGGCGCTGGAGGATGCCGACTTCCGGATCGAGGCGGGCGAGGTTGCGGCGCTGGTCGGGCCGTCGGGGGCCGGAAAGACCACGGTGAGCTACCTCATCCCCAGGCTGTACGACGTGAGCCGGGGATCGGTGCGGATCGACGGGGTGGATGTCCGGGACGCCACCACCGAGTCGCTTGAGCGCTCCGTGGGCGTGGTCACCCAGGAGACCTTCCTGTTCCACGACTCGATCGCAGCCAACCTGAGGTATGCCAAGCCGGACGCCACGGAGGAAGAACTCGTAACGGCAGCCCGGGCCGCCAACATCCACGACTTCGTGGCCGGCTTGCCGGATGGCTACGAGACGGTCGTGGGGGAGCGGGGCTACCGCCTCTCCGGCGGGGAGAAGCAACGGATCGCCCTGGCAAGGGCGATACTCGAGGACCCGCGCATCCTCATCCTCGACGAGGCCACCGCTCATCTCGACTCGGAGTCCGAGGCCCTGATCCAGGAGGCTCTGGAGCGGGTGATGGTGGGCCGCACCTCGCTCGTCATCGCCCACCGCCTGTCGACGATCCGCGCCGCCGACCGGATCCTGGTGCTCGACGGTGGCCGGTTGGTCGAGCAGGGCACCCACGAGGTCCTGCTGGAGAAGGACGGCCTCTACGCCCGGATGTACCGCACCCAGTTCCGCGGCAAGGGATCGGGAGAGCGGGTCAGGCCCCCAGCATTCGGGACACCAGCGGGAAACGGTGGGCGAGAAGCAGGACCGAGCCGTCCTGGCACACCCACAGGTGCTCGTTCGCCCTGAACCAGCGGTGCGGCGGTATGGCGTCCATAGTGGATCGGTCGGAGGAGTCGGGGGGCCGGAAGGCCATGACCTCGCCGGCCGGAGCGCCGATCGCCTCCACCCGGCCGACCAGGCGGTAGTCGGCGAAGAGCGCCGCCATGCCCCCGAAGGAGTCCCGGTTGCGGAAGGTCACCGTCCCGCATTTCCGGCAGGTGGCGACCGCCACGCCGTGGCGGATCACCGGGGTGGTGTCATGGGTACCGCACATCATCACCATCGTGCCACGAGGCTGTGACAGAACCCGGTATTTGAGCCGGTTCTCCATGTTCCCGGATGACACGGACGGGCATCGGACGCCACCAGGTCACCGCTGCGGAGCGTCGGCCGTTCGCTCGGCTGCGGTATGGCGGCTCCGTTTTGGCGATCATCGCGGCTGTTCGTAGGATTGGCTTCTCGCGGAGGTGGCGTGGATCTTTCCGATTATCTCCCAATAGCACTCATGCTGGTGCTGGCGCTGCTGTTCGCCGGCGTGTCACTGATCGTTTCCTACCTCATCTCGTACAAGCGTCCGACTGCTGAGAAGCTTGAGCCCTACGAGTGCGGCATCGTCACCGAGGCCGAGCCGATCCAGCGCTTCCCGGTCAAGTTCTACCTCGTAGCCATCCTCTTCGTCATCTTCGATGTCGAGATAATCTTCCTGTTCGCCTGGGCGTCGGTGTTCGGGACGCTGGGCTGGGGCGGGGTGGCCGCGATCGCCATCTTCACCCTGCTGATAGTCGAGACCCTCGGCTACGTGTGGAAGCGCGGCGCGCTGGACTGGAACGTGTCGCGGCGCGCCCGGTACCGGCCGTCCGCGGATGCCCCGGCGGGCGAGCCGGCGGCCTGATGGCTCAACTGACCGCTCCTCCGCAGCTCCTGACCACCACTCTGGGGAAGGCCATCCGGTGGTCTCAGCAGCAGTCGATGTGGCCCGCCACGTTCGGCCTGGCCTGCTGCGCCATCGAGATGATGGCCACCGGCACCGCCCACAACGACCTGGCCCGATTCGGCATGGAGGTGTTCCGGGCGTCTCCCCGCCAGGCCGACCTGATGGTGGTGGCCGGCCGCGTGTCCCAGAAGATGGCCCCGGTCCTGCGCCAGGTGTACGACCAGATGGCGGATCCCAAATGGGTGATCTCGATGGGCGCCTGCGCCTCGACCGGAGGCATGTTCAACAACTATGCCCTGGTGCAGGGCGTCGATCAGATCGTCCCCGTCGACGTGTACGTACCGGGATGCCCGCCGGGCCCCCAGTCGCTGATGCACGGGATACTCACCCTGCAGGACAAGGTGGTGTCGGGGGAGTTGGCTCGTTGATGTCCGGCGACAGCTCGCCCGGTCCTCCAGCCGCCGCCGACGAGGTGTTGGCGAGCCTCAGCGAAGCGGTTCCCTCCGCCGAGGCCGGCCACTCCGTGGGCGATCATGTCATCCGCGTGCCGGCCGAGGATCTGGCCAGGCTCGCCGGGGCCGCCCGCGACCACGGATTCGAGATGTGTTCGGACATCACCGTCGTCGATTATCTGGGAAAGCGGAGGGTCCGGTTCGAGGTGGTGGTCAACCTGCTGTCCGTGCAGCACAACCGCCGCCTCCGCATACTCGTGCCGGTCCCGGAAGGTGATCCCGAAGTGCCGTCCCTGGTTCCGGTCTATCCCGGCGCCAACTTCCTCGAGCGTGAGGCGTACGACATGTTCGGCATCCGCTTCGCCGGCCATCCCGATCTCACCCGCATCCTGATGCCCGACGACTGGATGGGCCATCCCCTCCGCCGCGACTTCGAGGTGGGCGCCGTCCCCGTCCAGTTCAAAGCCTCGCCCCGGGTGACATGATGGCTGAGCCGACCGCCACCACCGACATCTGGGTGTCCGGGACCGAAGCCCCGGACGTGTCGGAGTGGATGGTGGCCGGGACCGACGAGGGCGCTCAGGAGATGGAGCGCGACGAGACGGTCGAGAGGAGCGTCGAGCAGCGGGGATCCCGCGTCGTCGACGACTGGGTGGTCGACGACAGCGTCGATGACGACGAGCGGATGATCGTCAACATGGGGCCCCAGCATCCGTCCACCCATGGGGTGTTGAGGCTCAACATCGAGTTGGAAGGTGAGATCGTCCGTAGGGTCAAGCCGATCATCGGCTACCTCCACACCGGTATGGAGAAGACCGCCGAGACCCTGACCTTCCTCCAGGGCGGCACCAACGTCACCCGCATGGACTATCTGGCGCCTCTCCACAACGAACTCTGCTACTCGCTGGCGACAGAGAAGCTGTTGGGCGTGGAGATCCCCCCGCGCGCCCAGGCCATCCGGATCCTGATGACCGAGCTGAACCGGGTGTCCTCACACCTGGTCGCCACCGCCACCAACGGTATGGACATCGGCGCGCTCTCGATGATGATGTACGGCTTCCGGGAACGGGAGCTGATCCTGGCCTTCTTCGAGAAGACCACCGGCCTGCGGATGAACCACAACTACATCCGTCCGGGCGGCGTGGCGGCCGACCTGCCGGACGGGTGGGAGGAGGACGTGGCCGAGATCCTGGAGAGGATCCCGCTGGCCATGCGGGACTACGAGGATCTCCTGAAGGAGAACCCGATCTGGTTGGGCCGTACCCGCGGAGTCGGGATTATCACGGCGGACGAGTGCCTGGCCTACGGCGTCACCGGCCCGACCCTACGGGCGGCGGGAGTGCCGTGGGATCTGCGCAAGTCCCAGCCCTATTCGGGCATCGAAGCCTACGAATTCGACGTGGTGACCGGGAGCCGCGGGGATGTCTACGACCGCTACCGGGTCCGGATCGGCGAGATGCACCAGTCGTTGCGCATCATCGAACAGGTGGTCGACACCATGCCGCGCGGTGACTACAAGACCACCGACCGCAAGGTGTCACCCCCTCCGAGGCAGCGCATCGACGAGTCGATGGAGGCCCTCATCCATCACTTCAAGATATACACCGAAGGGTTCAAGGTCCCCGCCGGGGAGACCTATGTGGCGATCGAGGCGCCGAGGGGGGAACTGGGCTGCTACCTGGTGTCCGACGGGAGCGGCGCGCCGTTGCGCATGCACACCCGGGCGCCCTCCTTCTCCAACCTCCAGGCTCTTCCGATCATGATGGCGGACTCGTTGGTGGCCGACACCGTGGCCTGCATCGCGTCGCTGGACCCGGTGATGGGCGATGTGGACCGGTAGGCGGAGATGACGTACGCCTGGTCGGAAGCCGCCGAGGAACGGGCCCGGCAGGTCATCGCCGGCTACCCCCGGCGCCGCTCCGCGATCATGCCTCTTCTCTACATCGCCATGAAGGAGGATCTGGACCGGGGCGCGGACCGGCTCACCGAGGACGGCATGCGCCGGGTGGCGGAGTTGGTGGGTGTGACCCCCGCCCAGGTGGTGGCGGTGGCCAGCTTCTACACGATGTACAAGCGGGACCGGGTCGGCAAGTACCTGGTGTCGGTCTGCACTTCCATCTCGTGCTGGCTCGACGGCGCCGACGCGGTGCTCCATGCGGTCGAGTCCGAGGCCGGGGTCCCGTCCGGCCACACCGACCGCGACGGAGCGATCACCCCCGAGCACGTCGAGTGCATCGGCGCCTGCGGAGGGGCTCCCGCGGTCCAGGTCAACTACGAGTTCGTGGAGGGGGTCACGCCCGCCAAGGCGAGGGAGATGGTGCGGTGGCTCCGGTCCGAGGAGCCCGACGCGGTGACCGGCGACGAGCTCCAGGACAGGTTCGGCGGGCGGACTGCGTTCCCCTGGGCCATACCCGAACCGGCGGGTGTCGCCGGACCTGTCCCGGCCTGCGCGTCCCTGGGAACGGCGGTTCCGTCCAACGGCCACGTTCCCGACCTGGACACGTCGAGCACGGTGGGGAACGGCGAGATCCCGATGATCCTCACCGACCGGATGAACCGCCACCCGCTCGACAGCCACGCGCTGTCCACCTACGAGGCCACCGGGGGTTACTCCGCGCTCCGCAGGGTGCTCGGCGACCCGGGCATGACCCCTGCCGAGATCACCGACGACATCAAGGCCTCCATGTTGCGGGGCCGGGGCGGGGCCGGGTTCCCGGCCGGTGTCAAGTGGAGTTTCCTGGCGCCGGCCCGCCCGTCCTACCTGGTTGTCAACGCCGACGAGTCGGAGCCCGGCACCTTCAAGGACCGCCAGCTCATGGAGCGTGATCCGCACCAGATGATCGAGGGCATCGTGATCTCCTCCTACGCGACCGACGTGAACCACGCCTTCGTGTACATCCGGGGCGAGTACCCGAAGGCTGCCCGGCGGGTAGAGGCCGCGGTCGAGGAGGCCTACCGGGCCGGGTATCTCGGCCGGGACATTCTCGGATCCGGTTACGACCTCGAGCTGACCGTCCACCTGGGCGCCGGCGCCTACATCTGCGGGGAGGAGACCGCCCTGCTCAACAGCCTGGAGGGCAAGCGGGGCGAGCCCCGGATCAAGCCGCCCTACTTCCCCGCCGCCAAGGGGCTCTACATGATGCCCACCATCGTGAACAACGTGGAGACCCTGTCCAACGTTCCCTGGATCATCATGGAGGGCGGCGCCGCCTATGCCGCCATCGGCCCCGGAGGCTCGCCCGGCAAGCGGATGTGCTCCATCTCCGGCCATGTCAACCGTCCGGGCAACTACGAGATCGTGGAGGGTCTGACCTGGCGGGAGCTGATCTTCGACCTGGCGGGTGGCATCCGCGACGGCAACCGGCTCAAGGCCTGGGTGCCGGGCGGGGCCTCCGCTCCCTGGTTCGTCCCCGAGCTTCACCTCGATACCGAGGTGACCAAGGAGGCGATCGACGGGAACGGATCGATGACCGGCTCCGGAGCGGTCATCGTGATGGACCACACCACCGACATGGTGGCGGCCGCCGAACGCCTGGTGCGGTTCTTCGCCCACGAGTCCTGCGGGCAGTGCACCCCGTGCCGCGAGGGAACCGTCTGGATCGACCTGATCCTGCGGCGCATCATGGACCGCCAAGGCCGCCCGGTGGACGCCGACCTGCTGCTGGACGTGTCCGACAACATCTCGCCCGGGCTCCAATGGCCCCCCGCCATGACCACCATCTGCCCGCTCGGGCCCTCGGCGGTCTCTCCGGTCGTGTCCCTCCTCCAGTACTTCCGCGACGAGGTGGACAGTTACCTGGCGCAGGCCGACCTGCTGGCGCAGGCCAACCTGGTGCCCGTGTCGATCGGTGGCGTGAGATGAGCGGGGACGACCGGACGATGGTCGGCCTGACGATCGACGGCGTTGAGGTGGAGGCGCCCGCCGGAGAGCTGCTGATCAAGGCTGCCGAGGACAACGGCGTCTACATCCCGCGCTTCTGCTGGCACCCACGGATGAACCCGGTGGGAATGTGCCGGATGTGCCTGGTCGAGATCGAGACCCCCCGGGGCAGGATCATCGTTCCCTCGTGCGTGCAGCCGGTCAACGACGGGATGGTGGCTTACACCGAGTCGGCCCCTGCCAAGAAGGCTCAGGAAGGAGTGCTCGAGTTCCTCCTGGCCAACCATCCGCTCGACTGTCCGGTGTGCGACAAGGGCGGTGAGTGCCCGCTCCAGGACCAGACCATGTCCTACGGACCCGGAGAGAGCCGTTTCGTCGAGGAGAAGCGCCATTTCGCCAAGCCGGTGCCGATCAGCGACCTGGTCCTGCTCGACCGGGAACGCTGCATCCTCTGCGCCCGCTGCACCAGGTTCTCGGATGAGATCTCCGGGGATCCGCTGATCGAGTTCCAGGGCCGCAGCGGCCATACCCAGGTACTCACCTTCCCGGACGAGCCGTTCAATTCCTACTTCTCCGGCAACACCGTGGAGATCTGCCCGGTGGGGGCTCTGACCGCCGTTCCCTACCGCTTCCGGGCCCGGCCGTGGGACCTCACCGTCGGTGAGAGCACCGGGACCGTGCACACCGAGGGCGCCGGTATCTCGGTACACGTGTCCCAGAACCGCGTGCTCCGCTTCCTGGGTCTCGACATCGACGCCACAAACCAGGGATGGCTGTCCGACAAGGAGCGTTTCGGCTTCGAGTTCATCGGTTCTCCGGAGCGGCTCCGCACCCCGCTGATCAAGGACGGCGACGGCTTCCGCGATGCCGGGTGGGGCGAAGCCCTCGATCTGGTGTCGGAGCGGCTCCGGGCGGCGATCACGAACGGCGGCGGTGCGTCAGTGGCGGCATTGGGTGGGGCTCGGGGCACCAACGAGGACGCCTACGCTCTGTCCAAGTTCATGCGGGTGGCGGTGGGGTCCAACCACCTCGACGCCGGGCTCGGCGACGGCCTCCCCGCCCGTTTTCTCACCGGACTGGCAGGTCGGGGCCGGATCGATGACCTCGAGACCGCCCGGACCATCCTGTTGTGGGGTCCCGACCTCAAGGAGACCCACCCCATCCTCTACCTGCGGGTCCGGCGCGCCGCCCAGGAATTGGGCGCCACGCTGATCGTGGTCCATCCCCGCCGGACGGGGCTGGACGACCGGGCCGACCACAAGCTGACCTACCGGCCCGGGGAGGGTGCGCAGCTCCTGGAGCAGCTGAAGGCCGGCAGCGGGGAGTTCCAGGCCGTGCGGGAGGCGCTGGACCGGGGTCCCCTGGTAGCGCTGGTGGGGCGTCCCGGGCTGGCCGAGGATCCCCGCCTGGCCGAGTCGGTGGCAGCGTTCGCCCGGTCCCTCGACGCGTCCATGCTCCCGCTGGTCCACCGCGGCAACACGTTCGGAGCGTTCGACATGGGGGTGGCCCCCGACCTGCTCCCGGGCCGCCTACCGGTCGAGGGCGCGGCGGGACCCCTGGTCGATGCCTGGGGCGCCATTCCGCCGGGTCCCGGCCTCGATGCCGTAGGGATAGCGGCCGCCTGCGGCGCAGGGGAGATCGAGGTGCTCCTCCTGTACGGCGCCGATCCGGTCCGCGACCTGGTGGGCTTCGACGGATCCGCCGCCCTGTCGGGAGCAGGCTTCGTGGTGGCGATGGACCTCTTCCTCACCGACTCCTCCCGCCGGGCCGATGTGGTGCTCCCCGCTCTGGGCTTCGGGGAGAAGAAGGGCACGGTGACCAACCTGGAGGGTCGGGTCCAGATGGTCAACCGGTTGGTGCCCGGGCCCGGACAGGCGCGAGCCGACTGGTCGGTCCTGGACGATCTGGCTGGTCGCCTCGGCCGCCCGCTCGACCTGGGCTCCGAGCGGGATATCGCCGACGAGGTCTCCCGGCTGGCGCCTGCCTACGCCGGCATTACCTGGGACCACCTCGAGTGGGATGCGCGGGAAGGCGAGGTGGCCCCGATTGACCCCGCCGACCAGCCGTTCGTCCACGAGCCCCGTCACCAGGAGCTCAACGGCCGGCTCGACGGCCACACTCTCCATCTGGCCCGCACCCTCTATGACGACGGCGTGCTGTTGCGGCCCTGCCCCTCCCTGGCGCCCCTGGCGCCCGGGGCGGGCGCCTACCTGACCCCTGCCCACGCCGCCTCGCTGGCGGTAGCGGAGGGCGACGAGGTGGTGGTCCGGATCGGCGGCCAGACGGTGCGGTTGCCGGCGCGGATCGATCAGAGCCTGGCGGAGGGCTCGGTCTACATTCCCTTCAACCAGCCCGGCATGGGAGCTGTGGACAACTCGCTCGGCGTCAGCGTCTCGGTGAGGGAGCCGTCCTGATGGACTGGATCGATCTGGGTCTGGTAGCGCTGCGCGTGGTGGTCATCTTCGGGCTGCTCCAGGTCGTGACCATCCTCCTCATCTGGTTCGAGCGCAAGGTGGTGGCCGACATGCAGAACCGGGTCGGCCCTGACCGGGCCGGTCCGTTCGGGATCCTCCAGACCGTGGCGGACGGTGTGAAGCTGTTCTTCAAGGAGCAGGTGACGCCCCGCAAGGTCGAGCTCGGCCTCTACCTGGCCGCGCCCATGCTGGCTGCCGTCCCCGCCTTCCTGATGTTCATGGTGGTGCCATTCGGCCGTCCCGTCCGGATCAACCTGGGCGGTGAGGACCGGCTCATCCCCATCCAGGGCGCCGACCTCAACATCGGGCTGCTCTACGTGCTGGCCATGTCGTCTGTGGCCGTCTACGCGGTGGTGCTGGCCGGCTGGTCCTCGGGCTCCAAGTACCCCTTGCTCGGCGGGGTGCGGGCCACTGCCCAGGCCATCTCCTACGAGGCGGCCATGGGCCTGTCGCTGGTGCCGGTGGTGCTCTTCACCGGCTCGCTCCAGCTCTCCGAGATCGTGACCGCCCAGTCGGGGAGCCTGACCTTCTTCGACAGGGCGATCGCCCTCCCGGCCTGGAACGTGATCGTTCTCGCTCCCTCCTTCCTGATCTTCTTCATCGCCGCGGTTGCCGAGACCAATCGGGCGCCCTTCGACCTGGTCGAGGCGGAGCAGGAGATCGTGGGCGGGTTCCACACGGAGTACTCCGGGTTGCGCTTCGCGCTGTTCTTCCTGGCCGAGTACATCAACATCTTCACCATGTCGGGCCTGGCCGTGACCCTGTTCCTGGGGGGCTGGGCCGGGCCCACCTGGGACGGCTCGGTGCCGCTGCTGGTGAGTGCCGTCCTCCCGACCGTCTGGTTCTTCTTGAAGGTGGTGGTGTTCCTGTTCATTTTCGTATGGCTGCGGGCCACGCTCCCGCGCCTCCGTTACGACCAGCTGATGACCCTCGGCTGGAAACGGCTCATACCGGCCTCGCTGGTGTGGCTGTTCTTCATCGGGGGAGCGATGGCTGTCCGCCAGTTCGGGCTTCCATGGGGGTGATATGGGACCGGTAGAGGCTTTCCTGCGAGGAATGGCGGTGACCGGCCGCCAGTTCATCGCCACGATCACCGGCAGGGGTCTGGTGACCACCCAGTACCCGAAGGTGATGCGGGAGAAACCGCAGCGCTTCCACGGCCGGCACGTCCTCAACCGCTACGAGGACGGCATGGAGAAGTGCATCGGTTGCGAGCTGTGCGCCGGGGCGTGTCCGGCCCGGTGCATCTACGTCCGGGGAGCCGACAACCCGCCGGACGACCCTGTGAGCCCCGGCGAGCGCTTCGGGTTCGTGTACGAGATCAACATGCTGCGCTGCATCTTCTGCGGCCTGTGCGTCGAGGCCTGCCCCACCGAGGCCATCACCCACACCCAGCTGTTCGAGATGTCGACCACCAACCGTGACGACGCCATATACACCAAGACCGAGCTGCTGGTGGACGAAGACGGCCAACCCAACCACATGTTCGACTCCGACCGGTTCGCCGACTTCGGCGAGTTGGCCAAGGCGGACGGATGGCTGCGGGCCACGGCGCCCCAGGGCCGGGCCTCGTACGAGGGCCGGGTGGCCTGGTCCGGATCGGCGGGCGTGGGTGTCCGCCCGCCGGAGCGTGGCCAGTCCGAGCTTTCCGACGAGGACCGTGCGGACTCAGAGGACGCTGACGGCTGATGGTGGAGCTGGTCATCTTCGCGCTCATGGGGGCGGTGGCGTTGGCAGGCGCCATCGGTGTGGTCCGGGCCCGCAACCCCGTGTACGGGGCGATGGGCCTGATGGCCACGCTCTTCGCCCTGGCGGTCTTCTACGTGGTCCACCTGGCGCACTTCGTGGCGGTGGTGCAGGTGATCGTGTACGCCGGAGCGGTCATCACCCTGTTCCTCTTCGTGATCATGTTCGTGGGCGTGGACCGGGCCGAGGACCTCACCGAGAAGCTGGCTGTGCAGCGACCGGTGGCGCTGATCGTCCTGGTGGGGGTGGTGGTGGCGGCCGGCGCGCTGGTGGTCACCGGCAACTTCGACTGGGTCATCACCTCGGGCGAGCCTCAGGTGGTCACGGGGACCATCGAGGAGATCGGCGAGAACCTCATCTCGGTCGGCCCGCCGTCCGGCCGCGAGGCTTCGAGGTGGCTGCTGCCGTTCGAGGCCACGTCGCTGTTGCTTATCGTCGCGGCCGTGGGGGCGATCGCGCTGGCCTTCTACCGCCCGCGACGCAAGGACGAGGCATCCGGCCGCCGGGACGCCGGCCCCGGGTCAGGATCGGGTCCATGATCGTCACCGCCGGCTGGTACATGACCCTCGCCGCAGTCCTGTTCCTCATCGGGGCGGGGGGGCTGCTGCTCCGCAACAACGCCCTCGTCATGTTCATGTCGGTGGAGTTGATGCTCAACGCGGTCAACCTGACCTTCGTGGCGGCGGCCCGCGCCCACGGTGACATCGGGGGGCAGATGGCCGTGCTGTTCGTGCTGGTGGTGGCGGCGGCCGAGGTGGCGGTCGGCCTGGCCATCATCGTGTCGATCTTCCGATCCCGCCGAACCGCCTCGGTGGACGAGCTCTCGGAGCTGTCGGGATGACCCGCGCCCGCGGAGAGGGTGGTCCGGCCGGCTGCTCCAGGCCTCCGGCGCGGCGGTCGGTGCGGGCGGCGCCGTGACCGGCGACCTCTGGATCGTCATCGCCCTGCCGCTGGCCGGCGCCCTGTTCAACCACTTCCTGGGACGCCGGATCGGGGAGCCCCGCGCGGCCGGCCCGGCCATCCTGGCGGTGCTCGGATCCTTCGCCTACGCGGCAGTGGCGGCCCGCGACTTCTTCATCTCGGCCGACGCCTCCCAAGATGCGGTGGCGGTGGTGCACCTGTTCGATTGGATACCGGGCCTGGGGGCCAGGGCCGAGCTGCTGTGGGATCCCCTCTCGGCCACCATGACCCTGGTCGTCACCGGCGTGGGCGCCCTCATCCACATCTACTCGGTGGGGTACATGCACGGCGATCCCCGGTTCGGCCGCTTCTTCACCTACCTGAACCTGTTCATCGCCTCGATGCTGATCCTGGTGCTTGCCAACAACTTCGCCCTCCTGTTCGTGGGCTGGGAGCTGGTGGGCCTCTGCTCCTACCTCCTGATCTCCTTCTGGTACACCCGCCCCTCGGCCGCCGCGGCCGGCAAGAAGGCGTTCGTGGTGAACCGGATCGGGGACTTCGGTTTCATGGTGGCCCTGATGATCATCTTCCTCTCGTTCGGCACCCTCTCCTACACGGAGGTGCTCCACGACCCCGGAATGGTGATCGGCGCCGGCACCGCCACCGCCATCGGCCTGCTGCTGCTGGTGGGTGCGGCCGGTAAGTCGGCCCAGCTCCCCCTTCACGTCTGGCTGCCCGACGCCATGGAGGGCCCCACTCCGGTGTCGGCCCTGATCCATGCCGCCACCATGGTCACGGCGGGTGTCTACATGGTGGCGCGCTGCGCGGCCATCTTCGGACTGTCCGACGTGGCCGGTGGGGTAGTGGCCACGGTGGGAGCGCTCACGGCGCTGATGGCGGCCACCATCGCCATCGCCCAGCGCGACATCAAGCGGGTGCTGGCCTTCTCGACCATCAGCCAGCTGGGCTACATGTTCATGGCGGTCGGCGTGGCAGGTTACGTGGCGGGCCTGTTCCACCTCGTCACGCACGCGGTCTTCAAGGCGCTTCTCTTCCTCGGGGCCGGGTCGGTCATCCATGCCATGGCAGGCCGGCAGGACATGACCAGGATGGGTGGCCTGCGCAGGAAGCTGCCGCTCACCCACGCCACCATGCTGATCGCCACCCTGTCGATAGCCGGCATCCCCCCGCTGGCCGGGTTCTGGTCGAAGGACGAGATCCTGGCGGTGATGTTCTATAAGGGCGGGTACTACACCGTGCTGTGGGCGGTGGGCCTGGTGACCGCCCTGCTGACAGCCTTCTACATGGCCCGCCAGTACTTCATGGTCTTCTCGGGTGAGGGCCGATGGGGGGAGGGGGTGGAGCCGCACGAGTCGCCCCGCGTCATGACCATCCCGCTGGTGATCCTGGGCGCGCTGACGCTGGTGATCGGTTTCGTCAACACCCCGTTCCGGCTGAGCTTCGAGCACTTCCTGGATCCTGTGTTCCACTCCGTACCGGTGGCTCACGCCCCCGGGGACGGTTTCCTGCTGGCCGCGCTGGCGCTGGTCTCGGTGGCCGCCGGCCTGGTGGGCATCCTCATCGCCTACCTGGTCTACGGGCGGGCATCGGAGGAGGTCCGGGAGCGCCTGCTGGGCAGGGTCCGCCGGCCCCTCATGGCGTGGGAGCACGGCTACTGGATCGATGACGTGTACGGGAACCTGATCGTCAAGCCGGGATCGCGGATCGCCGAGTGGAGCGCCGGCGCCCTGGACCAGCGCGCCATCGACGGGCTGGTCAACGGGGTGGGGATCGCGGTTCGCCGGCTCGGTGCCCGGCTCCGGCCCCTCCAGTCGGGGTTCGTGCGCACCTACGGCTCGCTGCTGGCGGTGGGCGCGCTGGTGGTGGTCGGCTGGATCGTGGTGAGGGGCCTCTGACATGAGCGGCTTCTCCACCCTCACAGCCCTAATCCTCGTGCCCGTGGTCGGCGCGGTCGTCGTGATGCTCATCCCGGAACGCCGCCGGGAGTTGGTGCGGCCCCTGGGGGTGGTGCTCAGCCTGCTCCCGGTCCCGCTCGCCGGCGGGCTGTTCCTGGCCTTCGAACGGGGTGAGGCGGGCTTCCAGTTCGTCGAGCGGGCCGTATGGATCGAAGGCCTCGGGGTCGGCTGGCACCTGGGTGTGGACGGCATCTCGCTGCTGCTGGTCCTGCTGACCACCGTCCTGGTCCCGGTCGCCCTGGCCGCGTCCGGCGGGATCGATCACCGGGTCCGGCTGTTCATCGCGATGAACCTGCTGCTGGAGGCCGGCCTCATCGGGGTGTTCCTGTCGCTCGACCTGTTCCTGTTCTTCGTGTTCTTCGAGGCGATCCTGATCCCGATGGCCTTCATAATCGGCATCTGGGGGAGCGAGAACCGCATCTACGCGGCGGTCAAGTTCTTCCTCTACACGGCGCTGGGCTCGGCCCTGATGCTGGCGGGCATAATCGCTCTGGCGCTCATTCACCGGGAGCAGGTGGGCGAGATCAGCTTCTCGTACCTCGGAATGCTGGACCTCGATCTCGGTCTCAATACCCAGCGGTGGTTGTTCGGGGCATTCGTGGTCGCGTTCGCCATCAAGGTCCCGGTGTTCCCGCTCCATACCTGGTTGCCCGACGCCCACGTGGAGGCGCCCACCGCCGGATCGGTGCTGCTGGCCGGAGTCCTTCTGAAGCTCGGCACCTACGGGCTCCTCCGGTTCAACCTGCCGCTGTTCCCAGAGGCCACCCTCGACTTCGTGCCCCTACTGGCCACCCTGGCGGTGGTCGGGGTGATCTACGGGGCTGTGGTGGCCATCGTCCAGCCCGACCTGAAGAAGCTGGTGGCCTACTCGTCGGTCAGCCACCTGGGCTTCATCGTCCTCGGGACCTTCGCCCTCACCTCCCAGAGCCTGGAGGGAAGCGTGGTCCAGATGATCAACCACGGTCTCACGACCGGGGCGCTGTTCCTCCTGGTCGGGATCCTCTACGAGCGCCGCCACACCAAGGCCATCGCCGACTTCGGGGGTCTCGCCTCGTCAATGCCCGTCTTCGCGGGCATGTTCCTGTTCATCGCCTTCGCCTCGATCGGGCTGCCGGGCCTGAACGGGTTCGTGGGCGAGTTCCTGATCCTCGTGGGGAGTTACCCGACGCTCCCCGTGTACACGGTGCTGTCCGCCACGGGCGTCATCCTGGCGGCGGTCTACCTCCTGTGGGCGTACGAGCGGGTCTTCACCGGCGAGATCACGGATCCGGCCAACCGGCAGGTCTCGGACCTCTCCATCGGGGAGACCCTGGTCTTCGTACCGCTGGTCGCTCTCATAATCGTGCTGGGCGTCTATCCGAAGGTGGCACTCGATGTGATCGGTCCGTCCACGGACGCGGTCCTGGAACGGGTCGAAGCCACCACCGCGTACACGGCGCCCCAACCGGGCGGTACAAACGTCATGGCGTCGGGGGGCGGGGAATGACCGGCGTCTCCTACCTGGCGATAGCGCCGGAGATCATCCTCACCGCGGGGGCGGTGGTGGTGCTGATGGTGGACGTGTTCGCCCGACCCTCGGCCCGGGTGCACGGATGGTTGGTCTCGACGACCTACGCACTGGTGGCGATCGCGATCGGGTTCCAATGGCGCCGGGTCGGCATCGACGGGGCCGGCGTGTCCTTCGGGGGAACGCTCCTTCTCAACCACCTATCGGTGACGGTTCGGGCCATCCTGCTGGTGGCAGCCGTGCTGGGGACGGCCGCGGCCTGGCGGATGCTGGTCGGGCTTCGCCGCCGCGCCGCCGAGGGGATCGCCCTGGTCATGGTGGCGACCGTCGGCTTCATGCTCATGGGCGCCTCGGCCGACCTGGTGATGACCTTCGTGGCGCTGGAGGTGGGCTCCATCGCCCTATACGTGCTGGCCGGGATCATGCGTAGCTCCCCGGCCGGTGACGAGGCGGCCATGAAGTACTTCCTGCTGGGTGCGTTCGCCTCCGCCATCTTCATCTACGGCGGCGCCCTGGTCTACGCGGCCACGGGCAGCACCAACCTCGGCGAGATAGCAGCCTTCCTGTCGGCGGTCCACGTGGCCCGTCCGGCGGTCCTGCTCATCGGGGTCGGCCTAATCGTGGTCGGCCTGGGCTTCAAGGTCACCGCGGCGCCGTTCCATTCCTGGGCGCCGGATGTCTACCAGGGAGCTCCATCGGGAGTGGTGGGGTTCATGGCGGCTGTGGCCAAGATCGGAGGCTTCGCCGCCCTGATCAACATCCTGACCGGAGGCTTCGAGCGCTACTCCGGGGCGTGGGGGGACGGTCTGGCGCTGGTAGCGGCGGTGTCCGTGATACTGGGCACCCTGCTGGCGATCCAGCAATCCGACGTGCGGAGGATGCTGGCGTACTCCGGAGTGGCCCATGCCGGCTTCATACTGACCGGGCTGGCGGCGGGACTGGTGGCCAGTTCCGGCGTCCTGTTCTACCTGGCTACCTATTCGGTGATGCTGGTGGGAGCCTTCGCGGCGGTTACGGCGGTCAGCGGCGAGGCCAACACCGGCAGTACCTTCGAGGAGTACCGGGGTCTGGCCAGGCGGTCGCCGGTGGTGGCGGCGGTTCTGGCCACCCTGATGATCGCCATGTCCGGCATGCCCCTCACCACCGGGTTCATCGGCAAGTTCCAGGTGTTCACGTCCGCTTGGGACGGCGGCTACGAGTGGCTGGTGATCACCGGGCTGCTGGCATCCGTGGCGGCCTTCTTCTTCTACCTGCGGTTGGTGGTGGTGATGTACTTCCGTGGGGACGAGGGCGAGGGAGCGACTCTCGTCGTGGCCCGGAGCATCCGGTGGGTGCTGGTCGCATCGGCGGGCGTGTCCGTGGTTCTAGGGGTCTTCCCCGGCCCCTTGCTCGACGTATTGAACCGGGTTGGTGTCTAGGAATCTGGCTTCAAGGCTGCTCGGGCTCGGCGTGGCGGCGTTACTCCTGACGGCTGCCGCCGCCCCCGAGGCCCTCCAGACCGTCAGCGGGGACATCTACATCCTGCCGGAGAATGAGGTGGTGGGGGAGAACCTGTACGTCTCGGCGTCGGTGGTCCGGGTCCACGGGACCATCGAGGGCGACCTGGTGGTCCTGGCCACCAGCCGCTTCCACGTCACGGGCTCGGTCGAGGGGGACGTGGTCGGATTTGCCCGGGCGGCTTCGATCGAGGGCACAGTGGAGGGCGCGGTCCGGCTGGCCGGTGTCGACCTCGAGGTTTCCGGCAAGGTGGGAGGGGAGGTGGCCGTCCTGGCCCGGGATGCGGTGCTGGGGGGCGAGATCGGTGGCGATGCGCTGGTCTGGGCGATACGGTTGCTGACCGACGGAGGGCTGGGTCGCGACTTGGGCGGCCGTACCCTCCACGCCACGATCGACGGCCGGGTGGGCCAGGACGTGGAGATGACCATCGACCACCTCAGGGTCGGGCCGGGCGCCGTGGTGGGCGGAGACCTGGGCTATCGAAGTGCCGACGATGCAGACATCGATCCCGGAGCCACCATCGGTGGCACGCTGGTGCGCCGGGCACCCCTATCACCGGACATCTGGCTACGGGCGGGACGCCTCCTGGGAGGTCTGGTGATCTTCCTGCTGTTCATGGCCATGGGGTTGCTGGCGATCCGTTTCCGGCCGGGATGGCTCCATGCCTGCGTCGAACGCGTGCGCAGGCGCCCCGCCGGGATCGTGGTCCGAGGGGTGGTGGCCCTCTTGATCCTGACCCTGCCGGTGACCGTCCCCGCCCTGGCCATCTGGGCCGGGCCGCCCCGAGTGGTGATGGCTGCCGTAATTGCGGGTCTGGTGTGCCTCATTCCGGCGTTCCTGGCGTTCCTGCTCGCGTTCATCTCAGGGTCGGTGCCGGTGATCGTGTGGGCGTGGGGTCTGGTGACCAGGTTCCGGATGGGACCGTACGGGTCTTTCGTGGCGGCCGCGCTGGTGTTCGTGATCCTCCTTCAGGTTCCGTACGTGGGAGGTGTCCTGGCGACGGTGCTGCCGGTCCTAGCGCTCGGCGTCGCCTTCCGCAACCTGCCACAACGGTGGCGACGCGTCTAGCGCTTCTTCTTGGGCGGCCACTTGCCCTGGCTCTTCAGCTTCTCCCGCTTGGCGGCGAGAAGCCCGGCGGCCTCTTCGGCGCCCAGGCCGGCCACGGCATTCTCTCGAACCGAGGCGTTCACGATCCCATCCGTAAGGTACGGCCCGTACCGCCCGGTCCTGAGCACCATCTCGCCCCCGGACTCAGGGTCCTTGCCCAGCTCCTTCAGTGGAGGCGCGGCCCGACGGCCCCGGCGGGCCTTCGGCTGGTTCATCACCGTGACCGCCTCTTCCAGGGTGATTCCGAAGAGCAGTTCCTGGTCAGCCAGATTCCGGTACTCGGTCCCCATCTTGAGATAGGGCCCGTAGCGTCCCAGACCCGCCACGATGGTCTGGCCGTTGTCGGGATGCACCCCCACCGTGCGGGGCAGGGAGAGCAGGCGCAGGGCGTCCTCCAGGCTCAGCGAGTCCAGCTCCATGCCGGACAGCAGGGAAGTCCGCTTGGGCTTCTGGCGGGATCCGGTGACCTGCTTACCGAGCTGCACGTACGGCCCGTAGCGTCCGCTGCGGGCCAGGACGGTCAGGCCGGACTCAGGATCGGTGCCCAGGATCTTGTCGCCTGAAGGAGCATCCAGGAGGCTGAGGGCCTTCTCGAGGGTCAGCTCGTCCGGCGGCAGGTCCTCGGGTATCGAGGCTCGGTCCTCGCCCCTCGCGAGGTACGGGCCATACCTCCCCACCCGCGCCACCACCTCGGCGCCGGTGGAGTCCTCCCCTACGGGTATGAAGAGGCTGCGGGGGTCGATTTCCTTGACGCGGTCCGAGGCGATCAATTCGAGCAGGCCGGGGGATCCGTTCCCGTGGAAGAAGCGGCTCAGCCAGGGGACCTTTCGCTCCTCGCCCCGGGCGATCTTGTCGAGGTCTCCCTCCATGCGGGAGGTGAAGCCGTAGTCGACCAGGTGGTCGAAGTGGCGTTCCAGTAACGCCGTGGTGGCGAAGGCCGTCACCGACGGGACCAGCGCGGTCCTCTTCTTGAACACGTAGTCGCGTTCGATGATCGTGGATATGGTGGAGGCGTAGGTGGACGGCCTGCCGATCCCTCGCTCCTCGAGTTCCTTGATGAGGGAGGCCTCGCTGTACCGGCTCGGCGGCTCCGTGCGGTGTTCCTTGGCGCGAGCGTCCCGGGCGGTGACCTGGTCGCCCACCTCGACCCGGGGCAGGTGCCGTTCCCGGTCAGCGTGGGCATAGACCTTCAGGAAGCCGGGGAACCGGATGGTGAGGCCCGATGCCTCGAACTCGACGTCCGTTCCGTCATCGAGCGTGGCTCCCGCCCGGACCCTTGTGGACTCGCCCCGCGCCGGGGCCATCTGCGAGGCCAGGGTGCGGGCCCATACCAGTTGGTAGATCAGGTGCTGGTCGCGGTCGGACACCAGCGCCGCCACCTCCTCGGGCGTCCTCCACCGGTCACCGGCGGGCCGGATGGCCTCGTGCGCCTCCTGGGCGTTGGCCACCTTGCCGGTGTACCGGACGGGTCCGGTGGCCAGGTATTCATTGCCGAACCGCTTCGCGATCTCGGAGCGGGCCGCCGTCAGAGCGGTCTCGGACAGGGTGATGCTGTCGGTCCGCATGTAGGTGATGTAGCCGCTCTCGTAGAGGGATTGGGCGGCTCGCATGGTCCGGCCGGGCTCGAACCGCAGCCTGGTGGAGGCCTCTCGCTGGAGGGTGGAGGTCCGGAAGGGCGCCTGGGGTTTGCGGGTATAGGGCTTGCGGTCCACCGACCGGATCCGCAACCGGGAGCCCTCGGCCGCCTCGGCGAGCCGGGCCGACCGGTCTTCATCGAGCAGCACGACCCGGGCGGACTTGAGGTTGCCACCGGAGTCGAAGTCCTTGCTGCCGGCCGGACGCACGCCGTCAACGGCCACCAGCTGGGCTTGGAAACCCTCGTCCCCGCGGGTGACGAGCCGGGCCTCCACGTTCCAGAAGCTCGCCGACCGGAACGCGATCCGCCGGCGCTCCCGCTCCACCAGCAGGCGCACCGCCACGCTCTGGACCCGACCCGCGGAGAGACCCCTCCTGACCTTGCGCCACAGCACGGGCGATACGCCGTAGCCGACCAGCCGGTCCAGGGTCCGCCGGGCTTCCTGGGCGTCGACCCGAGAACTGTCGATGGTGCGGGGGTTGGCCAGGGCATCCCTGATCGCACCCGGCGTGATCTCGTGGAACACCATCCGGTGGGTTGGGACCTTGGGTTTCAGGACCTCGGTGAGGTGCCAGGCGATGGCTTCTCCCTCGCGGTCCTCGTCGGTCGCCAGGTACAGCTCGGACGCCTCCTTGGCGGCCTGCCTCAGTTTGGTCACGATCCGACGCCGGTCGCTGGGAACGATGTACAGAGGCTCGAAATCGTTGTTTACGTCAACTCCCCAGTTCTTGGCCCAGGCCTGGTCGCGGTACTTGGCAGGGATCTGCTGGGCGCGGTCGGGTAGGTCGCGGATGTGACCCTGGCAGGATTCCACCCGGAAGCCCCTCCCCAGGTAGCCCCCGATGGTCTTGGCCTTGGCGTTGGATTCGACGATGATGAGCGGCTTGGCCATGAGGTCTTAATATCCTCATTCTGTCGAGCTTGTCAAAACGGGCCGGTCGTCCCTACGGCCGGTTGGCCCGGTGATAGTGCCCGAGCCCACCGGCTACGAGCGTACTCGGAGGGTCTGACACGATTTGAGGGACGACCATAGAACTATTGCGTAGAGGTGCTTTCGCCAGGCTCTGGTGGGCGAGCGCCGCTTCCTCGTGGGGCGACTGGATCACGTTCTTCGCCACGCTTGCCCTGGCCGATCGCATCGGCGGCAGCACCGCGGTCCTGGTCCCCCTGGTGAGCCGGATCATCCCCAGCCTGCTGTTGGGCTCGCTGGCGGGCGTGCTGGCCGATCGGTTCGATCGCAAGTGGACGATGGTGGCATCCGATGTCGGGCGCGCGGTAGTGGTGCTCTGGCTGGTGCTGGCCAACGATCTGGTCACGATCGCCGTCATCTCCTCGATCCTCGAGATCCTGACCATGGTTCGCCAACCGGCGCGCGAGGCGGCCGTCCCCACCCTGGTCGACACGGAACAGTTGGTGAAGGCAAATAGCTTCTCGGCCGCCGCCGCCTACGGTACCGCTCCGATCGGAGCGGCCACCTGGTCGGGCGTGGCCGCTCTTTACGCCCTGGTGGGTTCGCTGGGTCCGATCGACCGGGCCCCCGACCTGGCCTTCGTCCTGGACTCTGTGACCTTCCTGGTCTCCGGGGCGATCGTGGCGACCATCGCCATCCCCAAGCCGACGTTGGCCGATACGAGCGGCGCCCCGGACCGGGCCGGGAGGGACTGGTCACAACCCCTGCGCGACATGGTCGAGGGATTCGCCTTCGTCACCCGGACCCGTACCGTCCGCCGGGTGGTGTTCGGGATGGCGGTGGCCCTGTTCGGGGGGAGCGCCCTCCTGCCCCTGGGCCAGTCGTTCGCCAGTACCGTCCTGCGAGGAGGCGACACCGGGTTCGGGGTGCTGGTCACCGCCCTGGGCGTCGGGGTGGGCGTGGGCTTGATGGGGGTA